>DTUY01000384.1:53571-95464 GCA_012963885.1 Candidatus Poribacteria bacterium | reverse complement strand
ACCGATTACAATTGCTTCCGTAACATCCCCGTTTCCTGATCTCCTTTTGTTGATGAAGTCAATCAAAACAATGGCGTCATTGACCACAATGCCGTAGAGGGCTGCAATTCCAAACATAGCAATTGAGCCCAGTGCCGCACAGATGCAAAGCAAGTCACCATAGAGCAAGGGGGATACTTCTACGTCATTAAACTTTTCCTGTTATAGAAATGGAACAATCGGTTGAGTTTTTATTCACTTTAGGGTGTGTTAGTGATATCGAATGACTCTGGGGCTACTAATTCGACCTGCTTTCTGGAGTGGCCGTCTACGCTGACAGACAAGACATATAGTGATTACCGGGAGGAGGAGCTTGGAAAGGGGACCGACATTGAGCTAAAGCTGATAGAGAAGAAAAGTCTGAAACGTCAATCGTCACCAAGGGTGAGGGGTACTCAATAGTATCATCGAAATCGGATGGAGATGGCAAACAGTTGAGCGAGAGGTTGCTACCCAATTGCGTCGTACGCGGCTAAAGGGTTGCAACTGAAGGCACTCTTATTTATCGTTGCTTTCAGTATCAATTGTCTTTCATTTTAAAGGAGGCAACTTGGGTTATTGGGCATGATTGAGCAATTTGTGTGATTTCAGTTGGTTGAAAGCACATGCCACGATCTGACGAATACGTTCGCGAGAAAGGTTGAATATATTACCAACTTCTTGTAAGCTTCGTTCTCCTTCACCGTCCAAGCCGTATCGAAGTCGAAGAATTTTCTGCTCTCTCTGGCAGTTCGTTAACCAGCTGTCTGACAATTTTAGTTCTATTTTTATATATCAGATGGGTAAGTGGATCTAAAGTTGACGTGGATGAAACGCGATCATGAACTTCAAATTTGTCTTGAATTATTGGGTTGTCAGGCGAAACTGTCTGCGGCATTATTTGTTCTAGTGATTCAACCTTTTTAATGGACATACCGCTAACTTCAGCAATTTTATCTGATTCAGGTTCACGGATACCGGATTGGAGCAAGTAGTTTTTTGAACGTTTTAACTTTCTTAGCACATCAAAGACGTGCGCGGGGAGACGAATTGTGCGACCTCTATCAATTATCGCCTGGTTAATAGCTTGTTGTATCCACCATGAAGCATAGGTGCTGAATTTCACTCCACGTTCCCAGTCGAACCGGCTGGTTGCTTTGATCAAGCCGATATTTCCTTCTTGAATCAGATCTGTTAGATCTAAACCACGACCTTGATACCTTTTAGCAATGTGAACGGAAAGTTTCAAATTCCCTTCAATGATGCGATCCCTCGCTACGGAGATTCGTGAAGTTATAATGCGAATTTGCTGTTGTAGGTCTATTGTTTGAACCCACTTGTCCAGTACAAGGCTTTTATTATTTTGGGCGTCAAGTTTCTTTAGCGGCATCTGGCATTCTGCTATACGTGTCTCCATCTTCTTGATTTTAGTAAAGAGATTCAATTCATCTTGGTATGATAAATCTGGAATACGTCCAATCTCACTCAGATAAATTTTCAGCATATCATTACTGTGGTCAGTCTGGGGGTAGCGCTTTGGAAGAGCTGGAGGATGGCTGAAATCAATTAAAAAAGAATCCTGACAAATGTCGCCATCCGTTGGCATAGGCTTGAATTCATCAGTAGTCCCTTCAAGCTGGTCTCCAATTGATGTCATATTCCCTACTTTTTGCAGATATATTTGTTATCGCCTTACGAGCCAATTAATATTTGCATTACTTGATATTTTTATGCTGTTTCCATTTGGTGATTGTGAGCAAAATATATGCCGACTTCGAGACAATATAATCACTGCTTCCTTACCTATTGAAAAATTGCATGGTGGTATGGGGTAGGAGTGTCTCTATTATGTGACAGTGTTACTCAGAAGTTTTAGCTTGCTCCCGTTTGAGGCCAAGCATTTTCATTTTCCGATGAAGTCCTGTACAAAAAAGCCGAGGTTTATGTTTCTGATTGATTCGATAAAAATGCCGAGATCACTCCCCCAACCGATGTCAGATCCCACTGTTTGTAAGTCCAGACTGGCCGAGTTGGTTAGGTACTTTAGATTTGCACCCACTGATATAATATCAGTCAGCACATAGCTATAGGTAAAGTGAAAGCTGTTACGGTTGACGGAAAGTTCATCATCTTCAAATCCAATCTGTCCCCAGTCTATTCCTACTGCTGTTCGTTCAGTGCGTGGCAAGACGAGGCTCAAATAGTTGTGTCTGAGTTGACCAAACAGTTTGGATGGACTTTGATTGAATTCAAAAGTGTATTCTTCAGACCGTGCGAGACCTCCAGGGTTTCGACGAATGGCAGCGCTACCTTCCGCTATAGCAATGAACGTTCCACCCATACCAATCGGGCGGGCACCTATTTCTGGGTGTTCTTCTTTAGAGAAAGATGGTATCCCCCCTGACAAAATGAAAATCGCAAAATAACAAAATAGCGTTTGATTTGACTTTACCATCTTTATAATGATATATACTATGCGCGAGCCAGAGGTTTTGTCAAGTCTACCTGGTGAGTATGGAATTAACACTAGTGAAACTTAACCAACTGTCATGGTCACATAAAATTGTTGTCAGTCTGTTTGTATTAATGATGGGGTACTCCTATCTCTTTGCCCAGCTTAACCTGCAAATTAACACGCGGCGGGCAGACGGGGATACAAGTGGCTTAGGCTTAGCAACAATCCGTGATATTGAGATCACTTACCGAGGAAATCGAGGACGAACCTTGCTTGGTAGCAAGATTAACGGTTCTATGGAGCAATATTTGTCAAGCCAAGAGGAAAAGATCTCTATCGAAGAGTGGATCGCACAAGGTCGTACAGAGCAGGGATATCAGGAAATCCAATATATATTTGAGGACAATTGCATTAGTTGCCATCCTTATGATGAACGCCCAGATTATCCTTTAGAAACTTACGAACAGGTTTATGCTTCTGCTGAACCTGATATGGGGCCGTCAATTGGGTGGCTGGCGCGATTTACACACTATCACGCTTTTGGTTTCGGAGTTTTCTCATTTTTACTTTCAATGATTTTCTTACTTACCTCCTTTCGTCCAACTATCCGACTGTTCGGTGCAGTACTCCCGTTTGTAGCCATGTTTATCGACATTACATCTTGGTGGTTAACCCGTTTGATTAGTCCCATCTTTGCCTACACTGTATATCTTGGTGGTATGTTGATGGCAATTTCGTTAGCAACCATTATCATTGGTTCGATCTACGACATCTGGTTTAGTCAAGTGACTGAATGATTAGAAGTTGTTTTAGAAGTAAAAAAATAAGTTTGCGTCGTTAAATGTCTTCTTCGTACTATGCTGTAAAAGGAAATTTTTATGGTATAAAGAGAAAAATTTATCGCGGGTGACCAATGGAAAGAAAACTTTGCGGATGGTAGTTTCGCTTCAGCTAAAAAGGGAGCTTCGGTGTTACAAAGAGCAAAGACGGAAAAGGTACGAAGTGGATGGTGGTATCTGATGGCAAGGGGATATGTACCCTTATTCTTTCGGTGCTGATTTCGATTCGGCCCCGCTGGGTGAGGTAAAGTTATTGGAAGGATTGCAGTTCCGAGAATTTGGCTTGGCCATCCCAAAAGAACTGGCTAGGATTATTGCTGATAAGGGGCCGACCCGCTCAGTGAAAGGTTCGGCGAGCGTGGCCTCGAATTTGTTATGCCGAAGAAAAATGTCGGAATAGAGGTTGAATATGGCGATACGGGTATGATTGACTTGGATATGGTATGTCAGATGGCGCTAAAGAAGCAACGATAGCAAGGCAACGTCATTCCATATCGATGCCGAGGTACTTGGGTAAGTTAGAGTAGTTTGTCCAGGTCACCAACATCAGTTGTCGGTAGCTGGCAGGCGTAGTTCTGGCAAACATAGATCGTTGTCTTCCCATCAATTGACGTTTTGCTGGCTAGTAGCGGTATCAGTTCTTCAATTTTCTGCCTGTCTTCTGTATTTGGATTCAATAGGGCGACCACTTTATTAGGAACAAAGCGGCGATGGATATTCTTCAGAATTTCTTGTGTTTGTTCGCTTAATGGATTGCCGACGATAGCAATTTCTTTTGGAGTGTCAATTAGAAAATCAACTCCGCATAGCATCTGAGCTGATCCGGATGGTGCCGTTTTCATGGCGTGATCATAGAGTGAGAAAGTGGTCTTCGCTTTCTCAATCAAGTCGGGTTGGTTGAGAAGTATGGCTAGCCGTAACAGAACGTGAATAGCCATTGAAGCGCCGGACGGCGTAGCCCCATCATAAGCTGACTTGGAACGGACAATCAGTTCTGGATAATCTTTTCCGGTAAAGAAAAAACCGCCGTTTTGAGGATCCCAGAATTGGCTGATCATGATTTGATTAAGTCGATCTGCTTCTCTCAGCCAGTAGGGATCAAAGCTGGCTTGATAGAGTTCGATTAGCCCTGCAATGAAATAGGAATAATCCTCTAAACAGGCGTTCAGATGACTCTTACCAGCGCGATGAGTTCGCAATAAATGCCCATTTTTTCGTACAAGTTCAGTCAGGATGAATTTGGCTGATTTTTCGGCAGCTTCCAGATAGCGTAGATCACCCAGTATTTGGTAAGCAAGTCCCATGCTGCGGATCATTAAGCCGTTCCAACTAGTCAGGATTTTGTCGTCTAGTCCAGGTTTGATTCGTTTGTCTCTGATCTCGAAAAGTTTCTTTTTACATCTATTTAGAATATTGACTAAATTAGCTTGATCAATTTTTATTTTTTTTGCATATAAGTCAGCCGGGGTTTTGACCCAGAGAATGTTTTGGTGCTCAAAATTGCCGTGGTCGGTGACATCGTAGAAATCGCAGAAAATTTTGGCATCGGCTTGACCAAGAATCTGCTCAACTTCACCCGGTGTCCAGACAAAGAATTTCCCTTCCACTCCTTCACTGTCGGCATCCTGAGTGGAATAGAAACCACCATTTTGCTGATTGTACATTTCGCGTAAGACATAATCTAGTGTTTCTTCAACCACTTCTCGGTAAAAAGGTTTGCTGGTGGCTTGGAATGCTTCCAAATAAGCAACAGTCAGAAGTGAGTTATCGTAGAGCATTTTCTCAAAGTGGGGAACTAACCATATTTCATCAGTCGAATATCGGTGAAATCCACCTCCGAGTTGATCGTACATTCCGCCTCGCGCCATCTTTTCCAAGGTGAATTCGACTATATGCAGTGCCCGTGAGTTTCCTGATCTTTTCCAGTATCTCAATAACAAAATCAATCCCATTCCGGGTGGGAATTTTGGTGCCTGACCAAATCCTCCATGTTGACTGTCAAATCGGTTTTGATAGTGATAGAAAGCCTGTTCGATAATCTTGTCATCCAATAATAAATCGTCTACACTTTTCGGGTTAGAAATTTGGTTGATATGAGACACTAATTTTTCCGCTTGTTCATCAATATCTGCCCGTTTGTTTTGATAGGCATCCTTAACAGCCACCAGTAGTTTGGGAAAGCCGGGGCGTCCATACCGATCGTCGGGAGGGAAGTAGGTTCCGCCATAAAATGGTTTCCGATCTGGTGTCAAAAAGACTGTCATGGGCCACCCGCCGGAACCGGTCATAATTTGAACGGCACTCATATAAATCTCATCCAGGTCAGGTCGTTCTTCTCGATCGACTTTAATATTGATGTAGTGCTTATTCATGATGGCAGCAATCTCTTCGTTTTCGAAAGATTCCCGTTCCATGACGTGACACCAGTGGCAAGCAGAATAGCCAATACTCAGCAGAATCGGTTTGTCCAGCTCTTTGGCTAGATTCAGCGCTTCTTCACCCCAAGGATACCAATCTACAGGGTTATGAGCGTGTTGTAACAAATATGGGCTGGTTTCATCGATCAATCGATTCGTGTGTTTAGGCGTGTTTTTCATGTTGGGAATCTATGCTTTTGCAATGCAATATTTGAAAAGTGAACTTGCAAATTTCTGACTATAGGCCAATGACACTATGGCGATTATATCACCTTTCTGATGAAATGAGAAATCTGTTTACCAAATTGCATCTAGTAATCTACTGTCTCTGATCTTTTCTAGAAATTGTACTATGGTAACTGCACACGAATTTTTACTTGTGATATACTGAGGATTGTTCTTTTGGAGATGTTCCTTTTGCTGCGTTTAGATGAAATGATTGCTGTTGGCATGAAGGATAAGTTCTTAGTACTATTACGATATTATCTAAGTTAAAATTGCAAAATAAGAATTGGGGTGCCCATGCAACCAAATTTGAACCAATCTACAGACGCTTTGTCAAATAATCAGATCATTTACTGGGATGAAGATGATCAGATTTCACACTTGTCACCTCAGGCTAGACGCGTGGTACAGGTTGCTTGCGAATATGCCGATCGGTTTACTGATCCGAAAACAGGTATGGTTGAAGGGGATGAGCATCCGGGGCCAGATACTAGATCCAGCTTATACTGTGCTATCGCCTTTCTGCTGAGTGGAGAGCCGAAAAGGATCAAAGCCGGCAAAGAACTATTGAAAAAAATTGGTAGCGCCGGAGGACATTTCAACATGATGGCTGAGGCCTTGGCACTTGCTCAAATAGATCCGCTTCTGGATGACGAAGATCGGAAAAATTTCCATCAGGCAATTCGAGGCTTTATTGATTCAGATGGTGAGGATATTATGGCGGGCAGAAACATCAATATCCCGCTTGGTAACTGGACCGGACGAATTATAGCAGGTGTCATGTTTGATAGATTGGATCATATTGATAGAGGGATCGAAGCACTTGAAAAGTTAACGGACATGGTTGCTGCACACGGCACTATCCCTGAATTTAACAGTCCCACCTATCACCCGGTAACGCTAATTTTACTGAGGATCATCTGCTTGTTCGGTGAGAAACGCACCATTCATCTGGCCGAGAAATTGGAGCGTCACCTCTGGTCTGAGATGGCGTGGCGATGGCACCCTAGAATTAAGCAGTTGTGTGGTCCATGGAGTCGAGCCTATCACGACAGTCTCTTCGGGGGATCGGGTATTGTCTTGATGCTGGCTGACATGATGTGGGGGGCCTTCTATGATAAAGAGGTTGCTTATGATTATGAGCATGGTCATGATCATGCTTATGGTGGAATTCTCCCATTGTTAGCGCATCGTCATCCGGTTGATGTCAGTGAAATCGCTTTAAGAAAAAAAACGCCAGTTACTATCACGGCATCGGCTGAACAGGCGATGGTCAAACTGGGAAACGAAGATGTGTTGACATGGATTCCTGGGGGCATTGCTGATCTAACAACTTGGATGGATGATAACCTTTCGGTTGGGACTGCGTCCCAAGCACATGTCCACGGTATGCAAAACGGTAATTATATCGCTCAATGGACGCGAACTGGAAAACCGGTGGAGAAATTATCAGATTTGGGACAGGCGTTTGCTCGGTTTGTCCAAAACGGTAAAAGGCCAGGGACAGATGTTAGGAACCTATATCGGAACCATCATCATGGGGGTAACTTTGATATTGGCCCCAAACTTTGGGGCGATGATGGCCGTCCCTTTGCCATTCAGTCCGGGCCGACGGCTTTGATCATATATTTACCGAAAAGGCAAGAAAGGTGGACTGTGCAAACGTTAGAAGCGTTTGTGGTTTTTCCCAGATTGAATACTATTGACGATGTAATTGTCAATAGTATTCAATCTGTTGACACCTACCAAGGGGCAGCCGAAGGCACGGTAGTCGTTCGAAGTGGTCATGCTTCACTGGGTCTTTGTTTCGTTGCCTGCGACCCTGAACTTACGACTCCAAAACTGGTAATCGAACGCCAAAACGATCATCTTTTTGTCGGATTACGTCTTATTGAGTTTCCGGATATGCGTGAATTGCCCGAATCGACTTACCGTCGTTATGGGGCCACGATTGGTGCTGAACTTCGTTATACGCCAAAGGGACAAGACGTTAGGAAATTGATCGAGGATCTGTCTACTGCCCGATTAACTGACCAATGGGAGATGGCAACCTTTGGTGGACCTCAGGAGGTTGAATTCCAGATTGGTACAACTCAGTTATACGGGCGTTTTGAACCGATCTCAGAAACCTGGTTACGACGGACCGTCACAGATCCGGTTGGTGATATCCGAAAAATTCAATTTACTAATTAGAGTTGAGTTACTTATTAACACAATCCCAAGTGTGAAAGGAAGGATTTATGGTAGATCAACGTAATATTGTTGGGATCGATGCCCAACAACTATTATCATCGCCGAAGGCCGTTGATTATTCAGGCATGGTACTGATTCCCAGCGGAACCTTTGAAATGGGCGGTCAAGAGATGGATAACGAACAACCTGTCCATACCGTCGAAATTTCGGCTTTCTACATGGACGTTAGTCCGGTAACTGTTGGGCAGTATAGGCAGTTCGTTGAAGACACCGGATACAAAACGCCTAATTGGCGTGATATTTTAATCGATTCACCAACCGATGATCATCCAATTATCTATGTAAATTGGCATGATGCGATGGCCTATACACAATGGGTGGAGAAGAGGCTGCCGACAGAAGCAGAATGGGAATATGCTGCCCGTGGCGGATTGGATCGAGCTGAGTTTCCACGGCCAAACTTAGATGAAGATCCGCATAATAGTTCTGAATATGCCAATTATTATGGAACGGTTCGCCAAACGAACATCGGTGGAACTTATCCGGCCAACGGTTATGGTCTAAATGATATGGCTGGGAATGTTTGGGAATGGTGTTTGGATGCTTATGAGCAGGAATTCTACGCTAAAAGTCCACAACGGAATCCTCTTGCTATTGGGGAAGATGAAACAGACGGGAATTTGATAAAACGCATGTATCGTGTGGTACGTGGTGGAAGTTGGAATAACTATTTCGGTGCGCTTCGCGTGGCTTTTCGTGGATACCAAGATTCTTTACGTGATTACGATTACAATGGATTTCGATGTGTTTGCAGTGTCGTGTAGATTAGGAAATTAGGAGGGTGGATGGCCAATTCACAGGTTTTATCAACAGATCAAATCAGTTTTTTTAAAGAGAGCGGATACCTAGTTCTAGAGAACTGCATTGAACCAGATCTTCTGGCGACTTGGCAGGAACAGTTCTGGTGGTGTTTAAATTCAAGCTTTGACGATCCGGACAGTTGGCCAACCGATCAAACTTTTATTGGTCGATGGCGTTTTACACCACCTTGTCCAAACATTAGTGCTGTTCCTATGGTTCAGGCTGTTGCTGATCAATTAAGTGGTGGCAATTTCATCGGTGGAGGTGGTGCCCCAATTATTAAGTGGCCGGATTCCGATGGTCAATGGTCGTTACCGAGGAGCAGCCATATTGATGGTTATGGCCCACCCTCCCAGCATCCGGAAGGCGGTTTAGTGCTTGGGGCAACCACCAATCTTCATGATGTTGAATCGAAAGGCGGCTGTTTTGTATACTGGCCAGGTAGCCATCTGTCAACATATGATTATCTCGTTCGGCATCCGGAGCAAATTAATGGCAGTTTTTTAGATAAGGAGGGTTGGAATTACACCGAATTCTCCAAGGGGTCTACTGATGGACCGACTGAATTTCACGCACCTGCCGGTACCGTCATCTTATGGCATGGGTTCATGTGTCACAACGGATCGCCGAATGTGAATACAACGCCTCGCATTGGTATCTTTGGCCGCTGGCACTACAAAAAGCTTGAAGAGATGCGATATGACATTCTGGACGATCTCTGGAAACACTGGGGCATTTAAGCTTAAGCTTACAACTATGATTCAAACCAGTTAAACACTGGTCAAAAGCTACTTCAACAAGATCTCGATTAGGTCTCAGGTTTATGAGTACGCTGTCAAAACAGGAAATTCTTTTTTTTAAAGAAGAAGGCTATTTGGTTAAACGGGATGTCCTTGATCCTGAACTAATGGCATATGCACGCGAACGCTTATGGGAAGCGGCGCCTTCACAACTGAAGCGTGATCGGCTTGAAACTTGGATTGGCCCATTTGAAGAAAGGTGTGAAGATAAAATGTCGTATCGATCCGGATACCGGTGGAATTATCGTCAACTTGGTGGTGAACCCTGGATGATTAGACTTCTACCTAAAAATCCATCGGTATGGTACATGGCGGAGCAACTATTGGGCAAAGGAATGCTACGTGAACCAGATCGAGTTCGCGGTATTTATTGTACTTTACCCTACGGTGATGTGCCGAAAAAGCCAAGTGGTTGTCACGTTGATGGACATCCGTTTCATCTTGGTGTCGTTGGCTATATTGACGATGTCCCGCCGGAAGGTGGAGGGTTTATGGTCTGGCCGAAAAGTCACCTGAAGTTTTATTATGACTTCCATTCTCAATATAGGACAGAACCAACCGATCAGTATGAAAAAGATCGAGCCTGTTTCAGTCAACAGGCAGGTGTTGATTGTCATGGTCGAGCTGGAGATATCGTCTTTTGGCATCATCGAGTTGGTCATGCCGCCGGTCATAACTATTCATGTCAGATTCGACAGGCGGTATTATATGATTTCAGAAAACAGGATATCGAACATACAATGGAGGAATCCCCTTGTCAGAATATGTGGCGAGATTGGGCTGGTGTTGAAAGGAGTAGTTGATTCAAGAATCGTTTTTAATTATGTACTAGATGAATTTGATCTGCCGAATTGAATATTCCAGTTCATACTTGTGCTTTATGATAGTGATTCTTATTTGACAAACTGTTTTTGAATCACCTACTAAGAGCTAGGTGAAAATTTTTGCCTCAAAGATCATCTTAAGCTTCAGTTTGGTATCAGTATCAATAACCAGTAGATGAACGTCGAACTTGAAATTATTGGTCATTCCTAAGCAATGCGTGATTACATCCAAAAAATTATAGATCAGGAAATTCCGATTGCCCGAAAAATGGGCATCAAGGTCAATTCTTATCTTCCCACCAGAATCGTCCTTGACATTCCTCTTCGGGCTAACAGAAATCATCGGCATACAGCATTTGGCGGCAGTATCTATTCCGGGCTAGTTTTGGCCGGTTGGTGCCTTCTCATCGGAAATTTGCAAGCGAATAATTTAGCCGGGGATGTAGTAATCCAGAGAGGGGAGGTTGAATATTACAGACCGATAAATGATGATTTTGAAGTGGCTTGTGCTTTGGTTGATATGGACCAAATTTCATCTTTTCTGGATAGATTTTCGCAGAAGGGTAAAGCCAAAATAATGCTTAATTCCACAATTAGGGTTAGAAATGAGTTACTGGCCGAATTTACGGGCAAATATGTCGCATTGGCTAACCATTAGCTGTCGGTTTTTTGATACATTTTGATGGAATAACAATTTCCTCTTCAATCCTTCACTCCATTCAATAGAGGTAACTCTAGATAGAACTCGATCTTTGTGTAACTAACATAGGTCTGATAGATCTAAACAATTGGGTGACAAAAATTTCAGCCATGACACCAACCTAAGGGTTTCAGGTAGAGCATACTGCTATCCAAATCTCTGATCCAAAGCTAATGGAAGGTCAGTTAGGTGTCATCTTGAATAGACTTTGTTGCTAACCTGAGTGCCAGATACAATTTCAAGTTCTTGACCCGTCTTTGGTATCTACTTATGTTTATAAAGGTTACCAATCTTTGTTGGTTGAAGGAGAGAACGTCTGTTTCTATCTTCCTGCCGAAAATGCAATTTTTGTTCCTTTTGATCGATGGATGTTTAGCTAGGAAGGTCGCCCATCTCTATATTATCAGGAAGAGATATCTAACAAAATTTATCATCTGTATTTGACACACTCATTAAGACAGAATTCCTATTACTATCAGGTAATTAGCCGCTATGGGGTCAAGGCAAAAGTCTTCATCAGGCACAAGCAGATCCTTTGATGATCGTTTTGATGAAGCTGAGAGAGTGGAATCAATTATACCATTCTAAAGTTGTAAAGGGATGTAAAATCGGGCGACCTCAGGTGTGTAATCAGCTCGAACTGAAATTTTCCCTTCTAGGAGTGGTGCTGGATAAATAAGGGCGATTATCGTTATTCACCCAATGCGTAAACTACAAATTCATGATTTTGATACAGTATGGGAAAGTTAAGTTGGTGCTCCTTACCTACCACGGCCAATGAAACACCATACTTTTCTCGCAGTTGCTGAAATCGTGCTTCATTGAATGATTGGTAACCGTCAAGTTCTTCCATTCGTGACCACCAAATTTTGGCATAGCGCTCAGAGAAGACGCAAGGAGCACCGTCCTTCCAGTCACCAACACTGCTTCGGCGGGAGTGGATGCGAAATCCTGTTGTCTTGGGGGGAACGAAAAATGTTGATTCCACGGGTGTATTCGTCTTACACCACTGTCCCACATCAGCCCAACTACTAGGCGGCAATTTGCCCGGAAGGTTGACGTGATGTATCAGTTGTCCTCTTATTAGGACCTGATCCAGCTTGCTGGAATTGAGCATCAGAAGTGCTAGAACAGTAGTTAAGATTATACCTCCGGCAGCAAAATTTTCTACCTTTCTCAAGTTCCTACACTTGGCCAGAAAACCAACTAGCTTAACGAAAATGAGTCCGGCTAACACCAGCCAGAAGATGTTCCAGCTTAACGCCTCAGCAAAGAATCGGCGAAAAGCCCAGATAACTGATAGCCAGATAACGCTCCCAATGATGAGACTGATCCAAGTGAAAAGAGTCCTTCTCTTCGGGGCAGGGGAAAGGCGCGCAAAGTGAAAACAGATACACCAGCAGACTAGCGTGACACTTCCTAATATCAACTGATGATGTGATCCACTTGTAAAAAGCGAGGCTACCAGGGCAATTATCAATGCGCCAGCCAGCGAACCGACAAACGGGCATGCGACACGAAATGCGAAGTAAAATTTTATCGGCTGGTTGGTAGGTTGGCTGGCTAATGTGCTAATCGGGGATCTAGACTTTTGATAATGCTGAAACCCCTCCCACAAGAGCCAAGCGGCGTAAATCATTGATAAATTGACAATCAGGTGGAGGCCACGTAGTATCTGTAACTGTACGATGAGCGGTAGCGGATACCATTCAACAAATGCACTACCGATGAAGAACAATCCAACGCAGATAACCACCACACCAAATGCCCAGAAGTTCGTCTGTGGAAAGATCGTGCTGTTTGTATTGGTATGAGTATCAGATGGTCTTCTATGGCGAAAAAAGAGTATAGCTAGCAGAATAACTGTGTAAGCGACTAGCGATAGAAAGGCCTCGCGATTCCATACAGAAATGAAAATATAGCTATCGCGTTCTTTAATAATCTCTAGCCACTGTGGGTTGGATCGAGAGAAAGGACTTAAATCGGAGTGGCTAGCACGGTCGATCAGGAAAACGCGAATTACTAGGGGAAGGATACAAACTGTAAACACGCCAAGTGCCTTCGCCGGCAAACGCCAGCTCTGACAAAATGTTTCAATTAATAATCTGAATCCTAACAGGGAAATTAGGGGGACCGCCGTAATCGGATGGATCAGGAAAACGACGCCGCAGATTATAGCGGCAAGTATAGACCGACCTCGGAAATAGGGGATCAGAAAGGCGACTGCCAAGGGCATTGCTGTTGAGCGGAGAGTAAGGAAGATGTCTTGCGTAGCCGTGGCTGTTCCTCCAACAGGTTTGGGGATGACAAGAAAAAGCACGGCCAGCGCGGCTGCCCCGCGACTGTTGAAAAGATTCAAGGAAAGATGGTAAATCGCCCAAAAAAGCGCAAAACGTGTCAGTATATAACCAAGAAAGAAAATCCATTCCAAGGGAAAGAATCGAGCCAGCGTGGCCATAGCCAGTATCCAAAAATTGTACTCCCCCGATGGTTCATCGAACAGATAGTCTCTTGGAAAGAGATCTGGGTTCACCAAGCGGTCAATCATCGGGATGTAAAACGCGTGGTCGTTGAAGCCGTAACGATAACCGTTGACCAGTAACCCGACAGCCGAGATCAGTAGGAGGAATACAATTACCCGAGGTTGTTTTTCGATTCGGATATTATTGGTTTGAGTTGACATGGTCATCCATTGAACTCAGAGCAATCGGGTTGGAAAGTTATCCTCTGTTCGATTCCAATGTTTAAATGTTGTCATTGATTTGTTCCTTTTTGATCTAATTATTTGTCATCATGGCCGACGAGTGAACAATTGATTCTACAGAATTCTAATTTCTTCTAATCCTTTCAGCCACACGTCTTTTATGCACCGGGTAAAGCATGACGGTAATCTACGCCGGTAAACATCCCAAGAATCGTCCATATTCCAACAATACAATACTCACCTAGTATCAATCCTATAAATAATGGTTTATAGCGCCGATAGATGCTGATACCACCAGTTTTCAGTATCACGTACTTCAAAAGCCAGCCTATAAACATCGAAGACCAAAGAAAGTATGAAGAGTAGACTGCTCCCATCACATATCCAATTGGGTGAAGCTGCCACCAGATAAAATGATGTCGCATCATCAGAAGCAAAGTCGTGATGCCGAACCCTAAAACCATGCTGTACACTTCGCCCCATTTTGTTCCCTGCGGATACTGGATTAAGGAAACAATATGGTTGAAGTATCTTGGCGCACCTACAAATGGTCCTCTTTGCAGATTCAGACCGCCTTTGTCGTAGACCAAAGGTAAAAAAGCGACATAGGAAACCCCAATTGTAACCAGCATGGCTATTATCATTGCTGCTAACAAATCCCTTCGATTTAAGCTCACCGGATCGGTAATTTTGAAACCGTGCAGGATATTCGGCATCATAATCTGTCCCCAGTCACGCATCATAACTCTTTGAAATCCTAAGAGCGTTAAACTGCTAGAGTCTATTTTTCGAGTGCCGACTGTTACCTCGAAATATTCTGAGGGATAAATTGGCGCTTGAATTAGCAGCATACCACCGTTGACCACCATCCATGTCAAGGAGGTAGAGATAATGAAAAAGATGATGATAATGCTTAATGCTACCCATAGTGTCATCCCTGCGTATGTACATAGACAGCCGAGTAAAAGACAACCACCGATCAACCCTATCAGCGCCAACCGGTAAGATAACGGTTCGCTAGAATCGTCGATCTCGTTACTTCGTAATGACAAGGTTTTTTTCAAAATGTTTTTGAGATGAGATCTGCTTTTGACCAGGAAAGCGACAGTTAGGACCAGATAGACTGACATGGTCTGACCTCTGGCGGAGATCCAGGGATTAATCGGAATCGAGTAAGTATTGATAATGAGATACTGAAGTTTGAAAAACAGAAAGAAAAACCAACAGCTAAACGAGACTTCCAAAGCAAGCAAATAGGTAATGCCGATAACAGAAAAGTAGAGAAACAACCTGAACTGGGGCCACCAACCCATTACAATCCATGGTCTTCCGATAAATGGTTTATAGAGGTCGTATCGATTAGGAATACGAGGCAGAGCAGGAAAATACTCGTGCAGGCCGTTGAGTATGTGAAAGGTGGCGGCAATCAGAAAACCTATCCACATCAACTTTTTTTTAAACAACATGCTAAAAAGCTTGTTTTCAGCAGTGGAATAAACCATTTCCGCTGAAACAGACGCCAGTGGAAAGTCGAATCGTTCATGTTCAACCCACTGTTTCCGCAGAATCACGGACAAACAAATAGTCACAAAATACAGAATGATGATAAAAATGCTCCAAGCGATAAGCGGTTTGGTCCAAACACTCCACGGAACTGACACATCGCCTTCGTAAAAATCTTCCACTGCCCTGATATCCCAGACTACCAGCCACTCTGGCAGGTGCGGGTGGAGGACTTCTTTCCATTCGTTCTCTGGTTTTGCAAGATAAAGAGGTGCCACCAAAAATGGTATCAAGAATCCCATCATCCCTTTAGAGGGAATGGCCGAACTGACCAACAGCATTATCCAGATTGTAATCAACTCTCCGGGGGTTAGTCTTCCACTTATAGGCATGGCTTTTTTTATAAATGGGTTGATTCCAAAAGTGAGAAAAATCAACACAAATGCTGCTCCTAGAGGAAAATGACTGCCGGAGATTTCTGTGCCTTGAATATAATAATCGTTATAGGGCGTAATTGCTGTTTGAACCACGGTGAATCCTAAACCTATGATAATAGCTCTAGGGCTCACCCTTGAAGTTAGCCGATTTTTCATCTTTCTCAAGTCATACGGAGAGTGAAGTGGACTAGACATAAGGTCTCACCGCGTTTTATCTGAACTTGGGCCATGATTAAGCTCGATTTTACTGGTGTTCGATTTGTGTTGATCAGTGAGCCAAATGATGGAGCTCACTGATCGGTCTCTCAAGTTTTCTTTGGCGTTTGGTTTTGACTCACCGTTTTGGTAGTCAATGCTGACGTAGTGGATGATCTACTAGCAAAGACCAATCCGGTTGATCTTCCGGATTGTTGAGTGCTCCATGGGCGTTTCGGATAACTTGGCGTTGATTGTCGTACCAATCGCTGTAACTTGTGGCAGGATGCACATCGTCGTTTCGCATGACTAGTAGTTTTCGGAGTGAGTCATCTAGTTTTCTCCTGATTTTTCGGACTTTCGGCTTTTGCATCAAATTGTGCATCTGAAGCGGATCGGTTTCTAGATCGTACAATTCTGTCAATCTATCTCTCCAACGTGTGTAGTTATGATGTGTTGTCCGAACACTATGTCATTCCTAACCATCGACTCAGTAGTTGTGAGTGACACCAAAGTTCATGGTTAAGACAGCTTCCTGCTCAAACGTGCCTGACCTGCCCAGCCGAGCGTCTGAGAAATCGTATCCTTCGATATTACGCGGAATTGGTAGATCTAAAAAACCATTTAACGATGGAAACAGATCAAGAGTCATGGAAATAAATTGAAAAGCAATACCATGAGTAACAACACTGCAGATACGTGCATTTTCCTGCCTTTGATCCTCCCAAAACGAGATCTTCGATGGATTTCCAGCATCCTTCCCAACGGAAGGGTATTACCATGGAAAGTTGTAGGACGGTTTGTGGACGAAACGCTTTGTGGTGATGTCAAGCTTTATCTGCGACTGTGGTGGCAGGTGAACCGTCAAGCGTGTACCGTTTACAGGCAGTGACGCCTCCTCCTCCAACTGAGGTTGGTACGCTGCGTCGGCAAACTCGTGCTCAGCGTAGGTACCGGCCTGAACAATTACGTCTTGTGAATGTGTGAGACTGAGGTTGAGCAGATGTAGGACAGTGCGATCCGACGCCAGCTCAGAAACCAGAGCTGCAACATCCGGTGGCAACCCCGGCCGCTTGTTCATCGGGTCGAAGTGACGTACGCGCGCCATCAGCAATCCACCGTTGTAGAATGGCAGTGGCGCACCCATGGTCAGGTTAACTAGCCCCTCGACGCTGACCGGATTGCGGTAGATAAGGCTGAACCCATCGTTTTCTTTCGGCTGATGCTGGCGAATCTCATCCAAGCGGCCGTTCACCTGCGCAATATTGTATTTCAGGATCTCTTCTGGATATGTCGGATATGTGCCGTCTAGATAAGCCTGCCAGGCGGCTTCGTGCCCACCGTGGTCCTTGGACATAAAACGGCTGATCGATTCGATCCTCTCCCAATCGCGGGACCAGCGTGCCTCAGGATCATGATTGCGGATTTTCTTAGAGCGCTCAAGGTCGGCCAGATCCATTGACATATTCCAGAGATGTGCCGGACCAACCGGGTCCATGGGCATAAACTTAAACCAGCCGTTGACTTCTTGGCACGTCCCATCAGGATTTCGCAGAACCGGGAGGAACGACAGCGGTGCATTGACCACCTTTTCTGGGTCGCCGTGCTTGTGAGGGACATAGACTGTATTATTCTTGGCGATACCTAACCCAATGAGCAAATCAATCTGGCTACGCAGCAGGTCGAGGTAGACGGAATCACCAGTCACCAGCAACGCATTTTCGGCGGCCATCCCCGTGGATTGAGCGTATCCGCCCCATCCATGGTAGACAGTCCAGCCGTAGTAGCCACCATGCCACTTGCCGTTGATGTATTCACCAATCTTGCCTGATAAGCCGACATTGTCGGGCAAGATCCCCCCGTTCTCCTGCACTCTCTTGATCCAAGCGTTGGTATATTCCGTGATCCACGTGCGATACTTATCCTCACCCGTGGCCAGGAAAGCGTTGAGCATAAGGCTAGTAACAGCCAGGTTGATAGGACCATCGCCACGTCCCCACCGGGCATGCGCTACTGCTGCCATCTTCTTCATGTTATCATCTGCGTTCAAATCGGCGTAGCTAGCAATACCTGGCACATCGTAGAACGGAAGTCCATAGTGCTCCATAGTCCAGACGTACTCCCAAGGCTTGTCGGGCGTCCACGGTAGCGGCCCGTTGCTGCCAGTTTGGGTGTTGAGGATCAGTTTGTGGTCAGGATCGTAGTTTTTCACGTCGGGATTTTCGTTCAGGTAGAGACCAGCGAAACGCTGAGCACGATCAATAAATTTTGGGTCGGATGGATCGGCTAAGCATAGCATATAGAACAGGTGACAACCTTCACCGAGATGAAACCAGTCGCCGCAGCGGTGGAACTCATTGTCCAGAGTGCCGTTGTCGGCAAAGTGACGAGTGATGGCCTCCCACTGTCGCTTGGCAAGTGGGAGGAAACGGGCATCGCCACCGAGCGCGTAGAACGTTGGCCAATTGTGGAACGTCTCGTAAGAATCGTCCAGTTTGCCCCAACAATTGTACCGGAAAGAACCATCGTCCTTCAGGTACTTCTCAATGAATACGTCGACGGATGTGTTCATCTGGTCGATAAGCTGTCGCTGTAGCACAGCCCATTCCGGAGGTTGGTCGAATGTCATGGTTGCATCAATGTGCGGGATGACACGGTCATTAGCTGCCCAACACCAGCTTGAGCAACTGAACACGAGGATTACTGCCAGAATACACCCAATTGTTTTGCCAAGTCGTGATCTGCCATATCTGGTCATATATTCCTCGTTATGTTTCAATTTAGCACAGTTAGGTATTAATTGATTCGCTCGAACTGGAAGCCGCGCGAGGCATCTTGAGCGTCCATGCGTAAAAGTCGAACTGCCCGGCCATATCCTTACCCATTCTTGTTGTGTTAGTCGCGCGATAGCGAAAGCAGGTAGGAGAAAAAGTATAGCTGTGGTCAGCACCGACAGTCGCTTGAGTATGTGTGTCATAGTTAGTCTCCGTTTTGGCATCTAAATCGTGGTGTTTCAGAAACAGCATCTGCACCACCTATCTTTCGGGGTCAACGTTGATCTTCGGCACAAAATATGATTCCCGTGGAATCAACCATACAATTAAGTTGCAGTAAATGCCAAATGCACCCAATTCACTTTTAAGTTAAATTACATTAATTCGTTCAGATTGTCTAAATTGGCATGCTGAAGCAGGATAGCCCCTTGACCTGGAACAAGGTAACCAGATTGATCGATGCTTTAAACATCATATGGTTGGTTCGAACGTGGACCATGAATTAGCTACTGTTCCCTTCTGGATCAAAGAAAAAAGATGGGTTACCTAATCTTGATCTTCACCAAATAGATGCTTGTCTTTCCTTCATGTGATGAGTAGTAGCTCATCCACAACAGGTCATCGTGCCATACCAACCCTGGATAGCTGCAATCACCACCGCTAGGCACCGTGAGAACAGGTTCGTAACTGTCTCGCCTCATGCGGGCAAGAACAGTGGTTGGCTTTTCGCCAGAGCGTCGTCCAGCTGCCCATAGCCCACCATCTGGCAGGCGGATAAAGTTGGGGCCACCAATGTTCTCTTCCATTTTAGTCCACGACCATTTTGTGTAGGGCTGACGGCTTGTACCGATCCAGTGGGGTCGTGTAAGAGCAATCATCTCACCACCGGGCAAGAACCGGAGCGTCGTTTCGCTGGCGTTCCAAGTATTGTTAGGTAGGCGGAACTCGGTGATCCACTCCCAATCAAGAGCATCACGGCTACGATACAACATACACCTCCGTGGGTCGCGACCTTCACCCAGTTTGCTGACACCCCATGCCCAACCGTCCTGCCAGGTTACACGCCAAAGCCAGTGATCTTCGGCCAAGAGTTTTCTTGGTTCGGTCCAATCGTAGCCATCCTTGGAGAACGCCACTCGCGGCGACCGAGTCTGGCAGGTACCTCGGGCATCATAGACGCTACCTCCCATGATCAACATCAAACGGTCGCTAGGCATGATAGAGAGTTTGGGATCCCGTAAGTCAGTCCCTTTCTGTTCAAGCGATGCTGCCGACTTCCAGCAGTCCCCATTCTCCGACATGATTATCCTTATTGTACCGTTGCTACCTCCATGGTCTTGAGCCTCACGGAATGTACACCACCAGCGATTGCGAAAGTAAATCAAATCGGTGAAAGCGCTGTGTGGGGCGCGATCCCAAATTTTTCTGGCCGAAACGATATTCGGTTCCTCTGCCTCGAGCAATTGTGAGATCGTAGTAAACAAACAGGTTAGGAAATTGGTTATCATTGTTTTTTTCCCTACTCGAAATATTGAGAGTGTAGCACAACTCTCAGTTCAATGTCATCCATTCCCAAACACATATTGGTATAAAGAGCTCTGATGGTCTCGAATCGGCAAGTCATAATCCACCGTCACAAATTCGGCTTTACACATGATGATGCATATGGAATAACAGTGCATTTCTCTGATCGTCTGGTCCTAGGCTTTGTGCCGATGTGCACACCAATGTGCCCAGAGGGAAGTGCATCATTGTGGTTAGCCACTTGAGTTCGGCATGAATCGTATCTGGACTTTCCGTCTACGTTTACTGGGTTTGTCAATTCTACAACCAATACCAAGGCCATCGTAGTGAAAAGGATCTGAGGACGCGCTGATAACCAAGCCTGTTTCTAGGAGATGGCATATTTGACGACTAGCAAGTGACAGCAGCCCAGTATGCCATTGAAGTCTAGTTCAAACCATTGTGGGCGATATGTATAGCTTTGGGTTACTAGCTTCTAGCTGGAAAGAAGTGATGTGTTTCGCTGTTTTGGAACCTGGTCTTTTTTGCTTGAAAATTATCCGACTCTTTGTATGTACCGCTGTTGGGATCTTATTGTGTGTAAATAAGATTGGGCGAAAAAAACAGTCTGATAGGATCTTCACCAAGGCGGCAATAATTAACGATGACTATATATATCAAGAAAACCTGCTCGCCTAGTTTAGTTAACTCGACTATAATGAACGTAGTTTGTGGCTAAATTTAGGTTCATATTACATATGGGGTTTGACACAGATCGAGTGCGAGTTAGAGACGCACTCGATCCTGTAAGCAAGACCAACGGAGAAATGAGCTGGGAGTTACTCAACCGGATACCTCTCGGAGTGGTATGACAGCGGGATCTCTATCGCTGATCGATGCCGACGTGCATAATTACACTCGCTCGGTTGACGATTTGATGCCGCATTTGTCAGAGCGATGGAAGGCCTACATCGTCCAAGGCGGGTTCAAAATGCCGGGGGTGAGCTTGTATCCGAAAGTGTACGCACAGGCTGCACGACGTGACGCGATTCCCTATGAGGGTGGGGTTGCTGGCTCTGAGCCAGAATTTGCAAAAGAACAGCTGCTCGATATGTGGGGAATTGACTACGGAATCCTGAATCCGCTGATCGGTGTGCCGCAGATCAAGAACCCCGACCTCGGACGAGCTTTGATGCGAGCTGTCAACGACTGGACAAAGACTGACTGGCTCGATTCTGATCCGAGGTGGCTTGGCTCAATCTTGGTCCACCCTGGTGATCCGGAAGGGTCAGCGAAAGAAATACATCGTCTCGCAGATGACAGGCGTTTCGTCCAAGTACTGCTGATGGCTCGCTCTAGCATGCCCTATGGAAAGTGGCAGATGGATCCTATCTATGAAGCTGCGTGCGGAGCCGAATTGCCAATTGGGATTCACTTTGGTGGAGGGGGCGATGTTCCGATCACAGCTGTGGGATGGCCATCATATTATATCGAGGACCACACGGGAATGGTACAGGCTTTTGAGAGCCAGGTGATCAGCTTAGTCTGTGAAGGCACCTTCGTCAGGTTTCCTAAATTGCGGGTCGTCCTGATCGAAAGTGGTTTCGCCTGGCTGCCAGCACTGATGTGGCGTCTCGACCAGAACTATCGTGGGCTGCGTGATGAGGTGCCATGGCTTAAGAAACTACCGAGTGAGTACATTCTGGAACACTTCCGAGCGACAACGCAGCCGATGGAAGAACCTCCAAATCTACAGCATCTCGTGCAGATTCTAGATATGATCGGTTCGGACGATTTCCTAATGTTTGCGACGGATTATCCTCACTGGGACTTTGATGCACCGAATCAGGCAATTCCGAACGTGATCACGGGTGAATTACGAGAAAGAATTATGTGGAAAAACGCTGCCGTGTTCTACGGGCTGGGGTCGTAAATGCCTGTATCTAGCCAGAATCACGATGTTGGGCAAGTCGACGCGTTCGAATCAGGAAGACCCTACGTCGTTTGTGTGGCAGGCAGGGATGTGGTTCTCGTCCGGCGGGGAAATGAGTTCTTTGCGATTCGGGACGTGTGTCCCCACCACGGAGCGAAACTATCCGATGGCCTGTTGACAGGAGAAGTATCAGCTAGCCGGCCTGGCGAGCAACCCGAACTGCTGCGTAAGGATGAGTTCCTAGTGTGTCCCTGGCATGGTTGGAAGATTGATGTTCGTACGGGGTGTTCATCGCTAGAGCCGGATTGCATCAGGGTAAGACGGTATGGCGTTCACATCGAGGGGGGACGTGTTCTTGTGGCTCTCTCGTGAAAACAAGATAATTTGAATCGACTGACGAAACTCGAATTCCCATGGCTTCAATTCCAACTGGTGATGAAATCGTCCACTTGGAAATTCTCCAGCATATGGTTCATTTCATATCGGCTCTTGACCCCCTGAAAAATGGTTAGTCGCTACTTTGCTCGATACCTGAAAATTTAGAGGTTAAGCAGAAAGGCAAGAACTTTCATGTTGTTAGACATGCAGTGGTGAATAAAATTGGGTTAGTGCTGTCCAACCATCTCAGAAATTCGTTAAAACCGGCATGAGGATGAAAACAAATATTGGGTATCTGTTGAGCGTAAAGTATTCGGGCAGTCGAGTTCTATGAAGTAGCTCCAGTTTGAAATCGAGTATCCGCTGATTGAATACCGGCATGGCACCTCATCCAACTACTCAGAGGTCGGAGGGATGTCCTGCCAGTCTACCCAAGGGGCATGGTCTCTAGCTTCCAACTCATGGTGCAGGCGTTGAGCGAACTCTATATCTTTACGCAAATAAGAGATGAATACGTCGGACATCATTTAGTTGACCTCAAGCATACAGCATATCGGCATTATCAGTTCAAAACCAAGATTTCATACTTTGCTTTTTCCTTGGCAGTCAACTGAGGGGTGGCTCGACTTTCAGTGATTTGCAATAACTCTTCAATGTCTGTAATGTAGATTTGGACAATGCCATTTGCTCTCTTTGATATTCGATTAGAAAAGAAGCCCATGGGAGCTAAGCAAGGATATACAAAGTTAGATTGGAAATCCCAGTTTAACTGGAAGTACTTGAGAAGGGGAATACCATGCCGGGAAATCCTATTTTTGTGTTTGCAGTCTTAATTTGCTTGATGGCAAGTGTGTCGTGTGCTTACGAACATGCGGGAAATATAACTGACTGGAACCTCTATGGGACATGCCAGAATGAAATAACTTTTAACTGTACAAACCAACAAATAATAAAAATAAATATTTTAACCGACAATATATTTCGGGTGAGATTCTCCGCCGATGGGTCACTACCAGCTTCAAGGATGATTGGACAATGGAATCTTGTACGTTCGAACAACGGTTTTCCCACCCCGACTTTACTGCTGTGGATGAGGAAAAGGCTGTTTTGATAAACACAGCAGAACTCGAGATAAAAATAGATAAAAGTCCTTTCCTCATTAGCATTTTCGACAGAGAAAACCGCTTAATAGCTAAAAAAGCGCTTCCCTGGGAATGGGCAGCGATGGTGATGCCTATTTACAAATGGATTAGCTTGCTGATGAGCACCTTTTTGGTGTGGTTGAGGGACTCGGTGCGATAAAACGAGATGTTCCTTTTGAAGCAGCGAAAATTTCAAGCATAGAACTGCATGGGATAGAACCCAAAGAAGGGTGATAACTCTGGGCCAAACTTATATTGTGTTTTCTAAAGGACTTTGCGGTTCCTTACCGAATATATGGGTGATTAAAGCAGCCAAAAGGGCGATAATGGATGAAATCCTAAACATCACAAATCTACCGTGTGTTTTTTCAATCCCACCACATATTTTCCCCCCGATCATCCCACCCAATCCCCAAACAATACCACTGTATAAAGTTTGTCCACTGGCACGAACCTGATCCGGCAACATGGTACTGATGAAGTTAACGATTCCAATATGAAAGGCAGTATAAGTTAGCGCATGAAAAAGTTGCAGAAACAAGATCGCGATTATTGATGGTTTCAGCGAATAGAAAAATAATCTCATGGCCATACCTAGCATACCGATAATCACTATCCATTTTATTCCGGTCCATTTTATTAGATTACCGATAACAAACATCATCCCAATCTCTGATGCAACGCCTAATGCCCAGAAGAATCCCTGTGAACTGTCAGGGACTCCAAGATCTTCAAGATAAATTGAAAAGAAAATATAATAAGCCTGCATAGCTGCCCTGGCCATTAACCCTGTAATCAAAGTTAATACAAAGTTGACGGTGATAAAGCGGTTGAGCTGGTTCCATTTGAAAGGTTCTCTAACCTCCACTTCAGCAGGATTTGGAATCATCAGTACCCACACGACACCTAATAACCTAAAAGTACTGAAAAATATAAATACCGATAATAGTCCATAGCCAAACTCTGAGGTGATGTTTCCCTCGAACTCGTCCTTAATCATCAACTTAAATAGGAGCATTGAAATTCCAATTCCAATCGATCCCCAAAGTCGTATTCGGCCGTAGTCGCCCCCATGTTGCTTAATGAAACCCAACGTCAGTGCATCATTGATCGGGGCAACAGGCGTTTCCAAAAAGGAAAAAAGCATAATAATACCCAATATAGCATAATAGTTTTTTGTAAAAAGCAACAATGGGTATACCAAACTGGCAGACAAGAAAAGCAGAGCTATGATTCGTCTCATGTCCTTGACTGAATCAGCAACAATCCCCCAAATTGGCGAGGAGAATATGCTCATGAATGAAAAGATGGCAGCAACGGTTCCAAGCTGCGAACTATTTAACCCCGCACGCTTTAGGTAGAGATTCATGTAGATGAGTATTCCACTTTTTGGACTAAGCGAAATAAAGTGGAGCAAGCTATAATGGCGGCGGGAACTTTTATTAGTAATTTCTGTCATTGGAAGAATATATTTCAGCCAGAAGCTTGAAACTTCAAAGAAATTAGATTTGATGTAATGCCTATAGCATACAGGAAGTAACGAATGGACTAACTCAAGACCGGTAAGCTTCCCAAAAGGCTTGTCCTTGTTCCTGTATGTCTCCGTATTCAGTTTGCCACTGCTTAAGTTCGTTTCTTAACCGCTTTAGTGTTTCTATATATTGACCATTATTGCTCAAGTTAACAGTTTCTCGCGGATCGTTTAACAAGTCAAAGAGCTGTGTTTGAGCATGTCTGTCACCGACAACATATTCAATCAATTTATATTGTTGATCACGGATACCCCTCTGCAGTCCTTCGTAGGCAAAGTGCAGGTATTCTCGAATTTGTTCCGCTGGTCGTTCAAGATGAGGAATCAAGCTTTTGCCCTCTACTGTTTTTGGATATTGAATCCCGATTAAATCACAGAGTGTCGGAAAAATATCGATCAGGTAAGTTAATGCTTTTCGCCTTTCGCCTGATGGGATGTTAGGGCCAGCTAGAATGAGGGGAACATGTACACTGTGATCATAAACATTTTGTTTGCCCATTAAACCATGTTGACCAATCGCCAGTCCATTATCACCAGCGAACAGTATAATTGTGTCATCTAGAATTCCTTTCTCTTTTAGTTTGTTCATTACTCGACCGACAGCTGCATCCAAATGGCTAATCATGGCATAATATTCGGCAATGTGTCGTTGTACCTCTGATTTGGTTCGGGGAAATTCTGCCAGCAGTTCATCGCGCCCTTTCATCCAACCGTTGTCGAATGGATGCTCCGGCACGAAATTCTCAGGTATCTCGATTTTTCGCGGATCATACATCTGTAAAAAATCTTCCGGCATACTCCGCGGATCGTGGGGTGCCATGAATGAAACATAGGCGAAGAAGGGGGTATCATCGGATTGGTTCTCAATAAAGTCGATAGTTGCCTCAGTGAACAGGTCGGTAGAGTGTTTACCTGCGGTGATACGGTCGCAACGTTGCCAACTGACGTGGTTGTTGCTATGCGGATTATCGATTTTGGGATTGATGGGATAATTGCCGGTTGGATCATAATCGCAGGCAGGAACATTCCAGTGATCCGCCATTCCACCAAAGAAAATCTCGGCTCCGGCATTAAAACTTCGGGCATAAGAACGGATGCCGTTATGCCATTTCCCAGTACCGAACGAAGTATAACCTGCCTGTTGAAGCGTTTCACCTAACAGGGCATGTTCCTCTGGTATAGATTGCCCCTGCCGGTCAAGATGATAGAGTGTTCGTCCGGTATGAAGCATTCCGCGGCTGGGCATACATACCGCTCCACATGATCCGCCCATGATGTAACTGTTAACAAATGTTGTTCCTTGAGATACAATTTGATCGAGATTCGGTGTGGAAATCTCAGGGTTATTGACACTTCCAATTGTGTCAAATCGTTGGTCATCTGTGAAGAAAAAAACGATATTCGGTTGATCCATGAATTTATTCCTTTCCTTTCAATCCACACTTCTGTTGAAGTAAGAACATGTCCTTCAGTGCCCTGTCTGAACGGGCATCAGTATCAAGGATCTGCTTTAGTATAATCGTATATTGACCAAATTAGTAGCAGATAAACCATGTAGACTTGAAGACCGAGCATCAAGTTACCCGTTAGACTCCAATAATTTTATTGACCTTAGATCTGAAAATAGTTAAGATATGTTGCGTTTTGATAATTGGATCTTAGGGCAATTGTCGATTAACATTTACAAGCACTTTTTCGCGCAAAAATTGAAATTATAGTAGTATAAGGAGCAAGTCTGAATGCCATCTTTTAGCGGGACTGGCTATTTGACTTCTGTAGGAGCTTTATGGGATTAAGTCAAGAACAACTCCAACATTTTAAAGAAGAAGGTTTTTTACTAATTCGGGATGCTTTAGCCGATAGCGATCTGGATTCGGTCATTCGGGAGTACGAAGAACACATTGATCAACGGGCTAGAGAATTGTTAGATCAAGGTAAACTTTCACGACTCTATAAAGATCAGTCCTTTGAACGTCGGCTTGTCTGCATTTGTCGGGAGAACAATGAGATCTATTCTGAACTTGATATTATGCACTTACGTGGTAAAGCTTCCTTTGATTTTCTGCGCAACAAAAATCTGATGAAAATCGTGACCTCTATCGTGGGTACAGAAATTACTTGTAGTCCGGTCCAGCATATCCGTGCCAAATTGCCGGTGGGCTTGACCCCAGAAGGGGCTGACGCCCATGTCGCTCCATGGCACCAAGATGCTGGGGTAACATGGGAAGAAGCAGATCCCTACTTTATCCTGACGGTTTGGATTCCTCTGACCGAAGCAACCGAAAAAAACGGTTTTTTGCAAATTATTCCACGTGTCCATGGTATTGGGCTTTTGGCACATCACTCTAAAGCTGGGGTCGGAACTACCATTATTGATGAGGAAATACCACCACAGGCAATGTTGAATTTACCCATGCAAAAGGGAAGTGTTCTGCTAATACATAAGGAAACACCTCATCGGTCAACACCCAACCAATCTGATACTGTCCGTTGGAGTATGGATCTTCGGTATCAGAAGACTGGCACGCCAACCGGACGTCCCTTCCATCCGGATTTTGTCGTTTATAGCCAGTCCAATCCAGGTTCGGTACTGGACGATCACGAACAGTGGAGGAATATGTGGATTCAGGCACTTGAAAACAGTAGAGGCGTCCAAGCTCATCGTTGGTCACAAAAAAGTTAAAGGACATTATTGGTTTTCTTACCAAGCAACTTGTGGTCCTGTCTTACAATTTGCAAGAAGAGTATTGTAATTATTAAACACTAGCAATATATCCTCCATCCACAACTAATGATGTCCCTGTAATCCATTCAGCATCATCTGAGGCGAGAAAAACTGCGGATCGCGCAATATCCCTCGGTAGACCAAAACGCGGCAAAGGGGTTCTTTGTCGAACTTCTTCAATCTGATCCAGCGTGAGATAGTCTTGAATAGCGGTCTCAATATAGCCCGGGCATATAGCGTTAACGGTGATGTTTTCTTGCGCGACTTCCAGCGCCATATCCCGAGCCATATTGACGACCGCAGCCTTAGCTGGAGCGTATGCTGGTCCTGCGCCGCCTCCGTAGGCGTGGACAGAAGCAATCTGAATTATCCGTCCATACTTAGATTTTCTCAAATGTGGAATAGCAATTTTTGTAGCAACAAAGATAGAACGCAAATCGACACCAACCACTTTATCCCAGTCAGCAATTGAAATTTCTTGGCTGTTTCCGGGTATGTGTATACCCGCGTTATTGACAAGTATATCCAGCCCACCAAAATGTTCCACCGTTTTCTGGATCAGGAGATCAACCTGGGAGTCATCAGCCATATCTGTTTGAACAAACAAACCTTGGGCACCGAGTTTCTCAATTTCTTCGACCGTAGGCGTTATTGTATTTTTTTCGTGATATTTACCACGACTTGGAGCCTCTTGAATATCAGTTACCACGACTTGAGCTCCTTCACGAGCGAATTCAGTTGCTATCCCTCGACCGATTCCCGAACTCCCTCCGGTTACGATGGCAATTCGATTCTCTAGCAGCATACAAACCTCTTAGGTGAAGCGTCTTATGGTATGAAATGACTTCTTAATTAGGAAACTTTCTGAGTCAATGTAAGCCAAAATACCAGTTATAATAAATTATTTGGTGTTACCAGTAGCACGCAGAGATAGCGCAACCTTCAGAGGGCCAAAGGAATTTATAAAACATAAGGGCAAAAAACAGGGTTGATTAATATCAGTATAGCGCCACTGAATATAGTACATGACGGGGCATCAGGGAATCGAAGCGTAATAGGATAGCAAAAGATAGTTTTGGGTTCCTTTATATCGAACAATTCCCAAATACCAGATTAACCCAATAAGCTTACAATTACGCAATCCGCTTAACTTAATTGCTAGAATTGCACCGATATAGATGCATTAATTCTGCGTCCAAAACCATAAAATATCTTTGTTGTTTCTGCATTATGTTCTTTCCCATCAATTCCATCACTGGCATAGGCAGTATCAAGTAGGTTTAGGATATGCAGACCGAAGACTAGATTATAACTCGACAGCTCCATACTGTAACCGGCGTGTAAATCAAGCAATGAAACAGAGTCTAATTTATATGCGTCATCCCTTGTCTTGTTATTTCTGTTTTCAGGATTAAAGGCAGCATAGTGGTTATCGAAGTATTTAAGTACGCCAGTAATCCCTAAATCCGCAATTGGAGTTAGATTAATCCTTCCAGAAACTTGCGTTTGAGGCGCGTCACCCACATGCAGCCCATCAGAATAGATTTTAACATCGTATGTGTCTTTACGTCCGTAATCATCTGTTACTGTGGCAGCGACGTCTCCACTCCAAACCCAGCTTCCAATTGACATTGAGCCTCCTAACGAAACTAATTCATTTAGTATGAATAAGCCATCAAGCTCTATGCCGCTGTGGTTGGCATTCAGTCCTTGAATGTTGTAGATGTTTCAACCGTCATCTTTCCCTTTGCTAGTTCTTACGAGTGCTTTGTCCTGCCATACTGTATAGTAGTAATCTATATCCACGATATATTTACTTGAACGATAACCCGTACCTAATTCAAAAGCTGTGATCTTTTCATTCTTAGCTTCCGGATTAACCGTATTATTATAATTCAAGTAAACATTATGGAAGTTAGGCGCAATTGATAAACTGCCGATATTTCCGAACACATTTATCTGAGAGTTAACGTTATAGTTAGCACCAACCTTTGCAGCGTATCCAGGGAAATTGGCCGTCTCAGACATTTTCTCTTCCGGTTCGTAATTGAAAGGATCCTCCCTCTGGTATTGAGTGTTTGAAAAAGCCAACGACCTGAAGGCTGACAGCGTATCCGTCTTATATTCAGTTTGTCCAAATTCCCCAATCCATTTATTGTAGCCGGTATTGAAATAAGCGATTTTATCCCCAACTTTAGCGGCGTTACCATCTGGTACATTTTTATCACTGTAATCAACGTAGTAATCTCCACCGAGCAAGTTTTGAACCTCTCGATAGTGAATGCCAGAATAAGCTCGGGCATCAATTCCACCACTTAATGTTATTTGATTTGTCAACAAGTGATTGAGCGATGAGATAACCCCATACCAGTTATGATGGTTTACCGATGCCCGAATGATATACTTCGAGCGTTTTTCAGACTTCGAAAACATATGTTCCATCGTCCCCATGTTTGGGATTGATGTATTTCCAATTTTTTTCTCATCATCCCCATCATCCCACCTTAGTATAACCACGTGAGTTGAGTGGCCCCGTACCACCGCCACGGCCATTAGAACCATAGATACTGTAGATAGCTTTGTTTTATTGCCAACCTTCCAATACCAGTTCAAGTTATAAACTGGTTTGTGATAATAGTTGGTACGACTGTTGATCAACCATTTTCCACCGACCTTTTTAAGTAACTGAATATTTCCACCAAACAACGCGCTGGAAATGAAGTCCATAGACTCACCACCATAAGATCCTTCTTTCATTAAATTTCTTGCATCATCGCCTACATATCCCCAACCACTTCCTGTGGAACCGCTATTAACTTTGCGGTCGTCTGGGCTACCGTATCTAGTATCGTAATTAAAAGATTCCCAGTCCTTGGCAGTGTGTTTATTATCTCCGTCGCGTTGCCCATGCTGCTGAGGCGCTCCAAGAAGTGTAAAATCAAATGAATGATTACCAAAGGTCTTATTGGCGGTGAAAAAGTAAGAGTACGCATCCGTCCATGTTCCATCTACATAACCATTCCCGGTTTTCTTTTGTAACAGAAATGATGTTGCGATGTCGTTATTCAATTTACCGGTGGAGTAAGACAAAGTGGTCTTCAAAAAACTTTGAGAACCAAATTCTTGTTTAAAGGTACCACCCTTTTTCATATCAGCAGCAGAGGTAAGGACGTTGATAGTTCCACCAACCGAAGCAATAGCGAAGTTACTGGCTCCTAAACCTCGTTGCACTTGAATAGAATTAGTAACATCACTCATTCCATCCCAATTGGACCAGTAAACCCAGCCATTTTCCATATCGTTAACAGGGACTCCATTAATTCTGCCACGTTTCGCTGATTAAATCCGCGAACATTAACTCGGCTGTCTCCTGATCCACCACCCGACATCGAAGCGTAAACGCTAGGAGTCTCACTCAATATCATTGGTAAATCTCGCGAAGCGAGCCTGTCACTTAAATCAGATTTGCTAACATCAGAAAAAGCAACAGGAGTTTCCCTGACTGTGGCTCGATTGGCTATAACACTAATTTCTTCCAATTCTATTTCTGTAGGTTCTTCGACATTTTCTTTTTGTCCAAAAGCCGAGAATGTAGAAATCATTGACACAAAAAAGATTAATATGGAGAGCTTTTTCATCCTTAAAATGAGTTTCCTTACCTGATGTAGAATTTAAATGTTAGATTGATCGGTGTATTCGAATATCAAGTATAATTTGAAGTTAACGGGGGAAATACCATCTTGAAAATTAGAAGTCAAGATATTTTGTTAACTTGTTAATTTTGTTATGGATTTGTGATTTTAAAAAATGTAAAAAACCTTAGCTGTACTTTTTTGGCTAATGATGGACTGCTAATGAAGATCCCCAAATTAAGAAGGTTAGAAACTATAAAATGTCTTTCTGTAGTAGGGGCCGCACATGTTTAAATTTAATTTATTTTAGCAATTCGTAAAAATCTCGATCTCCACGAATATTGTCGAAAGCAGTATCTATCTTTAACAGTTCAGTTGCTTCATGTCCAACAAGACTTATCGCTTGCTGAAGAGAACTTATAGCTAATCCTTTTTGGTTATTTAGTGAATACATGCGCGCTAAGCTATAGTAACCTTTTCCATACTCGGGATCAATACGCATAGTTTCGTTCAAGTGATTAATGGCTTTATCGATCAGGCCTTTGTTTGCGTAAATTATTCCTAAATTATAGTGAGCAGAGATGCTATAAGGATTAATAAGGATAGCTTCTTTTAGGTGATAAATAGCTTCGTCAATTTTCTGGTTTTGGTCATAAGCAATATCTGCTAGCATAAGGTGCGCTTTCTCATAATTCGGGTTGACGCGAATAACCTCTCGCATGTGATGAATAGCCTGGTCCGGATTTCCTTGTTTACTATAGATAGATCCCAAATTGTAATGCGCCTGTAAAAAGTCGGGATTGATGCGAATAACTTCCCGCATGTGATGAATAGCCTGGTCCGGATTTCCTTGTTTACTATAGATAGATCCCAAATTGTAATGCGCCTGTAAAAAGTCGGGATTGATGCGAATAACCTCTCGCATATGATGAATAGCCTGATCCGGATTTCCTTGTTGTTGATGAAAAGTCCCTAAATCGTAGCGGCCATATTCATCATTAGGGTTGATACGGATAACTTCTTGGTAGACCTTGATAGCTTTATCTAACTCTCCATGTCGAGAATAAACTAGGCCAAGGTTGACATGCGCTTCGAACAAATTGGGATTGATACCAATAGCTTGTTCATACATTTCAATGGCTTTTTCGATTCTGCCCTGTTCAGAATAGGCAACGCCTAGATTGACGTAGGATGAGGCATCTTTGGGATTGATACGGATGACTTCTTTCAGGTGATGAATAGCCTCGGTTATCTTGGCTTGCTCTCCATAAACTATTTCACTCAATGAACGGTGCGTTTCCTCATGGTTGGGGTTGATGCGGACAACCTCCTTTAAGTGATAAACGGCCTTTTGAATTTCACCCTTTACCTTATAGCAATTGCCTAAACTCAGGTGCGCACGGTAGTAATCAGGGTTAATCTGTATTGCTTTTTGATACTCTTCTATTTTATCTTCGGTTTCCTCCAAAACCTGCCCTATTAAATAGTGATAAATCTCATTTCCCGGATGTTGTTTAATTTTCGCCCGATATTCATTGATAACCTGATTGGATCTTCCTTGTTCCGCCATGAGATGGATATATTCAAGATGAGCTTTTAAATGCAGTTGATCTATCCGAATGGCATTCTTAAATTCCTCTATCGCTTTCCGTGGGTTTTGCTGTTTTATACTGGCTCCAAGCTCGTAATGATTTTTTGCTGTTTCATGTAGATTAACTTCATCTTTTTTCTCATAGGATTTGATTTTCTTATCGACACAACTAGTCGCAACTATAAGAAAACATACCGTCAATATTAGATTTGAAAGAGGAAGCCTAATGGATATATTTTTCAAAATACAGCCTAACTAGTATCAGAAATTACTATTGTTTTAGATATCGAGGGACGGTGGAAAGTTTTAGTGAACAGGAACTGCAATCATCGGACAGTAAAGGGGGCTATTCTTCAATCTGAATCGCACACGTCGGAGTCGCACACTGCCCGGCTCAAGCGGTACCGATTCTTGGCAATAATCAAGTAAAAAATCTTACAAATCCTGTGAATTCCCGGAACAACATAGATCCACGCAATATATTGGGACCAACGCAGACGTCGATAGATTTGGTAAATGGCATCAGCCCCGCAAAATGCTTTACCCTGTTGATCAATAAATCGCATTCCTGCATGTGATTGGAATTCAATGAGTTGTGGATAGGCAATATACAGGTCGGAATCCTGGTTGGGAATATAATTGAATTGTCCCGCTTTGGCTTGGCTCCGAATTCTTTGTATGGCGTTGATGCAAAAATTGCATTGGCCATCATAGACAATTAAAGGCTTTTCTGGTTGACGCATATTTTCCTCATTATGTTTTAGGGCCAAGGATTTAGGTGCATACTGAAATACAAGTGTTTCATATCACATTTTTTCTGGTGCCGAAATTCCTAACAGTTTCAAGCCGTTCGAAATCACAATCTGTACGCATCTAACAAGCACAAGTCGCGACTGCGTTAAATCCGGATGATCCATGTCCAACACGCGAAACTTATTATAGAATGTATGAAAGTGTGATGAAAGCTCGTACAGATAATTGGGGACACGGTAAGGTTCACGCTCTTCCGCAGCATTCAAAATGACTCCCGGATAGCCTGCCATTTTTTTAATAATTTGTGCCTCTTCATCAACGGTCAGGAGATTAAGGTCGACTTGATTAATCGGCAGCTGATCAATGTTTCGATCTTTCATCTCACGAAAGATACTGCAACACCTTGCATGTGCGTACTGGACATAGAAACTTGGGTTATCATTAGCACGTGTGACAGCCAGCTTGACATCGAAATCGAGGTGACTGTTGTTGGTTCGATTCAGAAAAAAATATCTGGCCACATCAACTGCGAACTGTTCTCCTACTGTCTCCGCCAGTTCATCTATCAACTGGTTTAGGGTATAAAGATGACCTTTTCGTTTTGACATTTCAACGCGGCTTCCATCCTGATGAACTAAATTAACCTGTTGGACAACAAGTCCTTCAAACCGGTCGGCACTATATCCAAGGGCATTGATTAGATGATCAAGATGAACGATGTGCCCTTGATGATCAGGTCCAAGGATATCAATCAGCAAATCAAAACCGCGATCGAATTTGTCACGGTGATACGCGGCATCTGGAACGAAATAGGTGAACTCGCCATCACTTTTAATGACAACACAATCCTTGTCATCACCAAATTCAGTCATTTGAAACCAGATGGCGCCCTCTGCTTCATAAAGTAGTTTCTTTTTCGTAAAGATTTCTATAATTTGTTCAGGTTTCTTAGTGTCACGAATTACCTGTTCACTTGTCCAAACATCAAATTCAACACCAAATCGTTTCAACGTTGACTTCTGTCCATCTAGTAAGCGCTGAATCCCGATGTCTTTGAACTTATCGATTCGAGCAGCTTCATCTAATTGTAAATATTGATCTCCTTCACTTTCAACTATCAATCTAGCTATATCAATCAGATACTCGCCATGATAACCATCTTCTGGGATTTTTAGTTCTTCTCCGCCTAGCAACTGACGGTAGCGAACATCAATTGACGCGCCGAGGCGTTCCACTTGCTTACCAGCATCATTAACATAGAACTCACGAATTGCATCGTAGTTAGCAACATTGAGCAAATTTACGAGTACATCCCCAACCGCTGCTGCCCGGCCACTAACAATATTGAGAGGTCCTGTGGGATTAGCACTTACGAACTCCACCAGAATTCGCTTTCTTGCACCGTCCTGCGACCGACCGTAGCCTTCACCTTGGTGAATAATGTGTTCTAATGTTTTGTAAAGACAATCTTCTGAGATGAAGAGGTTGATGAAACCTGGTCCAGCAATCTCGACTTGACGTATCAATGGATCGTTAGCCAAATGGTTAACGATAATCCCAGCTATCTGCCTTGGCGGCATTTTCGCAGTTTTTGACAGCGACATGGCAATCGGTGTTGCGATATCACCATGCTCCGGATTCTTTGTCGGAGAAAATACAATGTCGGGTATAATATCAAGAGAGATTTCAGCATGGTTTATTGCCTGTTGAATGGCAGCTCTTAGTACTTCGCTGACCCGCAGCCTAACTTGGTCAATCAATTTTTATCCCAAATCCATCGTCATCAAAAATAAAATCATCAAGTTCGAAGTCGTCAAGTTCGTCATATTCTTCGTCAATCTCATAGTTGACTTCTATGAGATTAGTATTGATTTCTGGTAACTCAATCTCCAATGCGTCAGACCAAAGCCGTTCTAAATCATAAGTTTTCCGTTTTTCATGCAGGAAAATATGCACCACAACATCAACGTAATCAAGAAGAATCCAGTCTCCTTTACGCTGACCTTCCCGATGCCATGGTCGCTGATCCCACCTTTCCCTAATATCTTCTACTACCTTTTCGGATATTCCTTCAACTTGCCGGTTCGAGTTCCCACTACAGATGACAAAAAAATCCGTGAATCCACCAAGCTCCCTGAGATCAAGGATTCTGGCATCTTCGGCACGCCGACTTAACGTAGCAATGGCCGCAGTTTTTGCCATCTCTAGTGCATCATTTTCCAATTTTTACTTCTCTCTTTTTTTATCTAATAAACGAAGTACAGTGTTGTAAACATCAATGGTATTCGGATGAATTAACACATTGTCTTCGATTTGTCTGATAATTTTGTTTCGGGCTACTTCGAGCATTGCTGAATCGAGGTCAATCTCTGCGATTTTATAAACATCACCTGCAACTTGATAGTTTCGTTTCGGTTCACAAAAATCAGCGACATATAGGATCTTGTCAACTAGTGACATCCTTTTAGCACCGGTAGTATGATTTCGAATGGCATTGAGTATATCTGGATCTGTTATACCAAAATGATCTTTTGCATATTCAGCACCAATTTTTGCATGCAACAATGCTGGATTTTCTTTCTCGATTTGGTCAAGTTTTATCTGGTATTTTTTTGAGAGTTCGATCAATATTTTATCGTCTATCCACTTGACGCAATCGTGCAAAAGTGCGGCTAGTTCTACTTTTCGAAGATCTACTTCATATTTAGTGGCAAAATTCATCGCTGTGTCACGTACTGATAGCACATGCTCAAAACGTGTTGGTTTAAGTTTTTCTCGTAAAAATTCCTTGATCTGCTCAAGCCTTCTTTTCATCAGTGATGCAATCGTCCTCTACCTCATCAGGTAAGAAGTCTGCTAAAGCTTCTTCATCTTTGGTCGTCAACTCCTCGCCTGTAATTGGTGAACTAATTTGGTATTCCTCATTGAGCCACCTAGCAAGATCAATCTGCTTGCAACGTGAACTACAAAATGGAAAATATGGAGGAAATTGTTCACCTTTTTGATACACAAAATCGAACTTTTCTTCACAGATGCTACATTCTTTTTTCATCTTTTGATGGGAAATCCCTGTTATATGAAAAGTCTGTGTTTGGCGATATATTCTGCCACTTGTGATGGGATGAGGTAGCGTATTGAGCGGTTTGAACAAATTCTATCCCGAATGTCAGTAGCAGAAATTTCTATCTCTGGAATTTGAAAGATCTCAACTCGGCTGATAATGTCATGCGGCACTTTTGACAATGGATAGCCAGGACGTGTAGTGGCGATAAAATGACAGATGTTTAGAATCTCATCCCAATCTTTCCAGATCTTAAATTCTATCAATGAATCCGCGCCAATAATCCATGCTAATTCACAATCATTCCCATAAAGTTCTTGTAACTCCCTGATTGTTTGGATTGCGTATGATCGTCCTTTGCGGTCTAACTCGATCCTCAGCACATCAAAATGTGGATTATCTGCAACTGCCATTCGAGTTATTTCATAGCGATGTTCTGAATCAATAATATCATGTGCTCCTTTGTGCGGAGGACGTGCAGATGGAATAAATAATACGTGATCATAGTTGAGTTTATCACGCACCTGTTCAGCGCTAATTAAGTGTGCATTATGAATTGGGTTAAATGTCCCTCCCATAATTGCAATTTTCATGGAATTTCTATGTACTAGCGTACACTTTACAATGTTATTGAAACGCTAAGGGATTTTCTTAGAAATAACAGCAAGATCAAAAAAACGTGTCTTTGAGCTGAATTGAACAACAATATTAGAATTAACTATAATTAATATTATAACCTAATTTTGGTGATTTATGCCAAAGCGAAACGTTCGATTTTGATTTTGAATTGACAACTAAAAGATGAAATTGTTAAACTAATTTCATAGGATCACCTATGAAAAGCACAATTGTTCTCTTCTGCACAATTTCTCTCCTTACTGGTTTTCTCGGTGGATGGAGGAGTCTAATTAAGGCAGGGAATAAAAGCTACAAGACTGGCAATTTTACAAAAGCCAAGAAAATATATCAATCTGCGATTGATACCAAGCCGGATGAACCGATATCGAACTATAATTTAGGAGTAGCGCTTTATCAGAACAAGGAGTTTGATCAAGCAGAAAAATATTTCCTGAAATCTATAAACCAGCTAACACTGGGAAAACAAAACAAAGCATACTACAATCTGGGGAACTCACAGTTTCAAATGGGTAACTTTGAGGATGCCATTCGGTCCTACAAATCAGCTTTACGCAACAATCATGTAGATTTGGACTCCAAGCATAATCTTGAGCTCGCGCTTGAAAAATTAGCCCAACAGCAGCGAGATCAAGAATCATCAAACAACCAAGAACAAGCCAATAACGAAAATAAGGATGGCAACCAAAACCAACAGCGGCAGAATTCAAAACAGCAACAACAAAATCAGATAGCCCCCGATGTGCAGAAGATGTCGGAAGCAGACGCAATTCGGCTGTTAGAAGCTCTGAAAAATGATGAGCATGAAATTCGTAGGCAGATTTTACGCCGGCAAATTGCACGGCAGAAACTCCCAAGCTCTGACAAGGATTGGTAAGACATTTCTCAGTCAACAACATTCCAGCTTTAGATTTCAGTTATTATGCCTGGTATTTTTCATCTTCAGTTCGTCAGGGTTCGGGCAAAGCACATCTGTATCTGCAACTCTTACACCAGACACGATTGCTGTTGGTCAAAGCGGCACCTTTAAAATCACCGTATCAAGTAACAGGCGATTAGAAGCGATTAAACCTCCAGAGCTTGGTTCCTTATTGCCTTCCAGTTTTCACGCCTTCTATCTCGGAACGCAGAACCAGTACAATACCATCAACACACAAATGTCTGTGTCGAAAACGTGGTCTTATTCTGTGATCCCGCAAAAAGAGGGCTCATTTACAATTCCAGATATTGTTTTTCCACTTGATGGTAAAAATTACCAAACGCGGCCGATTACTATCACAGTTACGCCGAGGATCCAACCACGAAACCAAACTGATCCTCAAAAACGTACTTGGTCTCGGAATTTATTTAATGATCCTTTTTATGGTGGTACTCAAAAAGTTGAAGCCAGTATCGACAATCAATCTCCGTATGTTGGAGAGCAAATTACCTATACTTTTCGTTATTTACACACGGCGGTTCTCCCTAGTATCGATTCTCCCAAGTACCAATCTCCGCCTATGAATCGGTTTTGGAAGTCCCAATTGGGACAACAGGAATCCAAGATAGAAGTCATTAGCGGTACACAGTTTCGGGTGGCAGAAATTAAAACTGCCCTGTTTCCTATGATGACTGGTAGTATCACAATTGACCCCGCCACACTTTCCTTGCCAACCTCGATTGGACTTAGCAATTGGTCTACTCCTAGGCAGTTAACGACCGAGGCTATTAAGGTTGATGTACGTCCTCTGCCAGAAACAGGCAAGCCAACTAGCTTTGAAGGTGTAGTTGGGAAATACCGAATTACATCAGAAGTGGATCAAGCTAAAGTTAAAGTTGGTGAAGCAATAACGATGCACGTTAGAATTTCTGGTACTGGTAATATTGAAACTCTACCGGAATTAAAAACACCTGAGATGATTGATCTGACAATTTATGATCCTAAGATCACAGATGTTACACAGGATACAGATGGGAAAATTCAAGGGAGTCGGACCTACGAATATGTCATTATTCCATCGAAATCAGGCCGTTTTACAATTCCGGTAATCGAGGTTTTCTATTTTGATCCTGACAAGGAAAAATATGAAATTATGTCTACTAATCAGATTTTACTACAGATTTTGCCTGGAACTACAATTGAATCTAAGATTACTTGGTCGGATTCATCAACGTCAGCCACCAATGAAATGAACACTGAAACGGGGCTGTATAAGATTTTCGCTTGGAGTTTTGGTGTTCTATTTATTGGTGTTATAGGCATAATTTACAGAATCAGGGTTTATAACCACCAGCAAAGTCAGGTAGACCAACCGAAATTGCAGCAACAGAATGCTTATACGAATGTGCTTACAATACTTGATCAAGCCCAATCTTTTACCGACCTCGCAAATGCCATCTACAATTACGTTGGTGATAGTTTTGATAATAGCTCGGTTGGACTCAATCCAGAAATTGTAAAACAACAACTGCGTTTGGGAAATGTACCGGAATTGTCTATTGATGAAATAGTAAGAATTTTAAGGGAATGTGACATGGCTAGATTTACTCCAATTACTAGTCAGGATAGTGAGCTAAAAACAGCAGTGGAACAAGCGAAAAATGTACTTGAAAAGATTAAAGAAGAACTAGGTGAGAAAGGGTACGCAAAACATGCTAATAAAGTTTCAAGATAAAGCACCACAAATTGATCAATCCGTGTATATTGCGGAAGGAGTCAAGATTATTGGCGACGTTACAATCGGGGCTGAAGCCAGTGTCTGGTTTAATTGCGTGTTACGAGCTGATATTGATTACATCAGAATTGGTCAACGTACAAATATTCAAGATGGAACAATTATCCACTTGGATCATGGATTTCCTTGTATCATTGGTGACGACGTAACGATTGGTCACCGAGCAATCATTCACGGTTGCACCATTGACAATGGTGCCATGATATCAATGGGGGCAACCATTCTCACGGATGCGCGAATTGGGAAAAATGCGATTGTTGGTGCGGGTGCTGTTGTGTTGGAAGGTCAAGAGATACCTCAAGGTTGCGTCGCAGTTGGCATACCAGCTAAGATTAGACGTGAGATAATGGAAGTTGATATTGATCGGATTTCCAAAGGAAAAGATGAATACATAAGATTAGCGAAACTGGCAAGGAAAAATCATGATTGAGGACACAAGCATAGGACAACAAGATGTCAAACAAGTTGGTTTCTTTCTCTATGATGACATGAATCCGCTTGATTTTGCAGGAGCTTTTCAAGTATTTGCCTCAGTCAACCGAATTCGTCCGGGCGTCATGCAAACCTTTACCTTTGCGCTGCGGTTACAACCGATAAGGTGTGTGAATGGCCTCATTATTACTCCGGAGAGCACCTTTTTGGACATTATAAAAATTGATCTAATGATTGTACCAGGAGGAGAAGGTCGAAAGGTTCCAATGGCAAATCCGATGATTCAGAGGCAACTTAGGAAACTGGCTAACCAGTGTGAATTTGTAGTTGGTGTTTCTACCGGCACACTAATTCTTGCTGCAGCAGGTATATTACGCGAACGTCAGGCTACAACTCATTGGCTGGCCTTAAAAGAGCTGCAAGAACGAGACGATCTCATCCCATATAATTCATCGAAAATCGTACGTGCTGGGCGGATTCTTACTTGTGCTGGCAGCAGCTTAGCAATTGATACATCAATCTATATCATCCAAGAAACTTATGGGAAACATCTTGCAGACGAAGTTAGATCATTAATCGAACACCAACATGCAGAAGTACCTATGATGGCTTTCTAATTTTTAATCGTCTTTGTTAATGCGGAGCCATGTCGGAATTTCGATGTCTGTGCCAACGTCGTTCGGCCTATTTTGGTTTGCTTGTTCGCCAGGTTGTCTGGCAGGTTCTTGGGTACGCATCATTTCCGGCAGATCGAGAGTTTCAGAAGCTGGTGCCGAAGCAAACTCTCTGTCATCATTGCTCTTTGGCTGATTAGCTTGATCTCTATCGAATGATCGGCGGTTGAACCTCGAATCCCTGCGAGAATTTGGTCTGGATCGGTGCGAATCACGCGAATCACGCGAATCACGCGAATCACG
>DTUY01000384.1:11416-53471 GCA_012963885.1 Candidatus Poribacteria bacterium | reverse complement strand
AATTTGGTCTGGATCGGTGCGAATCACGCGAATCACGCGAATCACGCGAATCACGGGAGGTATGGCGCGACCGATCTGAGAAACGGTTACTCTGACCAAAACGGCCTAAAAACTCACTTGAATCTCTAACATCCGCAGATGTATCTTGGTTGTATGAGCTGCCATGCTCAAAACCGGTAGCAATAACGGTGATATTGATTTCGTCATCGCTAAGGTTATCGTCATAAGTTAAGCCAAAAATGATGTTATCCGTGTCCGATTCTGCAGTAATAACGTCCATGGCATCGTTTAATTCTTGCATGGCCATATGTGATGGTCCTGTCAGGTTAACTATAATGCCAGTTGCTCCAGAAATACTGCTTTCCTCAAGCAATGGAGAAGATATAGCATTTTGAGCCGCAACTTGAGCACGGCTGTCACCAGCACCCCGGCCAATGCCCATCAACGCGCTTCCTGAATCTTCCATAACAGTTTGTACATCAGCAAAATCAAGGTTAATTTCACCCGGAATAGTTATCAGGTCAGAAATGCTCTGCACAGCATTCAGTAATACCTCATCTACCATACTAAAGGCAGCACGCAAAGCGACATTCTGATCCACGTATTCAATTAAACGCTCATTAGGAATGACAATTACGGAATCGGTGTTCTCGCGAATTTCCTCCAGTCCCTCTATCGAGTTATCGCCCCGGCGACGACCTTCAAAGTGGAATGGTCGGGTTACAACACCAATTGTTAATGCCCCAGCTTCTCTTGCAAGTCCTGCAATAATCGGAGCCGCACCGGTCCCTGTCCCACCTCCCATGCCGGCGGTCACAAAAACCATGTCTGCTCCTTCAACAATGGCCTTTAATTTGTCACGGTCTTCATCGGCAGCTACGCGGCCCTTCTCAGGATTTGCGCCCGCGCCTAATCCTTGTGTGGTCGTAGCACCAATCTGGACTCGCATAGCGTTATGGCAGGTTGTTAATGCTTGAAGATCGGTGTTCACTGCATAAAACCCCACTCCAGTCAGGTTGGCTTCAATCATGCGCTTAACCGCATTATTCCCACCACCACCAACACCAATTACCTTGATCCTCGCAGAACCGATTTGCTCATCTTGTTCCATATCGAAGTCGATCATGCTTGCGTCTAATTTCGGGTCCATTGTATTTTGGTCACATCTGGTAACGCACGTAACCAAGCCTCCTATACCTTAATCGTCAACTATCAAAAATTAAGTGAATTCTGTGATTATAAAACAGCAATATTAGTAAAGTCAACAGGTTTTTGAAATGAACTCAGTGGAAGATTTAAAAGTAGTCACTGAACCAGTTTTTCATCTGTGATAGAATTTGATTAAATCGATCTTCTCCCTTGATGAAAGATTTTCCATCTGCCACATGATGATTTTGTGATCCCAACATTACCAGTCCAACGCCGGTAGCATAAACAGGACTGTTGACTTTATCGATTAATCCTTTTAATGGACGTGGATACCCTACCCTGACTGGACATGGAAACACTGGCTCTGCTAACTCAACCATACCATTTATTAGTGAAGTCCCTCCAGTCAGTACAAGACCTGCAGGGACTTCAACGCCACTTTTCTTTATCTCTTGGTATATTAGATTTAGTGTTTCTTCCATACGACATTGGACGATTTCAGCTAGGAATTCTCTTGGCACAAATTGCGGTCTATGGAGCCCACCAACTGTGGGTATTTGGATCGTCTCATTTGGATCAACCATATCTACCAAGGCACATCCTTTGAGGTGTTTGAGTTGAATAGCATCATCAGGCGTCATCTTTAACAACTGGGCAATATCATGCGTTAGGTTATCACCACCTATTGATAGTACCTCGGTATGGCGTAACGAACCATCCTTATAAACTACAGTATCTGTTGTTCCTCCACCAATGTCAGCTAAAGCTACACCAATCAACTTTTCTTCTGCGTTCAAGACCGATTCTGCAGAAGCTATGGGCTCCAACACAACAGATTCAACCGCCATGCCCGCGTCATTCACGCATGTTGTAAGGTTCTTAACAGCACCAACTGCTCCAGTAATGATGTGTACGTAAGCTTCAAGACGAACGCCGGACATACCAATAGGATCTTTAATTCCATCCTGATTATCCACTTTAAAGCGTTGACGTAAGGACATAATCTCTTCTCTGTCAGCGGGAATAGCAACTGCTTTAGCTGCGTTAATTGCACGGTCAATATCAGATTGCGTGATCTCATGTCCCTCACCTGAAACTGCAACAATTCCGTGTGATGTTTGTCCCATGATGTGACCACCAGCAATCCCAACGTGGGCGGATCCGATTTGAACTCCAGACATTAACTCAGCGGCGGAAACTGCTTCGCGAATTGCTGCCGTCGTCAGTTCCATGTCAACCACGATACCACGTCGTAGCCCTCGAGAGGGAGCAGTACCGACACCGCGAATCTCAATCTTCTCAGGATCTCCTTGCCAAGTGTTTCCGATGATCACGGCAATTTTGCTTGTTCCAATATCTAGGCCAACAACAATATAATCAGTTGCCATCTTGCTTCTTCTCCATTAAGTACACAGCATCTTCAAATCTAAAATCTAAATACACTCCCATCCGCTTTTTAGCTTGCTTTGCTTGTTTTAGATGTTGGAAAAACAGTTTAAGTCGGTTAACACCAATCACAAGCTGATCCGAAGATAATAGAATCAAGGGCATATTTCTCAGCCGAACGCGAATTCGATCCGTTTCACTTGCATCAATAGAATCCAGTTCGGAAAAGATTTCTTCTGCTCTTTTCTGGATTAGGTCTAAAACTTTTAAGCCAGTTTGAACCTGCTCGGACACTAATTGACTACCCAATTCAGCACTCTTACCGATAATTTTTACCAGTGAACTGTGCGAAAGATCGGGCAAATTTAGGTATTCTAGCACATAACCAGACCGGTCGACAATCATAAAAAGCGGTTTTTTTTCAATTATACATGGGATTTTGGCAGTTTTTTTCCGTTCTGTAATGTTTATTGATACAGTTTTCAAGAGATAATGTTTTGAAACAACTGCTTCCTTGATATAATTTAGTTTCTCAATACGTGCTGCAATCTCTTCCTCTGAAACCTGATGAATGAGGTCACGATTTATTTGTAACCCTGAAGAATTAACAATTTTATCTTGCGTATAAAGTTCGTTTCCCTGAACAGAGATTTCCTCTAGCTGCAAAATGCTGCTGTTTAGGATTATGCTGTTTACATGTGAAAAAGCAATAATAATTACCAATGCTAGCCAAATAAGCTGACTGATGTTAGTTTTTTCATAAGTTCGTGTGTCTAAGGACTCGGTAGCCAGCGGTGGAACATATAGTTGTGGAGCATAGATTCTCATTTTTTTAACTGATCCAATAGCTTGTAACCAACTCGCCAGATATCGCCAGCACCCATAGTGATGACGATGTCATTGGGCTGGACAATATCAATTAAATGATTAACAATCTGATCTTTCGATGGCATGTACGTTACGTTTTTGTGTCCGTTGGCTTCAATTGCTATAGCCAGTTTCTCCCCAGTCACACCCTCAATCGGTGCTTCATCTGCAGCGTAAATCGGTGCAACAATGAGAACATCACTCTGACTAAATGACTTTGAAATCTCATCATTGAGACGACTGATTCGACCGTATCTATGTGGTTGGAAGATAGCAATTATGCGTCGATCGTAACTGTCGCGTACACCATTTAAAGCAGCTTTTAGCTTGGTTGGATTGTGGGCATAATCATCAACAATGATAATATCTTGAACTTCCCCTAAAATTTCGAAACGCCGATGCACTCCACGAAACTCTTCAAGCGCATCTGTAACTTGGCTGAATGGTAAGTCCATCTGGAGCCCAGCCGCAATTGCAGCTAATGCATTGGATACATTGTGTTTTCCTGGCATCTTCAAATGAATTCGGCCAAGTAGATCCCCATGCGCTAAAACAGAAAAATGTGACGCTGGTCCATCATGTTTGATGTCTGTTGCCATGACATCAGCCTTTGTCTCGATGCCATAAGTACAGTAACGTCTTTCAATCTGCGGTATTATCTGGCGGATATTTACTTGATCTAAACAGACGATCGCCGAACCATAAAATGGAACTTTGTTGATAAAGTTCAGAAACGTCTGGCCTATTTCCTCAACATTGTTGTAGTAATCCAAATGGTCCGCGTCAATAGATGTGACAACAGCGATAGTCGGGAAGAATTCCTTAATTGACCCATATGCTTCATCTGCTTCAACTACCATCAGCTCACTATTTCCAATGCGTGCATGACTTCCCAAACTTACCAGTTTCCCTCCCACAACTACGGTTGGATCTAATTCTTCCAAAACGGCGGCCGTCATAGCAGTTGTTGTCGTCTTTCCATGAGTGCCACTAATAGCAATACTAAATTTCATCCGCATAATTTCCGCTAGCATCTCTGCTCCACGAATGATGGGGGTTTTTTGCTCATGTGCGGCAACAATCTCTGGATTCTCTGGCGGAATAGCGGGAGAGACAACCACAACATCTGCGTTTTGTATCTGTTTGGCAGAATGCTTCTCATAAATATCCGCTCCAATTTTCATCAAATGGTCTGTTACTTCTGTTGAACGCAGGTCAGATCCAGAGACTTTGAATTCAAGGTTCACTAGTATTTCAGCAATACCACTTAAACCTGCGCCACCAATTCCAACTATATGGATGTGTCTTGTTTTTCCAAACATAATAATATTACACTTACATAAAATTATAAATTGACTCAGCAATAATTCGCCCTGCGTCAGAATTACCAAGTTTATGGCTTGCTTGGGACATGCTATCCAGCCTTGCCGAATCAGTAATAATATTGATTATACAGTCTGCTAGTATCTTACCATCTATTTTAAATTGATCTAAAACAATTCCTGCACCTTTATTAGCTATTGTTTTAGCATTAGCTAGTTGATCATTTCCCGCGGCATAGGGAAGTGGAATAAATATAGCAGGAATTCCACAAGCGGTAATCTCCGAGACTGTCATCCCCCCAGCACGACATACCATTAGATCTACGATGCTATAAATTTCTTCTATTCGATCAAAGTAGGATTGTACCACGCTCTTTACCGATGATTTATCGTATTTACCGACGACAATCTGCAGATCTTGTCTCCCAGTTTGATGTATCAACTGAAAATGTTGGTTGTGACATTCAAGATATTTCAGTGCCTCGATTATCAGTGAGTTAATTGCCTTAGCACCTTGACTGCCACCCATAACAAAAATTGTTTTGAGGCTGGAATCAAGCCCCAACTTCTCGTAAGTATTCAGACTGCGTTTAACAGCTGAGATCGATCGACGTATTGGGTTTCCAGTTAACATGACAACATTAGAAGGAAAATACGATGCAGCTGCTTCCAGCGCTAAGTAAGCCATACGAGCCCAGGTTCCCGCTATTCGATTCGTGAGTCCAGGTGAAGCGTTTTGTTCTTGTAGAAAAGTGGGGATTCGATGGATCCAAGCAGCTAAGAGTACTGGCCCAGAGACATATCCTCCTGTTCCAACAACAGCATCCGGTTGAAGCTTAGCCAGAAGTTGGAAGGATTTTATAATTCCCAACAACAACTTTGTAATTACTGGGAACCATTTCAATGTCAGCTTTCGTGGAAAACCCGCAATTGAAATTGGTAGAAATTGGAACCCATTTTGCGGTACCACTTTCGATTCAAGTTGAGTTGCTCCGCCGATAAAAATAATGTCGATATTTGAATCGATTAGCTGCAATTCTTTTGCGATACCTATTGCGGGGTAAACATGTCCACCTGTTCCACCACCAGCAATAACAATTCTTGGGTTCATCAGTTCGTTCAGACATCTTCATGCAGATGTCGTGATATGTTCAGTAAGATTCCAACGGAAATTAGGGTCATTACCAAAGAACTACCTCCATAACTGATAAAAGGTAAGTTGATTCCTTTAGTTGGTAAAAGCCCTGTAGTAACTCCAATGTTTATTACCGATTGGAGGCCAATCTGAGTGATTATACCAAGCGAAATTAAACTTGCAAATTGATCCGTTGCATAGGTTGCGATGTAGATACCACGCCATACGAACAGCATAAAGAGCAAAATAAGGGTTATTGTTCCAAGAAGACCAAGTTCCTCTCCCACGATGGCAAAAATAAAGTCATTATGTGGATGCGGTAGGAACATCAGTTTATAAATACTATTCCCTATACCAGCACCGGTTATACTACCAACGGCTAATGCGTTTAGAGACTGTGTCACCTGATAGTTTGTATCATAAGGATTGGAAAACGCACGTACATAGTCTTGTATTCGTTGCATTTTGTAATTATCACCCTGCATCCATATAAAAACAAAGAACCCTGCAATCACGCCAACCAGAAAAATTTGTGATATTCGCGCTCCACCAGTTATCAAAAGTAGTATTATAACCAAGCTTAATAGTACGGCAGATCCAAAATCAGGCTGAACATATAGAAGAAAAAAGACCAAAGCGAGGATAATTAGATTAGGCAGTATTCCCTGCGTAAAGCTTTTAATCCGTTCATGTTTGCTAATGAGGAAATTTGAAGTGTAAATAATCATCCCTAACTTTACTAATTCAACTGGTTGAAAACCGAAACCTCCCAGTCGAATCCACCGATGAAACTTCATCCCCGACCTCGACTGAACATAATAGCCCAACGGTGTAAAAACCAGTAGCAAAATAAGGATGGAAAGTCCAAGTATCCCCTTTGCGTGTTTAGCGTAAAATTGGTAGGGTATCAATGACACAGCCATCATCAGACCTAAACCGCTAACGACTGCAACCAGTTGGACTTTGAAATAACGGAGACCATTACCATTATAAGTTTGATCTATGAAAGCATTTCCGGTACTGTAAACCATTACAAGCCCAAAACTGACAAGACACAAAATTAAAAACAGAAACAGTTGATCGATCTGCTTTACAAAGCCAAAAGATGGATTAACCGGTAAAGGGGGATTATAAGATTGGTTGTTTACTGTGGACCTTAGATTCAAGTTGGGTTACTACTTTCCGAAAAGTCTGCCCACGTTCTTGGTAATCTTCAAACATGTCAAAACTGGCGTTGGCTGGTGAGAGGAGAACTACGTCTCCAAGTTCTGAATGTTCATAGGCAAGGTGAACAGCAGCGCTCATATCTGTAGTGTTTAAAGTAACGATATCTTCTGAAAGCGCGTTTCGGATTATTTGGGTGCGTCCACCCAGCAGAATAACTTTCTTGACTTTAGATTGAATCAGTCCGATAAGTGGCTCATAATTATTACCTTTATCGTAGCCTCCCATAATCAATATAATTGGAGCCTCAATTGATTCAAGCGCAGCACGAACGGCGATGACATTGGTTGCCTTCGAATCATTAATAAATCGAATGCCGTTCACTTCTCCCACGAATTCAAACGCATGTGCCAGAACAGGATAATTTTGGGGCACGAAATTAATCACTGTTGATCTAATATCGCTAGGCGAGATTTCAAAGATTTGGGCAACTGCAATCGCGGCCAACATGTTTCGGATGTTGTGTCTTCCTTTCAGACGGATTTCGCTGATGTGACACACGCGAGTCAATTGGTCTTGCCAGTTTATCCAGATTTCATCGTTTCGCAAAAAGGAGCCTATCTTAGGCTCAGTGGAATCAGAAAAGTAGACTGGCTTTGCCCTAGTGTTATTGGCAAAACTTAGCACTTTCGAATCTCCAGCATTTAAGATGATCCAATGATCGTCTGTTTGGTTTTGACAGATATTTTGCTTTATCTCCTGATAGCTCTGCATTGTTTGATGACGATCTAAGTGGTCACGGGCTATATTCAGTACCACACTAACTAATGGACAGAAATTAATTGTTGTCTCTAACTGAAAACTACTTACTTCTGCAACTACGATATCATTTGTCACTAAACGTTGCACATCATTTGAAAGGGGATTACCAATATTACCAGCCACGCAAACTGTTCCGAAGGCTCCCCTCTTAAGTAATTCTCCTGTAAGTATGGTAGTCGTTGATTTTCCTTTGGTTCCGGTAATAGCAACGATTGGTGTGCGACATACGCTAGCAGCTACCTCCAATTCTCCTCGGATAGGTATTCCTTCATGTTTAGCTTGAACCAGAATCGGAATGTCTAGCGGCACACCAGGTGATACAACGAGCATATCTTTGTTCTTTATGCATTGTGGCTTGTGTCCACCCAGCAGAAAATCGATATCCAAGTCACTGAGGGCATCAATTTCGGTCTTAAGTTGATCGGCAGATTTTGGATCAGTAACGCACAGGTTAGCACCCAGATCATGTAGTAGTCTGCTTACAGCAATACCACTCCGACTCAACCCAAAAACTGTAATTTGCTTACCTTCGAATTTCATCAGCAACCTACTTTACTGGTAGTTCACAGTATTCAGAATGGATTCACTTCTTAATAACTATTTTTTGCCTGTCTGTATGGATTCCATTAACTCGCAGCATGACAAAATACATGCCGCTAGCAACGATATCACCATTCAGGTTTCGGCCGCTCCAGTAAGCAGCTCGATCTCTCGTACGATAACTGCCAGCAGATTTGGATCCAAGTTCAATTTGACGCACAATCTGACCGTCCAATGAATAGATCAAAATGGAGATATCTGCCAATATAGCGACGTCAAATGGAATCCAAGTATCAGGATTAAAAGGATTGGGGTAGTTTGGCAACAATCTAGATTTGGCTGGATGGAATTCTTCCACTTGTGCTAGGACCTGATCGATTAGTTTCGAGGCTAGTGCTACGGCGTTTGGATTACTGAATTTTGAGGCGACTAGAATGAGGTCAAATAGGTCCACAATCCCGTCGGTATTTACGTCAGATTTCCCGTTGAATCCCTGATTGATTCTGTTTCCGAAATCCTTGGCAACAAGCACGAGATCAGTAATGTCCACAATACCATCATGATTTATATCCCATTTCAAAAAAACAGGTAGCTGAATTGCTGGGGTTATCCGACTCCAACTCCGGCTCTCAAGTTGCGCGTTATTAATTGCTTTTATTCTTCCGTAGTAATTACGTTCATGCTTCCCAACGAAGCTATAATTTGTTTTGCTACCATCTATTTGTTCATCAACAATCAAGTCTAAGAATATGCGCGTGTCAGTATCAATCTGAACATGATAAATTGCAATTCCACTCAAATCTTTAACTGGTTTCCATTTTAGCGTAATTTGATTACCTGATGTTTCCCAACTGATGTTCGACACCATTTTTGGAGGAGAACTATCGATTCTAAATTCAAAGTGACTGGTTTCAGTCCAATATCCAAGCTGATCCTTGGCTCGAACGTGAACCCACCAAATCCCATCGTTGAGTCCAGAAAACTTTAACTTATTGTTTTTTACCATTAAATCCGGAAAATTGTCAGGGATGTTTTTGGGGCGATGATCAAGTACAAAACTATACTTCCGGCCATTTTGGTTTTCTGGGATGGTAACTAGGTCCATCTTGGGAGAATCGCTGCTATACCATCTATCTGATTTTGGGTGCGTCGTCGACGATATTTGTGGTGGTTGCAATGGTGTGTGATCAACTATAACGTATTTTGCGCTGTTAACTGTGCTCACCCCTCCATGTGAGTCCGTTGTGACTGAACGTAAGTGATATTTTCCGTCCTTAATAAAGATGGTTTGCCATGTATATGATTTTGTGTCGCTGGTGATGTTCTTTGTAATTAATTTGGCAAATTGATCATTGAGAGAGTCATTGTAATAATAAAGATCGATGGTAAAATCGTCCCCTTCTGGATCCTGTGCTTGCCAATCCACTTTGAAGGATTTGTCAGAAATCGCATTGTCGGTTGGTATAACGAACTTAAATTCTGGACTTGTGTTTGGCCGTGGCGGGGTATGGTGAACCTTATAAATCTCCTTTAAATTTAATATTTCAGGAAATCCAAGTTCCTGCCAGGCCACTGCGATGCCAATAATGTTCTTCGGTCTTCGCTCAACTAAAATCCGCCAAACTAAGTCAAATTTATCATCAATATTATCATCATCAATACCAAGGGTCATATCTATGGAATCCGAAGTGTCAAACACATCCCAAAGAATACTGGCTATAGTCCCTTCAACAACTGATCCATCTTTGTTTTGGCCTTTTCCGTTGTTACTGCCTGTCCACCAATTGTTTGCTTCAATGTTAGGGGTTGCCTCCCCCCATCTTCCGGTTACGTTTAGAGCACGGTCATCGACTGCGGCCTCGCAGAATTCAGCCCATCCTTCGCTAAAAGCAAATTCGAGGTCCGATACAGTTTCGAGTCGGTGTGGCATTTGATGATTTCCGCGCGGTACCTGTTCATATTGGTAGTCATAAGCTGCCATCATAACGGAATGACCATATTCATGGTACATCGTGACATTACGCCATTGATCAACCCCAGCAGCAATTCTGATTTCTTCCCCAGTAATTTTACCTCCAAATTGATTGGCATAGTAATATGAAAAACGTCCTGAATCCGGCCAAACGACTCGGATGTGATCCCGACTCCAACCTAGCCGGTTTAGGAAAAAATTATGCGCTCTTTGGATGGCATCATAGATATTTCCGAGCGCGCGATTCGGATTCCGATCATCCAGTACCACATCAATAACAACCTCCCCTTCTTCCACGTTTTGAATTATCTCCGACCTGATTTCGTAGATCTTCTTCCGGCGATCGCTTATGGATAACAAGTCATTACTGAATCGAACCCCAACGACCAAGTTGGGAATCTGATCCTTATCAAGTCCTGGAAGATCATTAAAAAAGTATGAACCTTGATCATCAGCGTACGTTTCCGCCACGATAATTTGGTTATTATATAGTATAACTTTCGAGTTTTGGATTGGTTTCTCGATTTTTTCATTGTCATTGAAATAACTAACTTTTCCGTGAACGTTAACTTGACCAATTTGCTCAGCCCAATGCCGTTGTTTGACACGTGACTGTAAGATATCGCCTCCAGAAAATCGATCTGGAGGGTAGGTCAGGACTTCTGCAGATGCTGTAGATGAACGCAGATAAAGATAGAAATGCTCAGCAACTGGCCTGTTGTATAAGTCAGTAAAGTAGATAGATGCTTGTAACGGGTATTGACCTGGTTTATCGACCAAAAAACTTACACGAAATTCCGTATCTGATCGAGTGGGCAAGTAAACATAGTCAAAGGCATCTGGTGATTGAGGGGTGATTCCACGAGGCAGTCTGAACAGGACTTGACAGACGATATTCTTATTGAGATTTGAATCAATTGATAAAATCAGCGTAGTGTTTTCACCAACCCTCGGTGCATAAGCAAGTTCTAGATGACCGTTAACACTAGGGGAATAATGCCTGTATGCAGATATATTCGTGGGGCCCAAAGCTAACAGGAATAGGACTATTAGAGAAAAAAAACGCACTTGAGTCAATTCAATCTGAATTTAAGTATCACTCGAAACCTATATAGTTGGGAGAAGTACTTGCTTTACTAAACTTAATGTTATCAAGTATACTTCACGTGTCAGAACGATTTCAATCTACATACCAAATAGACAAAGTTGAACCTATGAACCACATTGATAAAATTGGCTTGATAGGTGTTGCTCACCCGCATTCTATCGCTCACCTGAAGACTCTTCGTTGGATAGATCAAATTGTGGATATACCAATCTACGATCCCGACGAATCTGCGATTCGCAATGCCAAAGAGGAAATTGGCGACAAAATCGGAGAAATATATACCGATCTCGACAGCTTACTTAACCGAACAGACGTGCCAATTATGTTCGTATGTCTGCGAAATGATCAAACTCCAGACGTCTTAATCAAATGTGCCGATGCAGCAAAGCATATCATTGTAGAAAAACCGGTTGCAACGTCGGCTGAAGCATTCAAACCGGCACTTGATACAATTGAGAAAGCTGGTCTTAAAATGACGGTTTGTTTTCAGAACCGTTACCATCCGATGGTACAAGAGATCTTTAATTTAATCGGCGAAGGAATTTTGGGCACACCGATGTCAATTGAGATGCGGATGATTACATCCCAGGTTAGATTTCGCGATCCTGATCACTGGTTATTCCAGAAGGAACTTTCCGGTGGTGGCATTTTATCATGGTTAGGATGCCATTATCTAGACATGGCGTGTTACTTTATGCGAGACCGTGTCAGCGAAGTAAGTGCAATTGTGGCAACAAACAGTGGAGAGTCAATCGATGTCGAAGATACTGCCTCGCTCTCTTTTCGATTTAGTAGTGGCTCAGTTGGCAGTCTGCACGTAGGTTATATGTTACCATTCAGTGGGTCGGGTTATATGGGGCCTAGCTACGACACGTACATTGCAATTCGTGGGACAAAAGGCAACATTGTATGGAATCCGTTTGAAATGGAAAAGCCACTTACAGCTGAGAGTACGATAGTGGCATGGGAAACGTCACCGCATCGCGTTTTTCATCATCAGCTACCAGCATGTGATGCCTACGGTGGAATACACGGCGTAAAATTCGTGACTGATTTTTTAGACACAATTGCTTCTGAAAAGCAGCCAGCAGTGAGTGGTAACGATATGATGCACGTTTTGGAAATTCTAGATGCCGCTTACGAATCAGACGCAACCGGCAGAAGAATTAATATTTAGTTACTGTCAGCTAATTCAAATGATTCTAGTTCAAATTCAATTTCGACGGTTATTTCTCCACGTGTTTGCATTTGCGTAAACTTGACGAGACCCACGTCAGGTGCCAGCCATTTCTGTACAACCGTCTGGTCAAGGTCCTGATTGAACAATTTCCATGAGAAGGATTCTTGCACCTGAAAAACGCTATTGAAAGTTCCTGCAGGAACGGTTAAATTCTCCTCAGAAATGACCTCGAACTCATCTGAACCACCACCTATTGGGAAAAGCTCAGGTGTTAGTTTCGCTTGGAAGCTTTGTTGCCATTGGTTGCCGGGAATCAGTGGGAAACGATAAAGTGACAAAAAAGGTACAAACATGATAGTATCTTCTGTGCCAGAAGTAACATTTTGTGCGTACTGAAGTATCTCAATAGGTTTGTTGTTTTTGTCAACATTTCGACCTAGATAGGAAAAATTATAAATCCGCCATTCCTGATCCTGGTTGGCAGGGTCAGCTAAATTTGGGTCATATTCTGGTAAATTTGGGTCGTATTTACTCAGCACGTAACTCGGAACAGTCCGGTTTTTTTCTAACTGAATTTGGATTTTATCAATAATCTCGAATACAATTTTGTTTTTCTTATTATGAACGTTGCTATAAGTCCATACATTGCCTACAGAAAGTGGGTAGTAATCACCAAGACGTGTTTTCCAGACCTGAATAATGAGTAATCCATTCGTTGATTTGCTTCCATCGCTGACGTTCACATTAATCTGAAAACGTCTTTCTTCTTTTGGTGCAATCCAAGTAGCACCATTACCATCGCCCTGAATGGAGCCTCCTGTTGATGACCATCGGAAGAACATCGGGTCATCTTCGATATCATATGCTTCTAGGCGAATTGTGAGTTTTGATCCCGGTTCAACGATGTTTGATTCCGACTTAAGTAATTTAATCTTTGGGGCATAATTCTTATGTCGATCTGAGATTTCATCGCTACAACTGGTTATAATAACTAGCCAGATCGTTAACAAAAGAAATATATACTGCTTAACAGCAAGCATCTAAAGCTCCTCGACGAAACCGCAGTTATTGAAACGCTCGTTTAATTAGGAAGATGACAGATGATACGTGAATTACATTTTGGCAAGAATTTAGTAAGCAGGAGATGGATTGATGATAATGCTGGTCGACGGATACAATCTATTACATAACCTTCCAGAGTGCACTTATGATCTAAAACATGATCTTGAAGCTACGAGGGATTACTTAATTGGTAAACTTAGTCGCTATGCCTCTGACTATGATGTAGAGGTGAGGGTGATCTTTGACGCCCATTATACCAATCATCTGAAAACTTCGATTAAGAAACAAGTGGGAATCAGAATTGTTTACACAAAAACTGATGAAACAGCAGATAACTACATTATCAACTGGATCAAAAAGTACCACCAAGGTAAATACATTGAAGTAATAACTTCTGATCAAGGACTAAGTCGAGCTGTTAAACAGTTGGGTGTCACCACCCGCAAGACAATCGAATTTGACGATACTTGCAGTCAGTCGAATTCTGTTTTGGGTCAAAAAAGAAAACTTGGTTCTGCCATATTAAACAGCGAACCATTGCTTGGGGATCGGATTGGAAAATCAGCTTTTAATGACTTGAAAGAGCTGAAACGAAAACTGGAAGGGAAATAAATGTCATTCTCCAATGTTTAACTCGCGGATTAGCCGGGATAGGTAGGTCCGCTGAATATCCAAAACCTCGGCCGTTTTGGATCGATTACCGTCATTCTGTGCTAACATATATTGGATGTATTGTTTCTTGAATCCCCGTTGGGCATCTTCCAGTGCCAAAGTCTTGTTGGGTATTTCACTCTTACTCCAATTTTTACGCAGGCTCAGTGGTAAATCTTCCACTTGGATTTCTTCATCTTTTCCCAACACCACAGCATGCTCAATAGCATTCTGTAGTTCACGAACGTTTCCAGGCCACGTATGGGTCATCAGGATTTGAACAGCGTCTGGACTAAATCCAGTTTTCATCCGTTTCATTTCCCAACTATATTTATTCAAAAAATGTGACGCCAATCTTAGTATATCTTCAATTCGTTCGTGAAGCGTCGGTAATCCAATCGTAATCACGTTCAATCGATAATATAGATCTTCACGGAAACTGCCCTGTTTTATCTTTGATTCAATATCTTGGTTGGTAGCCGAAATGATACGAGCATCGCAATTGATTGGCGCTGTTCCACCGACTCGGTAAATTTGTTGGTCTTGCAAGACTCGCAATAACTTCGCTTGCAGACCAATCTGCATATCTCCAATCTCATCCAGAAACAGAGTGCCTTGGTTGGCCAGTTCAAACCGACCTTCCTTGCGACTTGTCGCACCAGTAAAAGCACCTCTCTCATGGCCAAAAAGTTCACTTTCAAGAAGATTGTCGGGTAAAGCCGCACAATTGACTGGAATAAAGGGCTTTTTTGCTCTTGAGCTTGCGTTGTGAATAGATTGCGCAATTATTTCCTTACCTGTACCACTTTCCCCACGGAGCAAAACAGTTGAACTTGTCTGAGCAACTCGCTCTGAGAGTTCTAATACCTTACGCATCTTTGGGCTAGATCCAATGATATCTTGAAACTGTGTATGGTTTGTCCCTAGTTCATATCGCAGCGTTTGGTTTTCACGCTGTAGAAAATTATGTAGATGCGCATTTTCCAACGCGATCCCGGCCGCATTAGCTACAACTTCAGTCAGATATAAATTTTCTTCGGAAAAAGGCTGACTATCAGCTTTGTTTAACAGTTGAATCGCACCAATAATCCGATCTCGTGTCATGATCGGGACGCACATCATCGTTGTCGCAGCAAAATCCAGCTTCTCGGCGATGGATATAGCGTGCTCCTTTTCTTTTCGGGCATCTTGTGTAATTAGGGAGGTTCCTTCTTTCACAACAGATCCAACTATGCCTTCACCTATTTCAAGAACAATTTCTTTGATTTCTTCGCTCTTTTCACCAGTTGCCGTTGCGACGTTAAGTCGTTGCTTATCATCATCAAGTAACCATATTGAACTTGCACTTGCTTCCACCACAGTAGCCAATTCTGATAAGACCAAATCAAGGATCTCTTGTATGTCCAGAGAGGAATTAACCGTGTGGCTAATATCAAGCAAAGCATGATATTGGCCTGGCGATATACAATCAACAATTTGCTCTTTTCTGTCTACCATGGATATCCCCCCTAACCAACACAATTCCTAACTAAGTATAGCAAAATCAGTTTGCCAAAGCAAGCTTAGAAACCACAGGTCCTCTGGATGATTAGGAAACTTAATGTTCGGTACGATTACCGTAAATTCTGATATATCTTGTTCATTGCTTGTAGGTTCTCTATCTTGTAGGTTCTCTATGTTATTGTCCAATATCCCATGTTGTAGAGAAGGGGTTCTTCTAAAGATTTTTAATTTGTGGGAACCTTAGATAGTCTCATTCTTCAAAGAACATAATGGTTGAACCCAAATCTGTTTATACGATATAATATAAACTATAGTTCAGAGGTAGATATATGACCGTGCGAAGCTCCAGTTTTTCATTTTCTGATTTGTTTTTTTCAGGTTTTCGGTTCCTTGATCATTTGATGATTCATATTCGGTATTAATGCACATAAAATTTCAATGGTTGCTATTTGGATTTATTGATTTTTGCTTGTGATTTTGCGATTGTTCTATTCTCGATAAATCATTGATGGTTCGCCTCTATTCTGAATTACGGAGCTTATGGGCAAAATTAGTGTCTTGTATTTGACTTTGTATGGGTCTCGAGTTGGTGGTGGTGAAGTACAGTATGAGTATTTAATTAAAGGGCTGGATCGGAAAAGATTTCATCCGATTGTCATTTGTCCGAGTCGGGGAGATCTTGTAGAAAGTTTCATTTCAGAAGGAATCCCAACACATATCCTTAAACTGCCAAGATGGTTGCACATTCAATCGATTCTTACAAAAAGACTCGCAACTCAAAAAATAGTCCGATTTGCAAGAGAAGCAGACATTGATCTTATTCATTCAGATTACCGGATGAATCCTTATATGCTTGCTGTCCGCCGAGAGCTTTCTATACCAAATGTTTTTCATGTCCGAAGCAACATGCGTGAAAAACATGCAAAATGTTACTCTCTCAGGCAGGCATCTTCAGCGGTTTCAATTGGCTATAAATATCGAGATGCACTTATTCAGGATGGCATGCCGGAAGAGAAAATTGAAGTCATTTTCGATGCCGTCGACATCAGCAAATTTAAGCCGGAAAGATCGAAGACAAACATTCTCGTGCAGGAGTATGCACCTAATGCCAAAATGTTAGTTGGACTTGTCGGGCGTATTGAATTAGCCAAACGACAACTTGATTTTCTCAGGATTGCAAAAGATATACTTTCATCCGGTCGAGAAGCACATTTTTTTGTCATTGGTGATATTTATTCTAAGCAATATCTCTATAAGCTAAAAGCTTTTTGTGCCCAAAATGAGCTTAATGCACACGTCACCTTTGCGGGACGACGGAACGACATGCCGGCTGTGCTGGCATCCCTCGATTGCTTGGTAACACTTTCAGGTGGATCAGTTATGATTGAAGCCATGGCATGTAGCATCCCGGTTATCTTCGCCACTTCAACTGATCCATCAAAATTGCACATTGTACAACATAACGAAACTGGCATTGTTGTACCGGAGACGAGTCTTAACTTCGTTACAAAGGCAGTCATTGCTCTGATTGATAATCCGAATTTACGGAGTACATATGGGATTGCTGGGCGTCAACGCGTTGAAACACACTTTAGTGTTACCCAGATGATCCAGAAGACAGAAGAGGTATATCAGAAGTTAGTTTCCTCAAAGAACTCGTAATCAATCACCAAAATGTAGGTAATGGATTAATGATCTCAGATTTGGCGAACCTACTAGTTGGGTTTTAAGTTTACAAAACGTTAAAATTATACTTCTGTTGCCAGTTAGTTCGATCAAGTGTAGAGGTTTGAAATTATTTGGTATTTAATATTAACCTGAGGAGAGAATAGTTTGAGAATCTTGAGAATCTTGGCAACCTTAGTTCTTGTGCCTGCAATTTCTTGGGCACAGAATCCTCTGATTGAAAATGGATCATTTGAGTTTGGTACTGAATCTCCGCAAGGGTGGGGACTTTCAAATGAGGCCTTCGGTAAATGGGAACTTTTTGGTAAAACAGGAGAACGTTGCATTTCAATTAGGGGGGATGGGAAGCCGGGAGATCTTTCCTTTTGGCGATCTTCAACAAGTTCGATTTTGCCGCACCAAGTTTACCGCTTGAACTTCTCGGTGAAGGGATCAGCAGAAGCTGACGGTGGGACTGCCGTGGTAGGGTCAAATCTTATAACACGTGATTTAGTTGTCGGAACAGATTGGCAACGGCATGAATTGATATTTACAACGCCTATCAATACACTTGGTGCTTTCCTTCGCTTTGGCCAATATGAAACTAAAGGGAAGATTTTCTTCGATGATGTTGGTTTGATTGATATTACTCCGATCCCTCGTACAAGACACGATTTAGATCTAGGTGAAGGGGAATTAATTCACGGCGGGATATATACTTTCCGGCCAGATTATACCAGTATGACCAGTAACACATCACGGAATTTGGTCAGACATAGCGCCTATTTCAACACTGACCGCTGGATTTTGCCAAAAGATTCAGAGATCGTTTATCGGCATGATTTGCCTGGCTATCAGCAGATCGAAGGGGCGATAAGTGTCCAGGCCAATGTACACGATGGAGGCGAATGTATTGTTGAAATAGGAGTAGATGAAAGTAACTGGACAGTTGTTGGTAAGGTCAGCCAATCTGGCACTCAAACTTTCTTACTTCTAGACGATATTCTTCCAGCTGAAGATATTTATGTGCGCTTGCGTTCAACTAATAAGGCCGAAGTCCTGAGTTATGAGTACCGAAGTGAAATTGATGATGCTGAGCTTGATCTAATAGGAGAAACCCACTACGCTGAGGTCAGTATTCCGTTTAATTCAGTAGCTGTCGAATTTGAAACGGTTGGTGACTTAAAAACAGGCGATAAATACAATGAAGTAAGTCTGTTGATTGCCAACCTTCAAGACTTCGCAGTTGAATTAGAAACCTCTCTTGCTATTCAAAAAAAGGGTGATGGGGAAGCCAAACATTTTGGGACTAAAGTGGTGTACATCGGTTTTTCCGAAACTTGGCGTGTGCGGTGGCCGAGTTATGAGCTCATTGAAGCCACTGACTATGTGATGACTGTTCAGATAAAAGATATTTTTAATGGTGACACAGTCTATAAGGCTATACTTCCATTTAGTGTCTCCTCGCTTTATGATGCCAATTTTGGAATATTGCTTGGACAGACTGAAACTGTGGGGGCTATCTGGTGGACAGATGGTGCAAATAAAATCAGCCGTGACCGCGCTATACCTAAAAGGGTTGAATCGCTGGTTAGGTTGTCTGCTGCCAAGAATGAGTCCGAATCGTTTCAGTTGGTTATTACCCCTGACCGGTCTTTGAACCAGTTACGTGTCCAATCCAGCAGTCTAATTTATAATACTAATGAAATACCAGCTGCGAATGTAGAATTAGCAACAGTTAACTACGTTCTGGTACAGAATCCGACGGACGAGAGTGGTTCAAGAGGATATTGGCCAGATCCGATTCTTCCTCACAACCAACCGGTACAACTGAATCCGGGGCAGAACTATCCGTTCTGGATTACTATCCGGGTGCCGAAAGGCATTGCCGCGGGAAAGTACCGGGGATCGATATCAATTACCGGTGCCATGGGGCCACCTCCCCCACCTAAAGTTGCTAAGGAACAGGTTGAGACGCAACAAGTTACTCAAACCGTCCGTGGCGTACAAAAAGATAGTGATTGCGAGAATTTCTCAGGAGAAATGGGATCAGATCTTGAGTTAGAACAGTTTTTTGCTGCTTCTAACTTGGCTAAACGGGATTCTAACCCCGAGGAAGGAGCCTTGTGGTCTGAAACTTTTGAAATTGAACTACAGGTTTGGGATTTTGAGTTGTCTGACGATACCCACATTCAGTCCGCTTTTGGAATTGATCCCGATAGCATTAGGCAGTACCATCACCTTGAAAATCAAGGTGAACTTGAGACGGTTTTAGGTAAGTACTATCAAAATTTTGCAGATCATCGCATCTCACCAATAAATCCGATGGCGTTGCATCCAATTCAAACTGACTTTGAAGGTCACTGGTGGGAAGGTGGTGAAATTATCGACACAGATAAAGCTGAAGGTCTTTTCAGCATACGAGTTGAGGACGGTCATAAGGATCGAGATTCTTTCGCAATCGGCAAAAAACTGATTTCGGTGGATTCAACCAAAACTTATGAATTTGGTTTTTTCGTAAAAACTGCTGAGAAGAGGCAACCGTACGAGGTCAACATTCTATGTTATGATAAGAATGGAAAGATTTTGCGTGAGGTTTCATTTGATTATGTCGGGCGTGGCATCTGGCAAAAGGAAGAAATACGTATTGGCTCTTTACCGCAGGGGACAGAATCAATAACAGTGAAACTTTCACCTGTTCAATTGACGGATTCTGGAGTGGAAACCGGTATTGCCTGGTTTGATCGATTATCGTTATATGAAGCATCGCAAAGCATGAATCTGATCCCTGATCCTAATTTTGAAAGATTGATTTCTGATTGGAATATAACTCTGGATACAGCGAGTTTTGAATTGGCTGCCAGAAATTACGTCGATGGATTACGATTTAATGCTTTCCAAATTCCGCTGGAAGGATCAGGATTCAGCAATTCTTACGAAAGAACTGTCGGAGTCATTGAAAATTATGAATCAGGGTCGTCTGAATATGAAGTTCTTTTTTCGGGCTATTTAGCCAAACTGGAGAACTATCTTGAACAGAATGGTTGGTTAGACAAGGCCTATGTGTTTTGGTTTGATGAACCGGAGCAAAAAGACTATGGCTTTGTCAGAACAGGAATGGATCAAATTGGCGACTCAGCTCCCAAACTAACCCGTATGCTGACTCATGGTGTTGATCCAGAATTAGCAGGTAGCGTTGATCTGTGGTGCCCACTCACTCCCAACTTCAATCCAGTTTTAGCCCAAGAACGAAAGGCTGCAGGGGATAAGATTTGGTGGTCAGTACGTAATGCTCCAAAGTCTCCTTACGCAGGGCTTTTTATCGATCATCATGGTATCGAAATGCGAATGTGGCTATGGCAAACATGGAAATATGGTCTGGACGGAATTTATATCTGGAATACAAATTATTGGATGAGCCCGCTTTTGCATTCCGATGATAGATTACAAAACCCATACTTAGATCCAATGAGTTATCAATCCGGTTATGGCTTGCCAGTAGGTTATGTAGGTTACTGGGGTAATGGCGACGGTCGCTTTCTTTATCCTCCTATGGAAGCATTGGAAGGATATAAATCAATTGAGGGACCAGTCAACTCGATTCGCTGGGAAATGCTTAGGGAAGGTATTGAAGATTATGAGTATTTCTGGATGTTGAAGGACCAAGTTGAAAAGCTCAAAGCTGAGGATCCTGAGAATCAACTTCTTCGTGAAGTGGAAGGATACCTCATAATACCCACAAGCATCGTTTCCAATATGACAGAATTCACTAAGGTCCCAGAGTTGCTTTCCACACATCGAACAGACGTTGCCCAATCAATTGAAAAGCTATTATACCGTTAGGTGCTTAAGGATCAAAGCATGCTAATTGGGTCAATGTCCACAATTAGCTCGATACTCGTTGGTGCCAAATTAGTCCGTGTTGATTGATTCATAGCTTGGATTGTCTCTCGAAGATCATCAGAACTTTCACACCTTAGTAACAGGTGCCAGCGGTGCTTAGCCTTAATCTTGGCTAATGGCGCGGCAACTGGTCCTCGGATCTCAACATTAGGAAAACGATCTGTCCGGATTGAATCCAGAACACTTCGCAGATCATTGGCAGTGCTAATGACCTCTTCTTCTATAGTTCCCCGCACCAGAATTGTTGCTGCATGACTTAGAGGTGGGTAGTTTAATTCCTTCCGAAACACAATTTCCTGGTTATAAAAACCAGCATAATCATGGTTCTTAGCGGCTTGGATGCCGTAGTGATCTGGCATATAGGTTTGGACAATAACTTTCCCTCCCAATTTACTCCTGCCAGATCGACCTGCAACTTGTGTGAGCAAATTAAATGAACGCTCACTGGCACGGAAATCAGGTAAATTCAGGGCAGTATCTGCAATGATAACACCAACCAGCGTAACGTTTGGAAAATCCAGTCCTTTCGCTATCATCTGAGTACCAACAAGTATATCAATTTCTTGATTGTTAAATTGATCTAATATTGTCTGATGCGCATTTTTCCGTGATGTAGAATCGGTATCCATTCGTTGAGCTTTTGCCTGAGGGAACGCTCTCAATACTTCTTGTTCAACCCGTTCAGTTCCCAACCCAAAATAGCGAATGTTTTCACTTGTGCAATCAGGACAACTTCGGGGGGGGGGGGCTCTCCGCACCGCAGTGGTGACAAACTATCTGTTGCTTACTAAAATGGTAGGTCATTGACACTGAACAGACATCACACTTTTCAACATGACCACAATTTCGGCAGAACACATAACTTGAATAACCACGTCGATTCAGAAACAGAATAGTTTGTTCATTTCGCATTAATCGATCTGTAATTGCTGTCCGCAGAGATCTCGAGAATATAGAGTGATTCTTGGATTTCAATTCCTCACGCATATCGATAATTTCTACCTTTGGCATCTCAATACCACCGATACGTGACGGCATCGAGATTAAATGGAACTTTTCTTTCTCAGCATGGTAGAAACTTTCGAGCGACGGCGTCGCCGTTCCTAAGACAACAGTACAATTTTCTAATTTCGATCTTTGAATCGCCACATCACGCGCATGATAACGCGGTGACGAATCCTGCTTGTAGGATGTTTCATGTTCTTCATCTATCACAATCAGTCCGAGATTGGGAACTGGTGCAAAAATCGCTGATCTGGCTCCAATGACAATCGATGCCTTACCTGAACGGACACGCAGCCATTGATCATATCGCTCACCATCAGAGAGACGACTATGTAAAACGGCAACATCTACTCCAAAACGACCAACAAAACGAGAGACAGTCTGTGGTGTCAATGATATCTCAGGAATCAGAATAATCGCTCCTTTCTTCTTACTTAGGACTCTCGCAATAACTTGTAGATAGACCTCTGTTTTGCCACTACTTGTCACCCCATGTAACAGAAACGTTTTAGGTAGGCTGGTTTCAATCGAATGATGAATCTTTGCTACTGCATTGATCTGATCGGAGTTAAGAGTGAGCGGCTCCGTATTTTCGATTGGCTTGGAATCCCACGGATTTCTGGTAATTTCAATCGACTGCAATTCGACCAGATTCTTTTTTTCTAAGGCTTGAAGCGTTGTCAAACTGGTGTTAGCGGTTTTCAATAGTTCTGCACTGGAAATTGGTAACCTGTTATAAACAGATATCAGGGTACGAAGTATCTCAGCCTGCTTAGGCGCACGCTGAAGAGTTGATGTTATTTCTTGGTTGATTTCAGCAATTGGTTTAGCCAGAGCAACGAAAGTAGCATATTGCTTTTGAGAAGTAGGCCGAAAGTTAACTTGAATATCAATTAATTTTTTCCCTTGCAACGTAGCTAGTACTGAACGTAAGCTGGATGAAGTTTTCTTTATGTGTCTGGAGAGCTGATTTAAGGTGAGATCTCCATCATTGGCAAGCACAGTCAAGATCTGTCCCTGCAATTTTGCACGCTGTTTTAGCTCCTGGATTTCATCCTTGGTTGCAGTAAGGTGTATTGTCTTTCGTTGTTTTGTCCGAATTGCAGCTGGTGCTGCGCACTTCAGGGCTTCACCCCAAGAGGAAAGATAATATCTCGAAACCCATTTCGTAAGTTTTAGAATCGAGTCTAAAAACACTGGTTCACTATCCAGACAATCAGTGATGGCCTTAATTTTAAAATCCGGATTATCAACATCAGACCTGTCAAGAAGATTAACGATTACACCTTCGCGAATACTGTTACCGAAAGAAGCTAAGACACGACAACCGGCCTTGGCTATGGGGATAAGATGGTTTGGGATAGAATAAGTGAAAGTGAGATCTTCAGGTATTGGGAAAGCAACATGCGCAAACTTCATGGTATGGGTAAGTTGAGTTCAGCCATGACTTTTTGCATATCTTCCCATACCTCACGCTTCCCACCTGGATTGCGAAGAAGATAGGCAGGATGATAGGTTGGCATTACCTTGATCCCACGATATTCATGGAAATGTCCACGCAGCGCAGAGATTTTTGCTTCCGTGCGCAGGAGCATCTGCGCGGCAAAGGTCCCTAGGGCACAAATGACCTTTGGTTTAATCAACTCGATTTGCCGAATTAAGTAAGGTTCACAAGACTCAATCTCTGTATGTTTGGGATTCCGGTTGTTGGGAGGGCGGCATTTGATCACGTTTGCGATATAGACTTTGTCACGGGTTAATTCCATGGCTTCAATGACCTTAGTCAGTAACTGTCCAGCACGTCCGACAAAAGGTTCTCCTTTTTCATCCTCGTCCCTGCCAGGAGCTTCACCAATAAACATTAAGTCAGCATTTTCATTACCTGTACCGAAGACCACATTGGTACGGGTTGCGTGCAATTCACACTTTTTACATCCATTTGCTTCTTGGCGAAGTTGATTATAATCAACTTCCGTTAATTTGGAATGTTCCGGATCAAGTATCTCAGTAAAGCCAAGTTGCATCTGTTCCTCCACGTATTCTCTAACTGTTGAAATAACCTGCAGATATTCTTGGATTGAATTTGCCATACTGAAAGTAAAATTTGTGTTAATGCGTACTAATTATCTCCTAAAATTGTCGCATTCCGATAACCGAGGTTGGATTATGGGCTGGGAGAGTAGAACCTTACTCAATCAGCAGTTGACATCAGTTGATCTTTTATGAAGAAGGGAAGAAATCCCGAACATCATAAAAAGTAATAAATAAGAAAAACACGGCTATGAATGCAAAACTTATTTGCTGAATGAGGCTTTGAGTTCGCAGACTCAGTGGTTTTCCTCGCAACTTTTCGATTGTAAAAAAGAGTATCAGCCCCCCATCGGTAATTGGTAATGGAAATAAATTGACAATACCCAGATTGATGCTGATGAAAGCACCAAGCCATATAAACTGTGTTAAAGCCGACTGGGCAACTATTGCGGTTATGCGGAGAATTCCAACTGGACCACTAAGAAATTTCGGTGAGACATATCCAGTTACTAGTTTTCGAAGTGTTATAAAGATCTTGAGGATAGTGGCGTAACATTCCTCAATGCTCCTCCCCCAAGCTGTCAAAAGATTATATGTTTTACTATAGCTTGGTTCAATTAGTTCCATTTCAGAAATTCTTGGAACAAAATGTAGTCCCTGCCAATCGGTCGTGTCATTCTTAATTTCAGGAGTAATAGCAATTGTAATTATCTCATTCTCACTTGTTTCTGTAGTTCGGAGCAGATCTAATTCGAGTGGCTGATCGCGATTAGTCAGTGCCTCCTGCTTCAGAGCCTCATTGATTTTTGTTAGTAATTTATTTCCATTATCAGCAGTCTCGTTTTCGCTAGTAGTTCCAATGTCTATGGGTGACTTGCCATTGATTGTTAAAACTTGATCACCGGGCTTGATGCCAGCTTTTTCCGCAGCACTACCGCTTTCTGGATATACATTTACTGACCAATTTAATTTTGTGTCTATGGTTATTAACCTACCAGCACGAACTAGACCCAGTGTGATTGTTTTACCGCTGTATTCCATCATCAATTCATCTAGCATGTTTGGATGATAGATGAATTGACCGTTTATTGTGTCGACTATATCGCCTTCCTGAATTTGATCATGCCATGATCGATGCACTAACAGCTTCTCGGCCGCTAATACACCAAGTTGCCCTATTTTTCGAGATCCACGAGATACTGCCGCTGGAGTGACCGGGATAGTGTGCTTTTTCTGGTTTCGAATTAACTCTATATCAAGCTTGGTGTTGGGTGCTAACGCAATTTCCATATGCAAATCTTCCCATTTATTTATCTGGGTCCGGTGTTTTTCTCGCCCCCAAATTCTGTCTGGAAGATGTGGTTTCCTGCTTATTGCAATAATTTGGTCTCCGGCCCGTATCCCAAATTTCTCAGCCGGACTATCCGGCACCACGTAGCCAATTACTGTTGTTGTCGCTGAATTACGGATTGGGCCTTCTCCACCTATCATATAAAAAATTGCGAAAGCCAAAACAGCGAGTAGGATATTAGCCACAGGACCTGCGATTGCCACTAACATGCGACGACCAACAGTTGCGGTATCAAATTCACCTGTCGGGTTTTCAGCTGAGGGAGTTCTATCTCCACCGGTGCGCTCATCCGGATTTTCTCCCGCCATTTTCACATAGCCCCCAAAGGGTAAGAGAGAGAGGCAATAATCAGTTTCGTTACGTCTGAAGCTGATTATTGCTGGACCAAACCCGATGGAAAATTTTTCAACCCTAATCCCGCACCATTTTGCAGCTAGGAAATGACCAAGCTCATGGATAAATATGAGGAGGCCTAAAGCGAGGAAAGCATGAATAACATATGGACCCCAGTGAATAATCCACTCAAAAATCCTCATTGCCATAGTCATAATTTCCTTTTTAGTTTCCGATGATTTTTCTGGTAATTTCTCTAGTCCACCGATTTATCTCAAGAATCTGGTCAAGTTCCGCTTCATAAACCACATCATGTAGATCCATAGCACGGCGAAGAACAGCAGGGATATCCATAAAACCGATTTGACGGTTCAGGAATGCATCAACGGCAACTTCGTCAGAACCACTTAATACGGTTGGTAGGGTGCCTCCCACTTCTGCTGCTGTATAAGCAAGATCCAAACATGGGAAACGTTTGAAGTCCGGTGGTTCGAAATGAAATTGACGAATCTGCGAAAAATCGAGCCGATCCGCTGGATTCTCTAGGCGATCAGGATAGGTTAAGGCATATTGTATCGGCACACGCATATCTGGCACACCAAGTTGAGCGAGCAGGGATCCATCTACAAATTCAACCATCGAGTGTATGATACTTTCAGCATGAACAACAACTTCAATCTTCTTGAGTTCAAGTTCAAAAAAACATTTTGCTTCGATAACTTCAAGTCCCTTATTCATCATAGTTGCTGAATCAATTGTGACTTTGTTGCCCATTGTCCAATTAGGATGTTTCAGGGCTTGTTCTGGTGTCATGTCCTTAAGTTTGTCGCTTGATGTTTTCCAAAAGGGACCACCTGACGCAGTCAGAATAAGTTTGTGTATTCTGTTTTTCTGAAACGGATGGGGTAAACACTGGAATATAGCACTAATTTCACTATCCACTGGCAGGAGTTTCACATTGTGTTTTTTGACTGCTTTTTGTACTAGAGAGCCGCACATCACTAAAACCTCCTTATTAACAAAAGCGAGATCTTTACCTGACTGAATTGCCTCAAGTGTTGGTAGTAATCCGATACTTCCACCCATGGCCTCAAGAACAAGTTCTGCCTCGTCAATTGTCGCAACTGCTGAGATCCCCATTGCTCCCGACATAACGTCAACGGACTTTAAATCGCTGATTCGCTGACGAAGGAGACTAGCAGCACCTTGATCATAAAGAGCGACAAGTTTTGGATTAAACTGACGCACTTGTTGTTCAATTAGATCAACTGAGGTATTGGCTGCCAGTGCGGAGATGGTAAATAGATCTGGGTGAATTTTAGCAATCGATAAAGCACTTTTCCCAATAGATCCGGTAGACCCAAGGATTGCTATGTTTTTCATTCCAGACCAAGTATTAATCGTAGATAATAGTATAGTGCAGGAGTGGCAAATATCATGCTGTCAATTCGGTCCAGAGCACCACCATGGCCGGGAATCAATGTTCCAGAATCCTTAACACCAGCGCAGCGCTTGATGATTGACTCACTTAAATCACTAATCTGACTGGTTATGCCGATAATTAGTGCTGCAGAAACAGCTTGTTTTGCGCTAAAATATTCTGGTAACAGAAAATACGGAAAATACCAAACTCCGAGCCCGCTAATAGTACTAAAAAGTAATCCGATTACTGTGCCCTCAATCGTCTTACCAGGACTAATATTGGGACGAATTTTATGTTTTCCCAGCCATTTCCCGCAGATGTATGCGGCAGAATCCCCTACCCAGATGACAATCAGAAGAAAGTAAGTGAAACTTCGCCCACCCTTCAGGCTTCGAAGTTGGATCACGTGGTAGCCAAAGGCCCAACCTATGTAGACTGCACCAATAACCAGGACTGCAACGGACAGAAACCCGGCATCTGCTTTATCTTGCAGAATTTGGGCTACAAACGCTCCGAAGAGGACAAATGTAACAAAAGACCCTAAGAATAATTCTGGATGTTCGTGATGGGCAATATTTTCGAAAGCAAGCGAGCAGAAGAGGAGCGAAAAAAAGAAAATAATAGCGACCTGACCGACACTCGATCCAATCGCCCTTGTCAACTGACAGAATTCGATGAGGGCTAAAATTGTGATTCCAATAGTTATGGCTTTGTAGGGCCAATCACCAATCCATACAACCCAAAGGAAGCATGGAATTAAGACTGTTGAACTAACAACCCGCTTCCATAGCATTGAATTTGTGCTTTATTCTGACCCTATTTGGCTAAATTTCAAGTAGTTCATTACCCTTCAATTTGGTGAGTTCTTCAATCTGGCCGACATAAGAATTAGTCAAATCTTGCACATCTTCTTCGTAAGCACGCCGATCGTCTTCCGAAATTCCCTTAGCTTTCTCCATTGTCTTCAAGGATCCGTTAGCATCGCGTCTGATATTTCTTATCGAGACACGCCCATCTTCCGCAATTTTTCCGACAAGTTTTACTAATTCCTGCCGGCGTTCAGTTGTTAGCTCAGGAATTGGTATGCGAATCACCGCACCGTCGCTATTCGGATTAAGCCCCAAATCGGATTGAGCAATTGCTTTTTCGATGTCTTTTATAGTTGATTTGTCCCATGGCTGTATCACGATTAAACGTGCTTCAGGTGTAGTCACCGTTGCAATTCGGTTAATCGGATTTCTCGCACCATAGTATTCTACCGTAACATTATCAAGCAAAGAGAGGGAAGCTCGCCCTGTCTGAATCTGCGAAAACTCTCCGGCTATAGCCTCAACTGCCTTTTCCATCCGGTCTTCCGTTTCAAGTATTAGCATATCAGGCATTGTAGATGGCTCCTTTCAAATAAAGACTATTGTCCAAGGATGAAGAGTTCAAAACGTTTTATAACGATGTTTTCACCAAGCAGGCTGATTGCCTCTTGAATAAGGTTTCGAACAGTTTTATCTCCATTGCGAATATAAGTTTGTTCTAGCAAACACACTTCAGAGTAATATTTTGAAAGACGCCCTTCAACTATTTTGTCAATAATATTTTCAGGTTTACTGGAGTCAATAAGCTGCTGTCTGAGAATTGCCTTTTCTGTTTCAAGATCTTCTTCAGAGACATCCTCTCTTGATAGGCATTTTGGTTTGGACGCAGCCACTTGCATAGCGATGTTTCTCGCTAGTTCATTGAATTGTTCTGTTCGTGCCACGAAATCGGTTTCACAATTGATTTCCAGAAGTGATCCAATTTTGCTTCCTGGATGGATATAGGACATAATCAATCCTTCTGAAGCATCACGACTGCTTTTCAGTTCTGAGGCTTTCAAACCCTGTTCACGCAGATGGATAATCGCAGCCTCAATATCACCATTTTTTCCTGCAAGTGCCTTTTTACAATCCATGATGCCAGCTCCGGTACGCTTCCGCAAATCGCTGACCATCTGTGCTGTAATTTCCATTATGAAATAATACCCTCCATTAGGAATCCCTAAGTTTTAATCTTCGGCTGCTATTACTTGGTCGCTTTCCTGTTCTGTTGTCTCATCTGATTGGTCTACATTTCTTGATCGTCTACGACGACGAGACGGTGGATTCGTGCCTGTGGGACTGTCCTCGGATTCCGTAGCGAGATCCGTCGCCTGTTCTTCTGTTGCCGTTCCGTCCTCTAAATCGGGCTTTGCACTTTCATCAGTTGGCAATTCTCCTTCTATGCCTTCCAGTGCAGTTGCTCGCCCCTCAGTGATAGCGTCAGCCAAAACAGTACATACGAGTTTGATGGCACGAATGGCATCATCATTTCCAGGTATTGGATAATCAATTGGATCGGGGTCGCAGTTGGTATCAACAATTGCAACGATTGGAATACCTAGCTTTTTAGCTTCTTGCACGGCGATAGCTTCTTTACGCGTATCTGTAATAATTACAGCGGATGGCAAACGCCCCATATCCTTTATGCCGGACAGCACATTGTTCAGTTTTGTTTTCTCTCGGTTAAGGCGTAACGCTTCTTTTTTCGGGAGTTGATCGAATAGACCTTCTTCTTGATCATTTTCTAGTTTTTTTAGTCGATTAATACTATTCGAAATTGTTTGATAATTAGTTAACATGCCACCCAGCCAACGGTTGTTAACATAAAACATTTGGGCACGTTTTGCTTCAGTTTCAATTGATTCTTGCGATTGCTTTTTCGTGCCTACAAAAAGAATTAATCCCCCTTCCAGGGCAATGTTCTGGATGAAGTTGTAAGCTTCATATAACATCCGCAATGTCTTTTGCAGATCGATGATGTAAATACCGTTACGTTCTGCAAATATGTAACGCGCCATTTTGGGATTCCAACCTCGCGTCTGATGGCCGAAGTGGACTCCCGACTCGAGGAGATCTTTCATTGCTACATTCACAGTGGACTCCTTATTTGCTAATTTCGCGGGTTAGCGTTCATCTCTAGTTTTCTTGCACCGAACCCTGTTTTCAATAACTAGAGCACCCATGGTGCAAACCAAGAAATGTGATTTTTTAATCAAAGAAATATAACATATTCACCTAGGAGTGTCAAACAATATTAGAGAAGGAAATTTTTTGCTACTGATCGATCAAATGTTAGTCACTGTGTGTGTTAGAATCTCTTTTCTTCAAGTTTTACCAATTCTAATTCCTGCTGATTTGTCAGCGATCATCCTTAATATGACTGAATCGGATAATTCAGGTACTCATTTGAATAAGAACTCAACTTAATAACCATAGAGAATATTGAGTCTAGGGCACTCTATTGTCCTAGGGTTGAGCGTTATAATATTGAGTAGGAAGAAACATAACACTATTTCTAGGCTGTAACGGTTACCCAAATGACAAATAGTCGAAAATCTGTTTAACGGTTTGATCTCGGCTCGAATCAATAGCAGCAAAAACCATGGCCAAGCTGTTCAGATTATCGAGGCCATTGGATTCAGGAATACGTCGATTCTCAATAGCGTCTAGAAATCCCTCGAAAGCCGCCAGCTGCCCTTTCTGTGGAGAGCTGACAGGCATTACTTCATCACGCGGCGCACTTCGATTTCCATGATTGGCTCCTTTTCGTTCGATATAAAGATCAGGATATAACATAGTAAGTGTTCCTATTTCACCTACTACTCGTATTTCGCCATACCAATCGGTCATATCACCTGATGAAATGGCGTCCGCATGATAGGTTACGGGAAATCGGTCTTCCATAGTGAAATGTGCTATTCCCGTAATGTCTCCGGAAAATTGGCTGTATGGAGTATTCCAACTGTCGGCCCAAACACTCACCGGATTTCTACCAAGCAAAGCTCGGATCAGGTCGAAATGGTGAATGCTCATTTCAATAAACAGCGGATCTAACATTTCATGACGGAATTCTCCCCAAGAATAATATGGCGCCCGAAAATAGTGGGTCATATGACTGTATTGAGGTTACTGAGCTAATCTAAGGTATTGGACTTGTTTTGCCAGTAACGGATTTTGGATCCAAGGAACTCGACCTGGCCTGAATTCTGCTACAACATCCGATTTTTTCATCCTTTATTCTGATTATTATAGGTCCTCAATCTCGTTTGAAATCTCTTTATCCGAAATGAGCACTGACTGTTGATGAGCTTCTAGTTATCTTTGCCATGATGATAGCAGCCACAGTAATTCCGACTCGCTAGAAAATGAATAGTCGAAGCGAATATAGATCCATCTCACTTACCAAGAACCATAAAAAAACTCCTTTAACCTGTTTAGAACCAGTTCTGCATATCGATTGTCAACAATAGCAGAAGGTGCTATAATCAAGATAGATCGATTTTTAAGCAAAACACAAGGAGAATAAGGATGAAAGTTGGAATTCGAGACGGGATGTTAGGTCTGTCGCTGGATCAAACGTTCCGCAAGGTTAGCCAGATTGGCTTTGATGGTATTGAAGTTTGCATGGGTGTTAACTATCAGGATCATTTGATCTGGCAAGACGGCGGTGCAGACCAACTGAAAGCATTGTCTGAAGAACACGGCCTTAAAATCCCATCGCTATCTCCTGGCGGGTTCACGGCATTTACATTTTCCCATCCACAGGATTCAGTGCGGTCTGAAGGCATAGCCATGCTACAGCGACTAATCGAAGTTTCACCGGAACTGGAATCAAAGGTAATTCTTGTTCCATTCTTTGGAAACGGAGAAATTAAACAAGAAGATTTAAAATCTAACCGATTTATCGACGGATGGAAAACAGTCGCAGAAACAGCTGAGAAATTCGACGTTCAACTCGGAATCGAATCGACGATTAATGCCGCTGACCATCAACTTATTATTGACCAAGTGGGTTCTTCGGTAGTTGGTGTGTATTATGACATGGGTAATGCAACCACATTTGGTTACGATTCGGTTCAGGAGATTCATCAACTCGGTAATGCAATCGTGCAGATGCACATTAAAGAAACTGGGGGTAAGCACCCCGGCGAGGGTGATGTCGATTTCCCGGCTGTTATTGAAGCAACACATAAAATTAATTATGATGGTTGGCTTGTCCTTGAAACGCCTGCTAAAGAGGATGCGGTTGCTTCTGCCGTTAGAAACATGAACTTTGTCCGCGAAAATTACGGATAAGATTTGCAAATAAATTCCTGCAAATCTGACTTTTCTGATATCTACTGAAATAATTCTATATCTGATAAACTATATCTCAACTAGTTCGGAGAAGCCAGATCCCTCTAATTTTTTATGAAGTATCTTCTGGTTTTCGTTACTTATTGGGTAACTAGGTAACCGAGGGTTACCACAATCAAATCCAAGCATTTTCATCACCTCCTTTAAGGCTTCTGGAAATCCAACTGCTATTATGACATTGGTTACTTGGTTAGCATACTGTTGTAGTTCATGTGCCCGATCAAGTTTGCCATTTTTGCAGCAGTCTTGAATTTGGCAGTAAACTCCCGGCATACAGTTGAGCGTTGAGCCAATATGACCGTGGGCACCTTGCATGGTAGCAAAAACGCATTGTTCGTCCATTCCAGAAAGAACCGTCCAGTTTTGCTGACGTAGATCAATGACATGTCGAAGTTCATACATATTCGAATTGGAATATTTTAAGCCAACAACATTTGGAATATCGACTAGGCGCTTCATTAACGGCATCAATAGACGTACCAAAATGTAAGAAAAAATAGGCAGATTGGGAACATATTCAGCTATTTCGGCGTAATAGTTATAAAGATCCTCCACACTCCGGTATTGAGGCAGAAGAACACTACTTAAACCAGATGCACCATTTTTTTAGCGTGTTGTGAAAGATCTATTGTGTCCTTCACAGCAACTGCACCAGCATGTACAATGACTGGTACCCATTGGGAAACCTTTTGAATTACTGTCTTTGCAACCAGTTTTCGCTCCAGCACTAACATATAAATCCCTTCCCCTGTTGTGCCACAAATATATAAACCACCAATACCTTTCTCAATCAGGCGCTCAACTAAAGATTCCAAAACTGATGGGTTTACTTCATCATCCTCAGTAAACGGAGTTATCAAAGCAGACTAGGCTCCATTAAAATTCGACATAAAACTCCTCATTTCAGTTTCAAAGTTTCACGGACTAGGGATGGATGGTAACTGATCTGAGAGTTTTGGTGAGAAAAAATATTTAACCCGGAAAAAATATCAAGTAACCTAGGTAATAGCGGAGGTAGGTAATGAAAGTAGGATCTTAAGGACAAAGAACCAATAAAAATAAAAGAGGTAGCAAACTATCTTGTTAAGCCATAGTAGTTTGCTACCTCTTGAATCTTGAACGTGATTGCTTGTTTGTCTTATATTGCAGCAGGTCCCTTTTCACCAGTACGGATCCGAAGCGTTTCATCAACTGGAAGGACAAAAATTTTCCCGTCCCCAATTTTTCCTGTTGCCGCTGTCTGTTGTATAGCCTCAGTAACTGACTCGACGTCGTCTTCACCCACAACAATTTCCAACTTGATTTTCGGCACAAATTCAATTGTGTATTCGCTACCACGATAGAGTTCTGTATGTCCACGACTTCGACCAAAACCACGCACTTCAGAAATGGTCATTCCTCGAACGCCAACCTCAGTCAAAGCTTCCTTGACTTCTTCAAGCTTAAAAGGGCGAATGATACATTCCAATTTTTTCATGTTTGTCCCGTGAATTTTCAGTTTTAAAACTGAAGCCTTGGTCAAGGCTGCGGTTTAATTTGCTTTTAGATATCATAGTACAAAAAGAATTCATAAGGATGCGGACGCATGTTAATGGCCTCAACCTCGTTCTCCCTCTTGTAATCGATCCATGTATCAATTACATCCTGAGTGAAAACATCACCTTTCAGTAAGAACTCATGATCTTTTTCCAATTCATCCAGAGCTTCACCTAACGAGCCTGGTGTTGAACCAATGTTAGCTAGTTCATCAGCACTAAGCTCGTAGAGATCAACATCAGTTGGATCACCTGGGTCAATTTGGTTTTGGACACCGTCAAGCCCCGCCATTAACATGGCGCTCATCGCAAGGTATCCATTACAAGCAGGGTCTGGAGCTCGGAACTCAACACGTCTTGCTTTCTCGCTCTGGGAGTAAGTCGGAATACGAACGATCGCACTCCTATTCCGAGCAGAATAAACAAGATTGACCGGAGCTTCAAAACCTGGTACCAAACGCTTGTAAGAGTTGGTTGTCGGTGCGATTATCGCACACAATGCACGTGCATGTTTCAATAATCCACCAACATAATGCCTTGCGGTATCACTCAAGAGTGTGTCTGGGGAATACATCATATTCTTTCCGTCTTTCCAGATACTCTGGTGGACGTGCATGCCAGAACCGTTGTCCTGGAAAAGTGGCTTTGGCATAAAGGTCGCTGTCAGACCATGCTCACGAGCCGTGTTTTTAATAACATACTTGTAAATTGCCAATTTATCGCAAACTCTCGTCATTGTGTCGAATCTCAAATCAATTTCAGCTTGACCAGCGGTTGCAACTTCGTGATGGTGTACCTCAATATCTACACCCGCATCAAGTAATTTGAGAACCATTTCAGAACGCAGATCTTGAAAATGATCGCTGGGTGGAACAGGAAAATAGCCTTCTTTGGGTCGTAGTTTATAACCGAGGTTGGGGCCTTCGTCTTTTCCCGAATTCCACGTAGCTTCTATGGAGTCTACTGAATAAAAACTGGTATTTGTAGATTCTCCGTATTTTACATCGCTGAATAGGAAAAATTCAGCTTCCGGCCCCCAGTAACTTACATCTCCAATCCCTGTCGAAACGAGGTAATTCTCAGCTTTTTGGGCGATATAACGAACGTCCCTAGTATAATTTTCTCTGGTGATGGGATCTTCAATATTACAAATTAGACTCAGTGTAGGGATCTTACAAGCCGGATCAATTATTGCTGTAGATGGATCTGGCATCAAAAGCATGTCACTTTCGTTGATTGCTTGGAACCCACGAATGCTGGATCCATCGAAACCTGCACCATCTTCGAATAAATCTTCGGTTAACTCTTGAACAGGCATCGAGAAATGTTGCCACATGCCTGGAAAGTCCGTAAATTTTAAGTCGATGAACTTGACGTCTTTTTCTTTGGCTAAAGTGATCACGTCACTTGGTGTCATAGAGATTTTACCTTTCTAAAATAGGTTCAGCTAGTTAGGCATATTTGTCTACTTTAATAAAAGGGAAAACAGTATGCCAGAATTTTTATTGAAGCATATCACAAAAAAACATTATAAACAACCATAATCATTATCATTTTTATGTCAATTAATTCGCATCGAAATGCTGTAGTTTTGGGCATCTCTTTGGTTTTGAGCATCTTTATTGTTGGTCCCGCCTAAAACGACTGGCTTCTGGTTCTATCTGCCCGGCGTATTTGTTACCAGGTTTCTGCTTATACGGCACGCGAGATGGAGAAGATAATTTCGAAAAAGTGAACGCGCATATTCTCATACCGGGATATAGCATCACAGGCATCCTACCCAAGTTCCCAAGTTCTAGCGTTGCCGTACCAACCCAACCTGGGTCGAAAAGCCCTGCTGTACTGTGAACAATAATACCTATTCTAGCCAAACTACTTCGCCCCTCGAGACGTGCCATGATATCGTCTGAAATTTCAAGGGTTTCTACCGTGGCAGCCAGAACAAAATCACCTGGCTGGATCGTAAATGCTTCTCCCTCTGAAATGACAACTTTCCGCATTAGGTTGGCAAGATCGAATTCGGCACGTAAATCGATGGAAGGGTGTTTACTGTGCTCGAAAATCCGAAAGACATTACTGAGTCTAAAATCAATTGAGCATGATCCCAGTTGTTCTGTCAAGTCTGGTTGGGGAAAGATTTTGATTTTCCCTGTTTCCAGATACTTAACAATGTCTTGATCTGATAAAACCATCATTAATTGCCTGTCATTCTGATATTTTGTTGTATATGTTCACAGTGTCACTCGGAGTCTCAACAAATTGGAAGAGATTTAGATCCTCAGGACTGATCATTCCCCATCTTGTCATTGCGTGATAATTTTATTCCGGTATTCAGTATTTGCATTTCCCCCTGTTTGGACGAGTGTTAGAACTTCCACCAGTTCATCACAGGTACCAAAACCACTTGAAAAAATAAGCAAGGCTTCTACCAAACATGTACAAACCATAATTTCCCCATGAAGAAATGGTGCAACTCAAAACCAAGTTTTGTTGGCACTTTGTTCAACGGAGAGACTTATACTCAGACCGGTGGACTTTGCTCCGGCAGGAGTAACCCTTTATTGACGGTTTCCATAATACTGCTACCTCCAACTGAGCAAAACAACGATCCTCTGGGGAAAGAGCCATCGACCACCCAGTCAGCAGTTTGGATGTCTCAACTGCTTCTTAACAACTGATGCTTAGCAAACTTGAGATCGTGTTGTCGATTTGTGTTCAAGGGTTCAGAAGATGCTTCCTCAAATTTTAAAATCGACTCACCCTTTTATTTTACTCACTTAATGCTTAATTTATCAGACCTTCTTTAGTGGTCTAATAAGCTCCTATATGATCCGAGCATTCGTATGCCTCAGGGAATCCAGGATCGTAGGACCAATTCAATTCTTGTCTATCAGAGGGAATCTTGCCGACAAAAAACCCTAAAAAACGTACTTAAATTTCTGTGGATTGGCTTATTTGACAATGATCATTTTTCGCGTTTGTATATAGTAATCATCGATTTTCAGTGTGTAGAAATAGAGGCCACCGGCGACGGTTTCACCATTGTCATTTCGTCCATCCCAGTAGGCCGCTTTCGATCGATGAGCATAGATGCCAGCCAAGTGGTATCCCAGTTCAACTGACCTCACGAGCTGACCATCCACATCATGGATCTGAATGCTGATATCACCATCGCTTGAGAGCTGATATGGTATCCACGTTTCAGGATTGAATGGATTGGGATAGTTGGCAAACAACTTCGTTTGTCGGGGTATTTCATAGGCAATCAAATTTGGCAGTTGCGCAAAACTGCCCGTAACATCCGCTGCAGTAACCTGATACTCGATTGGATTTATACGATAATGATTGTCTTTAACTGTAGCGCTCACTTCTAAAAAATCACCAATTTGGGCTGCTTGTTGATGCAATATATCGACGAACGTAACTTGGTAGTCGCTTGATTCTGAAGTCAGCATCGTATCTGTTGTTCGATTGTGGATGGTGATGAAGAGATCTTCCTCAAAGAGTGCCTCATTTTGATCCTTAACCTGTCCGTTGACTGAGAAGACAGGAGTGTGGTTTGTGATTTGAATAGATGGCGAGGCACCAAGTGACTTTGCGGATCTTGTCATTATTGCTTCAAGTTCGACTGGACTCATCGTCCAGGCCGAACCGATAATTTCGGCTTGCCCGTCATCAAGTGCGGCCACAATAAAGGATTTGCCTCCAGTTACCTGAACATCACCATCATCTCCCTGTTGGGTGACAACCTTGAATTCACCGTCTGTAGCCACAATAATTGAGGTGGCGTTATTACGCATTCCAGGCAGTTTTAGTAAATCACTAACCACAGAAACTTGACTCGTCTGTAGAGGGACACCAATTAAGTTCAACCCTCGACGAAGCTGAATTTGACTTCGTCCTTGATTGCCCAATTCACTTCCACTAATTGGTAATACCATGCGACGTTTCATCACCGTAATTATACCGGTATCTTCAGCAACCGGCTTATCGGCACTGGTATTTCGACTTTGGTCTCCAAGATAACTGCGCCAGGTACGTTTTTCCGTATCGAAGGTAATCAGTAAGCTTACGTTGGTCTGACCGCCGAGCGCATCATAAACATCCCCAACTGTTTCGATCTGAGTTTCTTTCCCATTAATCAACTCAACGGACAATGGAATATGAATCATTCCAACACCTGCTGGTACTTCTAAATTAAATTGAGGAGGTCTCTGAAACTCGACAGGAAGATCCTTCACAGTTGTTTTTCCCTGCATGTCAGTAACTTCTATCCGGATCAGGTGCTGCCTGCCACTAAGTTTAATTTGCGTTGGTATTCTGGCAAAAGCGAGGTACCTCCTTATTCTTGATTCTGTTAGATCACTGCCAAATTTTTCAATCTCATCTGCTCCAGGGTCGATTTCGGAGATATTAATCAAGGATAATTCAGACCATTTCGGCTCGTATGATGGTTCATCTTGTACAGAGTCTGAGATAAATAGCATTGGCCTGCTCTGGATGTTGGTGGTGTATTCGATAGTGAAACGATCACCGCTTTGCAGTTCTAAGGGGGATACTATGACACGGTGAAAAATAGCAGCGGATTCAATCGTAATGTTTGCTTTTGCTTCTCGTGAAGTGACATTACCGTTTACATCTGTCATCTCGATGGAAATTTCTGCATTGACACCCAGATCACCACCACGAATCATATACTCGCCAACGTATTGAGTTTCGAAGTTGCCACGGGAAAGCGGCAATGTTCCCGTTATCCCTACAATCTGAAATGTCCCACTGGCGTTAGCTTCAGAGACGACCAACATTTTGAACGTATCACCGATATTCAATGTGCCCGTCTCTCTGATGATCTTAGTCTTACCATCCGATGCCTGCAGAACTGAAGCAGTAATCGAAAGGATTTCTGCTTCAGTATCGATCTGAATTGGCGTGCTGGTCGTTGTTTCCGTTGTGTTTCCATTTGCATCAAAGAGAATAACTGTTATCGGAACAGCGGCTGCCAGACCTTCAGCTTTGGTTATCTGGTCAGAAGTAATCTCATATTGGAATGCCCAGGTTGTGTCGTTTGCTTGTTCGTCGTTGTTCTTTCCGTTATTATAAAGTTCACCTTCGCCCAGTGGTGGGTTGATAGCATCTCCACCTATCCGGTATGTACCACGAGCCGCAATATCGAAAGCGTCCCGCTGAATAACTTTAATTGTCACAGATTTGCCTATTTCAGCTCCGGTAATGACGTCATCACCGCCGTCATGACTAGCCGTCAAAATTGCTGGGCCAATATTATCTAGCACATAGGCAAATGGCCTGAAATAGGTTTTTCCACCGACTTGAATCGAAAGTGTCTTGTCACCTGGCAGGAGTGGTTTCTTAATCAGGTACTTGGCGTTAAGATTTCCATTTGCATCAACATTACCATATGTAATATCTTCCGAAAATCCAAGGTCAATCTGAACCGAAGCATAGGCAGGGTAACCTGAACCTTCGATAAGGATAGCTGTTCCAACACTACCTTCGGAGGGATTAACAATCAAATCTCCGGGAACGATAGTAATTTCGGTTTCTGCCGCGCTCTTTTGACCGTCTACCCTGATGACCCGTCTGCCCTGTGCTAATGGGGGCGTTGTAATTGTCAGTTCAAAATTGCCCGTTGCCGTACTTTTAACCTCGTCTTCAAGACTCATAGATACCCCGCCAATTGTCACAGATAACGTTTCATCTGCGCCTAAGCCTTTTCCTATAAGTGTAATGGGTTCACCAGGTTTGAACTGGCTATTGGCAGCCGGTTGATCTATAGACCCTAAGATTGTTAGTTCAGCTTGTATTGTTGGGGTTGAATTAGGGTCACTGTTTGCGCTGTCTGTGACAACAATCTTGAAAGTTCCTCCGGGTAGATCTTCTGGTACTGCAAAGACCGCATTGAAGGTTCCATTGGCATCAGTCTTAACCGTCATAGGAGTTGTTCGTAAAATAGCCCCACCGGCAATCCTTGCAGATATGATGTCATTTGCTTGGTAGCCAAGGCCGATTATAGCCACAGAACCACCTGGCCTAACTCCTGTAACAGGAACTACAACTTTAGGCACTATATCAAACTCAGTTTGCAGGTTACCAACGGAGGTAAAACGTAGTGTTGCCTTACCACCAGAGATAGTTGGCACTAAGAAACTTGCCTTGATTCGGCCAATGGCGTCCGTTTTTATGCTGTTATTGGTTTCAACACGACCAACTGGTGCATTATTTTCGTCGATTTCGATCTTCAACTGATAATCTTGAACGGTTACTGTGTTTTCTGTTCCGTTAGGCAACTGAATTAATAAAAATCCAAGGTTGGTATTAGCAAGTGGCGCACCATTATCAGTAACCGCCAAGCCGATGACCGTTATGCGCTCACCATTGTTAACTTGTGTCGGTTGCATCTCCAAACTGGCAGTCTGCATGTTGATTTTAACAAAACTGACTGTTCCCGTAGTCAAATTAGCAGCATCATTAATCCGGATAAATGAATTAATTCGTCTCTCCGCATCAGGGGCAATAATGTACGGTCCAATTGGTATTGAAAATTCAAAGGAGAAAGTCCCCTCTGTGGCAGATTGAACATTCAGATTTCTTAAAGTCATCAGACTCGTTTCGCTGTCACCAAACCGAACTGTTAGTTGTGAACTGGCGCTGAAACCATCTCCTTGAAGCGTAACTTTTTGGCCTATATCGCCAATTGTTGGGCTAAAAGCTGTGATTTGCGGTTTAATAGTGAATCGATCAAACTTACTTTTTTGGGAAGTCTTACCCTTAACTAGGATCGATTTGGTTCCACCCATTTGCTTTAAAATGACGAAAGTCGCGACAAATTCTCCTTCCCTTGAGGCATTAGCAAAAATGGATTGACTGCCAAAATCAATCCCTATCTCTTCATTCGGGCCGAAGTTAGTGCCACGAAGGGTGACAATATCTCCAATTTTTGCCTCTTTATCCGAACTGTCAAGATCGGTGGCATCATCATTTCCATCAGAATTATCAGTGATTACTAAAGTTGGTTGGCCTGCTACAGGTTTAAGGGTAAAAGTATCAGACACTTCCTTAGTTGATGTTTGTCCAATGACATTGACCTCAATTAAGCCGTCAGCCTGATCGGCCGCAATGAAAGTCGTTTCAAATGTAGCTGTGGCGGAAGTATTCGCGGTAATGATTTGTTCTCCAAATTCAATACGCAACTGTTCATTAATGCCATATCCGCTGCCTGAGATTGTAACTGTATCGCCAAGGCTAGCAGTTTTATCGATACTTTCCGCGTCGGTATTGTCACCATTCCGGTCTGAGTTGTCTGTAATGGTGAAACTGGGTTCTCCCAGATCTGGAAGGATAGTAAAAGCCGTTGATTTACTTTTACCTGAAGAGCTACCTGTAGCCGTGAGTGTTTTCAGCCCTTCATTCTGAGGACTGATGACAAACACCGTGACAAAACTTCCAGCACCAGTTGTCGGTGTAGTAGAAGACTGGGTGCCAAGTTGAAGAGTCACCTGCTCATTAGCATCAAATCCCGCTCCTAAGGCAATAATGGCATCACCGACGCGTGCCTTTAGGTCGGTACTCCCCGCATCAGTTGGATCATTGTTTCCATCGGAATTGTCAGTGATAGTTAAAGTCACAGCGTCCGGAGCAGGCTGTCCCGTTGTTGGCGTGGATGGTTCTGTTGTTGGCGTCGATGGTTGCGTAACAGTTCCAGCAGCAATATAAAATAATCTTT
>DTUY01000384.1:0-11316 GCA_012963885.1 Candidatus Poribacteria bacterium | reverse complement strand
GTTGTTGGCGTCGATGGTTGCGTAACAGTTCCAGCAGCAATATAAAATAATCTTTCTACACCGCCACCAACCAGATCATCACCCAGAAACGAAGTTCCATCAACGTTACCGGCGCGAATCGTAATCGCATTTTGCGCTACTGAAGGTACGGCAAAGTTATAGAGGTTACTCCCCGAACTTCCAAAGCTACCGAATTCGCTGATGTCAATATTAGACAGGCCTCCAGGAACTTGTTGTCCAATTTGTATTTTGATATTTTTCCTAGGATTAAATCCTGTACCACTGATATTAATCACTTCTCCTGCTTTGCCCGTATTTTTATTGAAACTAAGTCGAGGGACGACTGTAAATTCGTTTGCCGTCTCGGCGATACCCGCACTGGAGGCGATCACACTGACTTTGCCATTCGAAAGTTCAGGTACTTCATAATTTATTTGGAACGATCCTCCAGAATCTGCAGAAACATTTACCTCATCGGTCCGCACAAAAATCCGAACTTCCTCATCAGGTTTAAAACCCGATCCAATTATGCCCAGAGTTGTACCAACAGAAGCAGATATACTGGAAAGAGAAATCGAACTTTCAACTGAAAATATTGTTGTTTGAGTGGAAGTTATCCGGGCGTTTGAATCTATGGTATTAACGGAAATCACCGCTGCTCCTCGTGGATGATCCGGAACCAGGAAGTCAAAACTAATTGATCCATCCCTGTTGACACCAGCGTTTCTGGTTAAATTCAAGTCACCAAAATAAACTTGAATTCCTTCATTCTGAGCGTATCCATTGCCTTTTATGGTAGAAGGTGTTCCTTTCGGCCCGGATATGGTGGAAACCAAAGTGAGTTGTCCTGTAATTTTGAAGTTTGCCGCCGTACTTCTCATACTCGTTTGTGCGGCAGTTAAACGGATTTCGGTAAAACCACCCATTTGCTGATCAATGGCAAAGGAAAAGCTGACGTGGCCTTGTTGATTAGCCTGAACAACTGGAAGTTGCATGCTACCAAACATGGAATTGACCTTCTCTTCTGGCGCAAATCCAGAGGCGTCAACAGTAACTAGAGTGCCAACAGGACCGCTTTTGGGTTGCACGTTGGTGATGCTGGCTGTTCCTGTTACGGAAACAAGGTTCTCGGCGTGGACTGATTCACCGAACCCATCGTCAATGCTAACTTGATAGTCTCCAGCTGGAATATCGGGAAATGTAACCTGCTCCAAAAAGGCTCCATAAACACCGGCTGATATATTCTCGCCTGTAGTAGTAGAACCAACATAAATTTTTTGATTCGGTTGACCGGGAGCAAAACCGATGCCTCTGACCTGAAGTGTCGTGGTTGACAACTTTATTACCGTTAGTTTGGGGATAATCTCAAATTCTAAGGCTTGTGTGGGATTAACCACATTGGTTGTAACTAATTTCCTTCCGGCGGTAGTAAAAACGGTATCTTGAGGAATGGTAAAACTCATTTCAAACACGCCGTTTTTATTGGTGTTAATTCCATCCACGTTGTAGCTGCCGGCTCCCTCATCTGACAGACCTGCTACAACACGAGTATGGCTGGATGTGGTGGTTTGTAGCTCCAGTTGACCAACGACAATACCAGAATCATCGGCACCATTATCATAACCGAATCCACGGATTTGAATCCTTTGATCTGGTGTTACGCGTTTTGATCCAGATATCTGCAATTGCCCACCAGAATCAACCTGAGAAAAAATAAGTTCTGCCTCAGTGGAGGTATTCGGCGTGGCCACAGTGACGGTCACTAGACCCGAGGCAAATCCTGAAGGATCCGGGATTTTGAATTCAACTTGATCAAATCTGCCGCTGCTATTCGTTTTCGGTCCAGTGCTTCCATACATATCCAGCAGGTTTTCATTGGTAACCTGCACTGAATTGCCTCCAGATTGGGGCGTTAAAGTTACCGTAATGGGTTTGTTCTCCTCAAAACCATCGCCCCACAGGTAAATTGAACTGCCATCACTGCCAACGGGTTCCGGAAACCCACTTCTTCTGTTTGATATGCCGTCAGGTTTAATCCGACCGACGACTCGAATCCCGACGATATTAATTTGTGAGGATGGAGCTGAAGTTGTTAAACGGACCACTTTGGGCCCATAGCTCATTGCAGGCACCGTAAATGTGGTTGCCAGAAAACCATCAGTTTCAGCGCTTCGCATTCCTGTGTTCCTTAACGAACCTTGGCCTGAAATTCCAACTTCAAAACTGATAGTTTGGGTGCTTAAAAAACCGTCTCCTACTATACTCACAACATCATCAACTTGCACATCAACAAGGGTAAAACCGACAGGGGTGATGGAAACCCCATTAATTGACAAAAGCTGTGCCGTAATTGTAAACGTGGTTGATGCTACATCTCCATTTGTCCCCGTAGCGGTTATTTTCTTGGTCCCGCCGACTATTCTAGGTATCTTTATATCGGCTGTAAATTCACCGTCTTTGTCGCTGATAATCCGTTGATCAATATTGATTGACACAGCACCTATTTTCAATGTGACCAGATCGTTCTTGTCAAAGCCCTTTCCACGAAGCCGCATAAACGTTCCAACTTTACCACTGCTGATACCAAGGACGAATGTCCCGTTCTGTGCTATCACCCCCTCGACCTCGAGAGACGGTTCGACATAAAAGAAACTGTTGACTTCAATTGAACTATCCAATCCCTTAATGGCTAAGGGTTTTACACTACTTGTTTGCAATTGTACAGGTTGCGTATAAGAATCAAATTGACCAAGGAAATTCGCGTTAAACTGAGATCTCTGAACCGGATTGCCAAAGTCAACAACAATCGATTCGTTTGACCTGAAACCATCGCCCACCACTCGAATGGCAGTGCCGTTCTTCAATGCGGCAGGACTGACCAAGCTGATCCTAGGAACCACTTCAAAGTTAGCAACTCCACCATCATCTGTGGTAACCATTATTGGCCGACCTGAAGCAATTGGAGGTACTACAAATTTAACTTTGAATCGACCAAGACTGTCAGTCTGAATCCTATCATTGGATACAAAGTTGCCAATCCCCTCATCAATTTTCAAGCCATAATTAGCCGAAGTAACATGAACGCCATTAAAGCGAAGAGAACGAATTTCAGCCGCATTAAACCCTGTTCCTTTGACTGTGATTTCAGTGCCAATATAGCCAGATGCTGTTGAAGGTGCGATAATTGACAATTTCTTTCGCACCTCAAAACTACCTCTTGTAGTTGCAGGCACATCGGTTGTCGCGACTAGCTTTACCCCACGTGTCACTGCTGGGACGGTGGCTAAAACCTGAAACACACCGCTAGTATCAGCCATAATCTTATTGCTAACTGGATTGATAAGTCCAACACCAGTAGAAGTAACGCTGATTCTTTCACCATCAAAGGTAACGTGACCTACCTCCTGATTAGCTGGAAATCCAGTTCCAATAATAGTAACTTGATCTTCTGAGGAACCGAAAAGCGGCGTTACATCTACCCGTTTAGAATCAGCTTCTGACAAAATAAACGGTGCCGTTGTATCTTCGATCGTAAATCCTCCGCCTGTGCTACTTACTGTAAACTTTACGGGTCCCTGCGGTAAATCTACGGATTCGCCAAGGTCACCGAATTTGAAAGCAACCTTATAAGTTCCTGCTCCGCTAACCTCATCTTCAGTCCCTGCTGTTGCAGTGGTCCCTGCTGCAACAGCGCTGACTGCTTCCACAGTCGCGTTGCCCAGCATTGGAACAATCGAAGGAGTTCGGACTTCAACTGTTGCTCCAGCATGGTAACCGCATCCCGTAATCTCTATCTCCGTATCCGCAGTTCCTGTTAAGGGAGCGAAGGTCAATATCCTGCCAACAACATCGATACCGCCATAGACATCGGGTTCTTCATCAGTATCCGTTTGTGTCCTTGTGCTGACAGTTATTTTCTCATCAACATCCGTGACCTGAATGTCAATCCCTTGATCTGCCCCAAGGTTGTTGGTATTGAAAATAATGACAAAAGTTCCATCAGATCGGATAACCGGATTTAACAAGCCGTGTGTTTCATAGGTAACGTCAATATCTGATGTTGTCTTTAGCACTACTTCTAAATCGCTCCCCGCTGTAAAGCCGCGTCCAGCCAGCGTGAGTTCAGCACTGCATTCGATCGTTTTGTTGGATTCGCTTCGCGGTTTGCCGTCAATTAGCAAGCGGGTTAATTGCCCAACGATTTGAACTGCGTTTTCACGACTATCCGAAGAACCGCTAGCTTGTCTAACCGTTAGGTCCTTGACACCAGTAGGTTGCGTGGAAATCCTAAATTTTGTTATGAAAGTTCCGTCATCGCGCACAGCAGTATCACCACTGGAGATAGCGATAGCCTGTGTGGTTCCGAAGTCAACATATAGATCCTCATTCGGCATAAATCCTTCGCCGGTGACAATAGCCTCATCCCCACACTGTACAGTACCTCCATTTGGCTCAACACTGGTAATTTTGCCCAAAACAGAGAAAGACGCAGTTGAATAGCTACCGCTTCCGCCAATGACTTCAATTGTTCTACTGCCACCACCAAGTCGTGGGACAGTGATTGCTTTACTAAATTTTCCATCGGTTCCAACAGAGGCGGTGTCGACGGTCTTATCTTCTACCTTGAAAGTAATGGCTTCAGAAGCAGCGAACCCATTACCGGTAACTGTGATGCTATCGCCAACTTGTGTGCTTTTGGGACTCAGGGAAACCGAACTGCGGATTGTAAATCCTACGTTTGCCTGGCCATTAACCGTAATCTGCTTGGTTCCACTCGGTTTCTCCGGCAAGTAAAATGTTGCTGTTAAAGTCCCCAGCTCACTGGTGAGAAACGTTGCCGCCGCCGCTCCACTTTCATTAAGCACATCGGTACCATCAAATTGAATGGTTACCGTTTGGTAGGATTTAAATCCGTTACCGGACAAAGCAACTGGAGTTTTTGCGGTTCCTATAACTGGCTGGATCGAAGTCACTTTCCCCGTCACTTTATTTCCGTTAGTTGGGAAAGTAACTGCCGTGGCCGTTTCTCCAGATATTGTGGCAACGGCTGTGATCTGATGGGAAGTGCTACCAGCCACAACTGGAAGTGGGAAGCCTGCACTGAAAGTACCGCTTGAATTAGAGATGACGGTAGCAACAACAATGGAATCAAATTTCACTTCAATTCGCGATTTAGCCGGGTAACCTTTTCCTTCAACAGTAACAACTTGATCAATAGTTACATCGCTATTTGGCAATATATTCGTAATCTTGCTGCCTACGGCATACGGGACTTCGCTCTTATTGTATTTAATGAGATGAGTTCCTGTAGGCTTCTCTGGAACTTTAAAAGTGATATCAAAATTACCGTTTCCGTCTGTGGTTGAGCTGTCAACAGTCACTACTGTATTTCCAAACAACAGGTCTCCAGCTACCGGATTGGTAGTAGCCTTAGCTGTAATCGTGTCACCAACTTGCCCGGAATTCTGTTGGATAAGGATAATTGGGTAATCAGTTGAACCTTGAAGACTCCAGGACAGGAGACTCGTCCCGCGACTCAAGACTGTCTGTGGTTCACTGCTGGTAGCGGCACTTCCGCTTATGGTGAGTTTGAATACACCGGTTCCCCCCAAACTCAGCATGACAAGGCTATGTGAAAAGACACCATTTGCATCGGTGGTTAGACGATCTAATTCCTCCGATACGTTGGCACTGTTAAATTCGCTAACTGTAACAATTAATTTCTCATTGGTACCCCAACCGTTTCCTTCAAGCGTAATAGATTGACCAACGGAGATATTGGTTCCTAAGTCTGGACTTGCTGAAGTAATTTGATTTAGAATTTTCACCGTCTCATCTGCCACAGCAGTCAATTGCGAAGTAATTCCTGACGCAATGATCTTTTTATTACCATAGGTTTGAGGGTTGATTTTCAAATCAGTCGAACTGATATTGCCGTCTACATCTGCCTGGATTTGAGTGAGAGGAACGGGAGACACATCGTCGGCCGTTAACTTAATATCAACGGGTTCACTGGCGCCAAAACCAGCACCAGACACCGAAAAACTTTGACCGACTCTTTTCAATTGTCCTGCAACCACAGTGAGTTTCGGAATGATACGAAATTCCTTAGTAGTATCATTGTTAGTATTAAAGTAATCAAGTTGACTATTGCTATTGGCGTCTTCTCCGTCATCAAGTTGGCTGTTGTTATTGGCGTCTTCTTTGTTGATCCATACCTGATATAGGTTAGCGGATTTGTTTGGAACCGTAACTTTTATGTGAAATTTACCGTCAGTATCAGTTTTAATTTTAGCCGAGGAACTGCTCGGATCAGAACCAACTACATATTCATCGATTGCCAAGGCAGAATATGTGTTTGCTGTTTTTAATTTCAGGACTGGTGTGCCAATATCAGCATCACCCGAATATCCGGTCCCAGTAATATCGATCTGTAGACCGGGTTGGCCAATATTTTTAGATGTTTCCAACTTGGGCCTGCTGTCAGGTAGTGAGTAAAGGAAGTCTATGACTGGATAGGGTGAAGAGATAGTGCCCTGAGCTTGTATCTCTAAATTGCCACCATTATTTAATTTAGCGGTGACAAAAGAGATGGAAAATTTTCCTGGTGGTTGCAGGCTGAAATCAAATTGACCCACTTTGGTTACTTCTTTATTGTCAAATTTAATACTGACTTTTTCATCATCATCTCGACCACTACCAGCGAAGTTTCGACCTGTAACATATACAATAGCATTGGCTGTACCGGAGCTATTTCCCAAGTCCCCTTGCGGATCGTGAAAGGTAATGGAAGGATTAATAACAACTTCCTCGATTTCAGAAACTTTGTTTCCAGAAACATTGCCGGAAACAGCGACGTCGTGTGTCGGTTGCCACTGTATATTACCAATCTGCGCACTTATGCTAAAGTAACCATTAGCATTGACCGGATTACCACTTGCTGGGAATTTATAGGTTAACTCACCGATATTAACTGTTAAAGTATCTAGTTGGCTAAATCCTTGTCCTCTAATAGTAATGGTCTCTCCATACTTAACCTCTTTGGGTTCAATTGAAGTAATCGAAGCTAAAAGAGTAAACGGCATCTTGGTCCCACCAAGTGTAAATACTATTGGTCCTCCAACATGGTTGGGGATTTCAAATATTACTTCGTAACTGCCGGAAGCATCTGTTACCACTTTATTATCGTCACTAATTGCCCCGACGATTGCCTTTAAAGCATTATCAGTTTTTGTAATCGTTCGAGAACCATTGTCGAGCTGGATTGCGCCTATGGTGAATTCAGCGATACCATGAAAGCCGAAAATCCTGAGTGAATTGCCAACGTAACCCGTGTTTCTATTTAGAACTGGCTGAGTTAAGTCAAAAGTAAATGGACTAAGGTCGCCAATCTGAACCAGATAACTATTGGCCGGCAGATCAGGTACGGAAAAGGTAATCTTATAATCTCCATTAAGGTCTGTAACAACTTGATCGGAATTAATTTGCCCTTTTGTCGCTGTTAGATTATGGTCGGTCGCTGTAATTTGAGTGGTGCCGAACATAATTATTCCAACGGTTTTCACACCAGCACCATGATTGTTAGACACGGTGATGGTAACGCCGGGATGCCCCTCAGTCTGATCTACGACCAAAACTGCGAAAGAATTCCAGCTACAAAAAAGATAAAACAGAAAAACCAATGATGAGATTAGGGCTGTTCTTCTCACAAATTCTCCTTAAAAAGGCTGAATAGCAGATTTAGTGGGCTGCATGACCTAAATGGCAAAAAATACATCCTCAATTATCCAAAGGATAAATTATACAATCATTGAAATTGGGATGTTGTCTATAATATCGAAAAAATATAGAACAAATTAAGAAAAATCGCCAGCCATTATTATAACACAATGAAAGTTTTCACTCAATCAGCAAATCCCAACATGTAATAATTATTTAGGACTTTGATTTTACAGATTGACACTTGACTGTAGGCTTGGATAAAATGTCCTTTTAGCCCCTAAAGTATTTGTAGGGTAAGGTTAGCCTAAATTCAAGTATAGAATTCTATAGAGGTAATTTGAAGTGGCCGATGAATATTTTCTGACTCGTCAACTGACAGAAAAAGGTAGTTTCACATCTGGTATTGAAGGTCCAGCGTGCGACCAGCACGGTAATCTATATGCAGTCAATTTTGCACGCCAACACACAATAGGGAAAGTCACTCCAGATGGTAAGAGTAGTGTGTTCATTGAATTGCCAAACGGTAGTATCGGAAATGGAATACGCTTTAACAGTGAAGGTTATATGTTCATTGCCGATTACACAAATCATAATGTTCTCAAAGTTGATATGGCTACTATGGAGATTTCCGTCCACGGGCATGAACCCCGAATGAATCAACCAAACGATATTGCTATTGGTAAAAACGGAATAATTTATGCCAGTGACCCTAATTGGGAAGAGTCGACTGGGCAGATATGGCGTGTTGATACTAATGGGGCGGTCACTTTGCTTGAGACCAATATGGGAACAACCAACGGTATTGAGGTCAGCTCCGACGAAAGAAGACTTTACGTTAATGAAAGTGTCCAGCGCAATATATGGGTCTACGATCTGTCTAATAGCGGTAGTGTCAGTAATAAAAGGCTTTTGATCCAATTTCCTGATTTCGGTATGGACGGCATGCGCTGTGATATTGAAGGAAACATACTTGTGACGCGTCATGGAAAGGGGACTATCGCCAAGGTCTCACCGGGAGGAGATGTGAGTCTGGAAGTTGAGTTGGAAGGCGAACATTGTACCAATATCGCATTTGGCGGTTCAGATGGTCGTACCTGTTACGTAACCATGGCGGATCTTGGGAATGTACAGGTGTTCAGATCAGATATACCCGGTAGAAGTTGGCAGCTTTTCAAAGATTGGGGACTACTGTAGGGATGCTGCCATTTTATGAAGTAAGCGGACTTGGTCAAGTTTTTGTGCCCTCACAGTTTCGTGATTTTGCGCCGGATGACACTAGAATAAAATTTTTCAACAATCGCGATCTTGGACGACCAAATCGAATTTTTAACCAAATCAGACGAGGAGGGGTTGCTGCTTTATCTGGAGATTTAAACCTTATCTTAGACACAGTGGCGTTCGTTAACCGCAAGAAAGATGAGTTGGTGGAATCATTACCTAACCGGGATAGAAAGAGGCAGAAGCGTGACTTTAAATCGTCGGACAGGCTGCGTGCCGAGAAAACCCAACCCTCTCCGTTATTCAAGTTAATGGTTTTAGCTGATGAATCTGGTTTGTTGCAAGTTGAACCAGTTTCTAATCTTCCGTACCTTCTTGAGTTAGTTGGTGAGGACCCGGAAGCAAATCAAGGTCGTCCATTTCTCATTCCCGTGCCTGTATGGGAAAAAATTCAGGATTCGCTACAGCAATCTTATGAAACTGATGCTCTTGAGGGTGCATTGGTTGTTTCCGCAAATGTTCTGCCTCCACAGTCAAAAGATACTATCCATCTTTTCCAACAAGGGTTTTGGTGTGCTAAGGACTCGTTGCCTATGGGTGCATCTGTTTTGGATCTGGGTTGTGGCTCCGGAATTTTGTCTATTCTCGCTGCACGCCGATTAGCCAGTTGCAAGCCAAGGATCCTTGCTTCGGATATTTTGCCGGAAGCGGTTGCCACTACTAGAATCAATCTTCATAGGTTTAATTTATATGGCACGCAGGTTGAAGTGACTAGGGCAGGAGACTTGTTTGAACCGACAGGGAATCAGAAATTTGATTTGATTGTTTTTAACGCTCCTTGGGTGGTAGCTAGATGTCGTAGTCGTGCTGAAATAGCAATACACGATGAAAACCAGAACACAGTGAGCCGCTTTCTTGCTCAAACTCAAGGTCATTTAACTGATTGTGGCCAGGTTTTGCTAGGGTATGCTGACCATTCTGGCCAAAAGATGATTGCCAATTTAGAGACTATGTTTGAAAAACACGGTTTTTCAATACAAGATGCCTTTCGAAAACGTGTTCCTACACATCGGTCAAAGAAAAAGTGGGAGAATATCACAGTTTATAGATTGTTGGGAAGTTAGGGTTTTTTATTGCGTTTGTCTATAACTCATGCTAAAATCCGGAAATTAAGATTGAGATGGGTTTGTGGAGAAGACTAATGTCAAGTGCACTTATTATTGGAGATGGGCCGGGTGGTTTGAGTGCTGCCTTGTATTTGGCCAAAAACGATATCGAAACCACCATTTTTGGTCAGGATGAAACCCCTATGCACTATGCCATGTTGTACAATTATCTGGGGATTCCTGAAATGGCTGGGAGTGAATTTCAGGAAATTGGGCGTCAGCAGGCAACAGGTTTCGGTGCCAATCTGGTTGACGCTTCGGTAGAGAAGGCTGAAAAAACGGACGATGGATTTACTATCACTGCAAACAGTGGGGACACCTATTCAGGGAAATATCTGATTATCGCTACAGGGCCAAATCGGGAACTGGCCGAGAGTTTGGGTTTGGAAAGGGGCGACGATGGTGCTATTGGTGCCACGCGTGAGGCCGAAACAGAAGTTGAAAACCTATTTGTTGTTGGTCGTACCACTCGTCCTCATCAAGTTCAGGCCATTATTTCAGCTGGAGATGGTGCTTCCGCTGCCTTGTTGATTCTCTCAAAAGAGAAAAAAGAGGGCAAACGCTTCTGTGATTGGGACGAAGTCGAAAGCTAACAATCGAAAGTAGATCTACCGAATTACAACAAGCTTTAACGATCTTTAAACCGAAATTTTAAAACTCAACGCCAAAGCCCAAAGGAAAATCTCGATTTTGCCGCTGGGCTTTTTCTTTTGAGGTGAATATATGCGACACCGAATTTGCTATCCTTTTTTAATCCTCTTATTTCTGATTGGCTGTCTTGGGCCTCGACAATCTACAACAACTTCTGCTGTTTCAGCTAACCAGGTCAAATCAGAAATCCAGTCAAAAAAAGCAAGTCTCGCATCTGGTTCAGCTGTTAATCTCGGCTATCGGCGGATCAATCAGCCTGATCCTGTTGATTTGATGGATGTAGCCATCTTTCAACTGGACAATGGATTAACCGTTTATCTGACAGAGAATCACGAAGAACCTCGTTTTTACGCTGAAGTCGCGGTTCGTGTCGGTGCCAAAAACGATCCAGAAGATGCAACTGGGCTGGCCCACTATTTGGAACACCTACTTTTCAAAGGGACACAAGAATTAGGCACAATAGATTACAAAAAGGAAAAACCTCATTTGGACCGGATTACCCAACTCTACGAACAGCATTTTGGAGAAGCGAACCCAGAAAAGCGTAAAGAGATCTATG
>DTUY01000383.1 GCA_012963885.1 Candidatus Poribacteria bacterium | reverse complement strand
AATATGTACTTGGACAGATCTTTGGATTTCCCAACCACAAAATACTAGCAACACGATACAGGTAAAGTTATGAGAGATCAAAGTGCTTTCCTAAAACTGTCATTTGTTAAAGCTGAATTATCTCGACTTCTGACTGCTCGTCAAATTACCAATGACGAGTTCGTAACTGCAAGTCGTATGATTGAATTAGAGGAACAACGTTTAATAAATGAACTTCCTCAGATGGGGGCAGTGTTTCTTCAAGCGGTTAACGAACTCAAGTCCATGGGTCTGCCAGAAGAACTAGCTAGTAAGTTACAAAACAGCTATTTAAGCGATTCTGAGGTAGCTGCGGATTCTGGAGAAGACACTGCAGTATTGCAACAACCAGAAGAAATTGCGCAAGAACAGGAAGACAATGAAAGTGAAGAAATCCTTCCAACTCAAATTGTGGAAAATCAAACGCAACCTGAGCTGGAAACTACTCCGTCTCCTGTGGAAACTGTCATACCAGCAACGGTAGTCAGTAGAGATGAAAGATCTGACAAGATTACTCGTCGTGTTGACCTCATCGAGGTCTTCCAGTCTTTTCTATTGGAACGCAATATACGATGGGTTGAGTTAGTAGCCACCTTGATGATTGTTGGTTTTTCAATTCCATTGGCAATTACATTGTGGCAATTAAACAATCCAATTGTAAAATATCTGGTTTTTCTGACTACTACCTTAGCAATCTTCGGCGGAGGCTGGTACACGCTAGTTCGGCTTCTGTTACCAATCACAGGCAAAATTTTTTCCATTTCGGCTTTCCTCTTAATACCACTTCATTTTCTGGCCCTTGATTTGATGGGATCGAATTTGCGATACCTGGGGATCGTTGTACTCGTTGTCTTGGGCGGTGTCAGTTACCTATTTACACGTTTTCTGAAAATTGAAAATGCTATCACCTGGATCATCACTTACTTGATGCTGAGTGGTCTTCATCTCACCGTTGAAGTGTTAACAGCCAGATTCAGTACAGGTATAGCCATTGCGACTATAGCTTGGCTGATATTCATTATAGGAGTAACTCGATTAAAGTTTCAAAATTCTGATTCAATTGAACAAACGACTGCTGATCAGATATATTTCTGTGTTGGCACATTAAATTATGCTTTCGCTTTTCTTTTAATTCGAATTCCTTTCAGTCTAGATTCTGTCATCAAATTCAGTCATTTATCTCCCTTAATATTCTTGGGAATTTTGCCCAGTCTCTATTATGGTAGACAGTTGGCCTATCGATCTCAAGAATCCTGCAATGGTCGAACAGTTGGATTAATCATTCTGTCCTGTGGGTATTTGATAACCATCTTGGTTGTTGCACTGGGAGTGTCTGTTAAGGGTGCAATCAGTTTAACGACTCTCTTGGTGGCGATCATCTATAGTTACCTAGCTTTAAATGATCGAAAACCACTGCAGACATACATGACAATCATCAGTTTCGGGCTTTTCTATGTCACTATAAGTTTCATCTTGATCGCCCAAGTTAAAGGAGTTGAATTTAGTTGGGTGCCATCCGCAAGTGTTGCTGAAATTTCTCTTATTCTAGTTCCGTTGAGTTTGGTCTACTGGGTATGTGGTCATTTCCTAAAACGGAAAGACATCTCCCAACTTGCAATACCGATACATTGGGCTGGAACTTGTCTAGCCGGACTACTGACAATTGGTTCACTCTCACAGCCAGCAATTGCCAGTTTTGTGCTGATATTCTACGCAGTGGCGTGCATCATTCTCGCTAATCAGTGGAAACAAATATTTTTCACCTACTGGGCTTGCGGTTCATTGGTTGCTGGAATCTCTTTCCTATTCTATCGACTGGGAGTTGATGATGTTCTCTACTACGTCCTAATGGTAGCATTGGTTGCCTCGGCCTATCTAGCAACTGGAAAGTTGATGTCCAAACAAGCAGACTTGGATCAATGGCGATTAAGCTATCGAATTCCTTTGATCAACAGTTCCATAGTCTTAACACTCATTGCTACTGTATTGATTGGAATCACCATTTTTTCTGCTGGAGTTTGGACTGGTTGGATCAATTTAATAATAGGCCTGTTTTGCAGCCTTGTGATAACCATAAACTTTATATCTTACAGCACGATCTATGAGCTATCGTCGCTATTTAATATTCCTTTGCCTTTATTCATTTATCTTGCTAGTGCGGCCTTTTTAGGAACAATACTGGGAACCTTTCACCAACTATTGCTACTGTATGAAATTGTAGGTTTGGGACATTATGCACTGATGATAGCCATGACGGCCTCAGTCTATCTTATTTTAGGCAAGTTGGTAATCAAGCCAACCGATTTCAATCAGCGACGCTTAATTTACCAAAGTCCTTTATTCAACAGTTCCATGGTTTTAACATCAATGACAACTATTTTAGTCGCAGTTGGTGCCTTTAGGCCACTACAGGGCTGGGCGATTTTAGTAACCAGTCTCTTATGTGGGACCATGGTAACAGTCAACTTCACATTTTATACGCCTATCTATCAAAGTCCTTTATTTGTTTATTTATCAAACTTAACCTGTTTCGGAACAATTCTGGGTGCGGTTTACAAGTTGAACCCGCCTCACATTTTCGACTGGTCCATTTTGGCGATTCTTATTTATACCTGTGCCGCCTTTTTCTACGGATCATATCTTCTGCAAAGATCTGCTGACAGTCACAAACAACGTCTGTACGCTTACCCACTAGTTAATAGCTCTCTGGTAGCGTCAATTTTGCTCGTCATCGGTTCGCTCAACTTAGATTCAACCTCCTTACCTGCCATCACTATTAGATCGCTGGCTGCCTTCTCTGCCGCCATTCTCTACTTATTGACGCAAAAGATCTATCTCCGAAATCATTGGCTTTATGCTTTCCAAATTTTATTTAGTTGGGGAATTCTTTGTCTGACGGGGAGATTAGCCCATTCTTATTTTTCCGACGAGGAAATATTAGCTTACACTATCAGCATTGTACTCTGTTTACTGGCCAATATGTGGATTCTAGTTGGGCTAGCAGTCAGAAGATGGAAAACGGCGATCTGTTCAATATTTAAGTTGCCGATACAAGATTATTCAGCACCGTTTTTCCTGTGGGCAACAATCGTTGTGGCTTCTGCATTTTTTATCATTGGAATTCTCCAGATTGTTTTTCTCCTTGATCCGATATTGTCTGATTCCAAAATGGTGATTCTGATCAGCCAGACTTTGATATCCCTAGCACTGTTTTTTCACCTCTATCGTGGCTTCCGGATGCTACATACAATACTTCTGTATATCTCGGGCTGGCTGGTTTTTGTTTGTACTTCAATTGTATTCGGATTATCCAATGAATGGCTGATCCTGATGACAGCCGTTTACGCAGCTGTATGGCATCTAATTCTAAGGTGTAAAGATCAAGTGCGGGACTTGCTCCAAAAGATTCAGCTTACCTTTCCTGGGACCGAAAACATCACGTTGATAACAACCATTGAGACCCTTTTATATTGCAATACTGCATTTGTGCTGTTAATGATGCTGCTTGAGGTTAGCAGTGGGCAAGTTTTTTCCTATCAAAGCATCGTTTCCATATTCCTGATTGCCTTTATTTACTTAGCCAATGCTTTCGAACGAAAGGAAGAGAATTGGAGTTATCTTGGAATGGTGGTTTTTACCTTGGGTAGTTACGCTTTAACCTCCGCTATTTTACCTGTCACCAAGTATAGTCCGTGGATAACTATGTTTTCATGCGGTCTAATGTCAGTTGGTCTAGGCTATTTCTGGTCGATCCTTGGAATTTCAATTAATAAACGCAACCCCAATCTAACCTTCTTTACAGAAGCTTGTAAGTGGATGGGAATCGCTCTTGTAACCATAGCTGCGCTTGTTTTTATCGCATTCATGGCAAGTACCGAGGATAAGGGAACGTTGGCCAAATTTGGCGTTTTAGCCTTCGGCTCGGTGGCCATTTTTTACTTTTGGACTGCCTGGAGACTACAAAGAGAACTTTTCGTATACGTTGGTGAAGCAACCATTATTGGTATACTCTTCTTTACCCGGCTTGTTGTTCCCGAATGGTTTAACAACGACATATTTCGCCAATTTTGGCCGATTGGCGTTGTTGCAGTCAGTTTCGTTGTCCTAGGATTATCTCAAATTTTCCAGCGCGTTAGCTTGGATGTTTTCATTCGACCATCACGCTATACTTCTTTTTTCTTGACCTTAATTCCACTAGTCGGAATGCCCCTCGTTTCCAGTTTAGAAATCACTCCAGTCACCGTTCTAACTGTAGCAGCAACAACTGTTTTTTACCTTACAGTCACCTGGATCGAATACGATATTCCGTATATCTACATTACATGCGTGTTCTTAAATTTAACTATAGCGGTTTTTTGGGCATGGTGGGGAATTGCTTTTAAAATGCATCCGCAACTATTTGTTGCCCCAATTGGCTTTAGCCTAATCTTTATTACCTACCTCAACCGAAGTGATTTATCGCTGGAAATGATGCGGCGTTTTCGGTCCTTTGCAGGGATTATTATCTACGCTTCCTCATTTGCTGAACTTTTTACTGCTACTGGATTTTGGTCGCCAATTATCCTGGCTGTGATTTGCGTCTTGGGAATACTGGCTGGAATTGCTTTACGCATCCGTCATTTTCTGTATCTTGGAACAGTTTTTCTTCTGCTAGATATTTTAATCCAAATCTTCGAAGCTGGAAAGGGAAATGCTTGGATCTGGTGGATTTCTGGAATTAGCCTAGGAATGGCAATCCTAGTCCTTTTTGCCTGGTTCGAACGTAAAAAAGATCAGATTTTAGGCGCACTGAATTTACTCAGGGAATGGGATTGAGTTTCCCAACCCCGATTGCTTCTACTTTACTTTCCATAAACTATCCTCCTAAAATATTTACTCTAAAAGGTTCTTTAGGTTAGTCCGATCACAACTGTGAGGAAACTCCATTCATTTCATGCTGCTACGGTGTTGTAGAAACAAAACGCGGATAAAAATAAAGACGAGCGGGAATCCCTCCAGGTTCTTCGCTGACGGTGTAATACCCAGTACTGCTAGCATCCCAACATACAGCTTCCCCTTGCGGTTCATTTTCATACGCGTACGGTACTGTAACATAGCTATCTAAATCGAACGCTTTCCATAACGACTGGTCCGAGTTACGGGCAAAGTAGTAGATGTCACTATAATTCTTAATTAGTATCTCTGATCCACAAGGGGAAATGTCTCCTCCAACCACTAATCCAATGTTCAATGTGGCAACACATTCAAGTATCATGACCTCAGTAACTGACTGGGGATAAGGCATAAGATAGACGTTAACGCTATTTCCCCACTTGGATATAATATAAAGTTCTGTTGTCAATGGATCAACCAACAGTGTTTCGGCATCATGAAGCCCGTCAGAATACTGAAACGAGATCTGCTCTATATTTGTTATCGTTTTCGTTTTGTCAAATGGTGTTTGATCAAGATCGATAATCGGCTCTGGAAAACGGTAAATATATTTCAACTGATACTGAGAGAAATTATCGCCGATATCGCCTAGGTAGAGATAGTCTTGATCATCTTTAGGGCCAGGACCAATGGCAATATCCTCCCAATCCCGATTTATTATTCCCTCGAGATAGTAGATGCCGAGGTGTCTTCCTTTTATATCCAAAGCGTATAAACAATTTGGGTTATCACTATCATTATGAATCCACAATACCCCCGAATTTCTCCGGCTAGCCACAATACCAGACGCTTCACGGATTGCCTCATGTTCAATTAGTCCGAGGTCAGTCCAAGCATCCTTATTCCGTTCGTCAGCATATAATCTGAAACTTGTCATGCAGGAGAACATGATTATCAGCTGTATTATGTAGACACAGAATTTGGCATTTGGCATTGATTATACTCTCCTTTAATTGAAGGGAAAAATACCAGTGATGGCATGTACAAGATCCCGTTTACTTTTCTATCTTTTTCTTACGAACCTGATAATCATATATCAGAAAACGGATAATCTGATCCGATATTTCTTTTGTCAGTCCTGATCCGGATTTATTCATCATTTTATAGACATATTTTTGCCATTCCTCAACAGAAAAATTAGAGTTAATCGGGCGAGCTAAGGTGTGACAACGGCTACATTTACTGGCAAAAACCTTATATGACTGCCGCATTTCCCGTGGATAACTCGACACATCAATTTCAGCCAGGCCTAAATCAGCGGGATATATCTGGCCAACCACTTTTGACATTCTATAAAAAATGATAACCAATAAACAAGAGAGTATCAACATCATAACAACAGAACGCATTTTAAACAAAATTAATCGGCATAATTTAACTTGGAGTTAATTGAGGGGATTGTACCAGATCAAACAACAGCATTTCGGCCACGTCAGGTTAGAGAAAAGATGTCAACATCGTTAATCATTAGACACACCAAACATTTTAAAGTCCCGACTTCGTAAACCCATCGGATGGTTAAAATCATTTGTTACTTAAATGTTCACGATTGTGCAACGCGTCAAATTCAAAACTGGGGCCAACAGGTACAATCCTTGTCGGATTAACCTCGGAATGTGTCATGTAATAATGTCGTTTGATATGATCGAAATCAACTGTTTCTGCCACATTGTCATGATAATAGAGATCACACATGTACCCATAAAGATTTGGATAGTCAATGATGCGTTTCAGGTTACACTTAAAATGCCCGTGATAAACAGCATCAAAGCGGATTAGTGTGGGAAAGAGACGCCAATCGGCTTCCGTAAGTCGATTGCCTACCAAATAACGGTGTTCCGAAAGTTTGCTTTCCAAGAAATCAAGTGTTTCAAACAACTTGTGAACAGCTATTTCATAGGAGTGTTGGGTAGTGGCGAAACCCGAACGGTATACACCATCATTTACGTTGGGATAGATCAAGTCATTGATCTTATCAATCTCAGATCGCAGTTCGACAGGATATAGGTCAAGGCTACTGTCGGTGAAATCATCGAACGTACTGTTCAGCATCCGCATTATGTCGTCATCACAGTTACTGACAATCTGACTGGTTTTACTATCCCACAAAACGGGAACTGTCACTCGCGCCTCATAGCTTGAATCAGTAGTGACGTAGGCTTGGCCAAGATATTCAAAACCGTTGATAGGATCTTTCTGGTTGGTAAAAGCCCAACCTCGTTCATCACGGATTGGGTCAACAACCGTCATCCCAATCACATCTTCCAACTTTTTGAGTTTCCGTACAATGATAGTTCGATGTGCCCATGGACAAGCAAGGGATACATAAAGATAATAACGTCCCGATGCCACAGGGAATCTTGACGAGCTATCGTTCGCAACCCAACTACGAAATTGATCTTCTTGCCGTAGAAATTTCCCTTCTGCGCTTTTTTCTCTATGGTGTAGCATTAATTTTTATATCTCGCATTAGTTTAACAAACTCAAGGGGGAATAAATACCAGGCTTCTGCCTAGCATACAACAGCATGCTTGAAGCAAGTAGCAAACATAATTTAATCTAGAATTGTTTTAGGGAAATCATGATAAATCGAACAAGAGCATTTCGGCCGCATTATTAGCATTTATTTCAAGCTTTTTTTCTTCACTAATCGCAGCTCCATCGCCTGCTTCCATTGTGATATCCTTCAATTTTATTGTACCTTTTGTTACCTGTATCCAAGCATATCGATCTGGCTGAAGTTCATAATCAACCTGTCCGCCTGAATCCAACGATAAAACATATAAGTTGACATCTTGATTCAATGTAATTGATCCATTTTCTCCATTCTTGGAAGCAATCAGGCATAACTGATTGTCCGATATATTATCCCTCAATTTACGCTGCGCATAACGCGGCTCAATTCCCATACGATCGGGAGTAATCCAGATCTGTAGAAAATGTACTGGATCTGATTCTGAGGGATTTAACTCGCTGTGCATAATTCCGGTTCCAGCGCTGATGTGCTGAACCTCACCAGTATAAATAATTGATTGGTTTCCCATGCTGTCCTGATGTTTTAATGAACCATCTAGGATATAGGTAATAATTTCCATGTCATGGTGAGAGTGCATGCCAAATCCTGTGCCGGGTTGTACGCGATCCTCATTAATTACCCGCAAGTAGCGAAAGTTCATGTGTTTGGAATCGTAGTATCTTGCAAATGAAAAAGAGTGATAGGTTTCCAACCATTCGTGATTGGCATACCCCCTCTCACGGCTACTGCGTTTTTGAATCATTCGGCACCTTTACTTCTGTGTTTATCCATAATAGTTAAATGATGTTGGTCTAGCCACAGTGAGTTTACCTTCTACAGTCATTATCTTTTCCTATTCAACTCTTTTTTCGAGGCAGACCGTGGTTGCCAACATGGAAATCTTAATTTTAATTGCCTTTTATAGTTTCAAGACTAGGAATTGCGGAACTTTGATTTTATAATCCGACAACTTAACTGAGAAGCTACCATCAATCTTTAACAAATCTCCAAACTAGCTTTTTAGATGATTTTCTGCCTTTTCCTTCAGCTTTGGTAATTTTTTCAATCTCTAATTTACCCTGTAGTACTGCCTGAGGTGGGATATTCACTGACTGCATACAGTGAGATTTTAATACCAATTCTAAATTTAATGCATGGATGAGGAGAAAATCACCTTAAAAATATTGAGTTCGAATGAGAAGACAGAAAGGAATGATCCGTTATTGACTTATATCAAGGAGGCTTAAAGATTCTATCTAATTCGTGCTTTTTTCTGCCACAAACACCATGGCGAAACTATCATCATAATTGTATTCTTGATGGGAGTCATAATTGCTGAAAAAGTTGCGGACGTTAAATCCGGCTGATTCCAGTAAGATCTCCATTTCCGATCGAAAAACATATTTCGTCTGAACTATCCGAACCACCTTTTCAATTCGCCCATCGGGGTGAACGGTATCGTAGATCATTTCGGTATCCTGAATCTGGTCTGTCAGGTTTACCCTAACACGGTCATTTCGAACATAGGTTGTACTGGTTTCTTCATCATAGAGTAGGCCGCGATAAATTGGTATGTCTTTCCGTCGTAGCCACTCACGAGCCAGATCACTATGCTTGGGAGTAACAATATCAATAATTAATAATCCATCATCAGTCAACATACGGTGCGCGTTTGCCAGTGTTTTTTGTTGATCTTTTCGTGTGAGTAGGTTTAAAAACGAATTGAAGGCAATCAAAATGAGACTAAATTGCATGTCTTGCTGAAAATCGGGCAACTCATGCTCAATCAGGGTGATGTGTTGCTTGACCTCATCAGGCCCCGCATCCATTTCCGATTGCACAAATTCAAGCATCGCTTCCGAGCTATCAACACCATAAATGTCGATACCTTCACTTGCAATAGGCAGCAACAATCGGCCGACACCACACCCAAGCTGCAATACGGGACTACCTTTTGCCCTAGCGTAATCCAGATACATGCTGATGCCTTCCGTTTTGTCGGTCATGTCAAGATCATACATCGATGCCAACTGATCAAACTGATTCATGTCTACGTCCCCGAAATATTTTCAACTACCAGTAAGTATACAACATTACCTCAAATAAGAGCAATTGAAGAACCGTTAAACTGATAACCCAGCGTAGATCGGAAAGATTGTTGCGCTGGTGCAGATATTTAGCCGCAGGAATAACGATAAAGGGTGCCATAAAAATCCATATTCGTTCGACTTCCATAGTATAAAGCGTTGAAAATGCAATAATAATTAAGGTGACTAGATAGCTAAAAGGAAATAGATCCCAAGATTCCTGAATTGATTTCACCGTACCATAGATCCAAGAGACAGTTAACGGCACCCCCACACCAATCAAAAAGGAAAAGAGATTGGCAATACTCAAACTCACATATCGACCGACCGTTTCATACCCGGTTCCCATGCCTGCTTCATCTTTCTTGATTGAAACCCATACAGCTTCAAACGGATTGAAGTTTGTAAACACAAACAGAAGAACATAAAAAGCAATAAACGAAATCAAGGAAATTGACAGCATTTTCATGACATGACGGAATCTTTGACGGTCTACAATAAAACTTAAAATAACAAGAATGATGAAATATAAACCGATAAAAACGGTAGAGTAAGTCATCAGCATACCCAAACTCAGACAAAGTCCGACGCAAATCGCCGAAATTTTGTGTGGGGAAGAAACCGATTTAAAAAAGAGATAGACACTTAGGATTGGAAAAACACTAAATGGGCCATCCATTGATGTTGACGTAAACATGACAAAATTGGGCATAACCAGAAAAAGTACTATTGATAATCTCCCTACTTTTTCACCATAGAGTTTTTTTGCCAGCAAATAGATGGGAATAATAGTAATACTAGTGAAGAGGATTGAGATGAGGGACGTTGAGATGAGATTGTATCCGAAGATTTTGCTAACAGCCCATAAAAAAATTACACTGCCGGGAGGATGCGTTTGCGCGTGTCCAGACAGTTTCGGGAAGATATCCGGTTTGGCATAATTTTTCAGAAAATGGTAAAGACCCACTTTATCCAGAAGCGGGACATCACCATAATACTCAAGCGATAAACGGGTATAAGGCTCAAGAAGCGCGGGTAATCGTTTTCCATCAACCTCTTTGTATCCATCAATCATCGCTACACTGATGCTGATAAGTAAGAAAATGCCTGTAGAGATAGTTAGAAATCTCGCGATCGAAATCCTTGGATGATCAACCAGCTTACGCCAGAATAGGAGAAACAGGGTCAGGATGACAAATGCAGGTATGAGCCAAAATCCTAAGTTCATCTGTGGAACAGCAAACAGTGGTGGGACATGATGGTTAGCCTTGACAGCCCCGAGATGAATTGGCACGTAAACCATCAGATAATTCAGCAACTTGTGGTAAAAGAAAAAAAAAGATGAGAGAACAACAATTTGTAAAGGTAAGGAACCGCTGATTCTCGAAAGAAAATATTTAGGATTCAAAATTTTTCTTTAGGAACTGAATAACAATAGGGGGAACCATTTTAAGCAGAAATTCATCTGTTACTTTTGGATCTGACATTTCCATCACTTCACTGACCAAAGTTGAGCTGAGATGTGCGTATTTTAGATCGGCCATCATAAAAATTGTCTCCACCAACGGTGCCAGCTGTCGATTCATCCTCGCCATTTGAAATTCATATTCAAAATCGGAAAACACACGCAGGCCTCGAACAATGGTGGAGGCTCCAAGTGAGGCAGCATACTGTGCTGTTAATCCGGAATATTGATTAACCACAGCATTTGGATAGGGCTTTATCACTTCTCTCAACATTTCGATTCGCTCTTCAAGCGTAAATCTGGTGGGTTTAGCTGGATTTACACCGATTGCCACAATGAGTTTATCGGAGCTCGAGAGGCGGGAGATACGATCAATTAAATCAATATGTCCGTTTGTAACAGGATCAAAACTGGCGGGGAAAATGATGATTTTTTCCGGCATAGTAATACTTTCATCAAACAAATGTTATCTTTGAGTCTGCATCTTAGCATAACTTAAATCTGAAGAACAAATATAAAAAGAGGGCATATGGCTGCCCATCTCCTTCAAACACACGCTTTATACTATTCTTAAAATACGCTTGTTATAGTTTGAAGCAACCGTGATTTATGAAGAAAGACCAAGAACTCAGAGAGAGACTTAACGGACCAACGAGCATCACCAGCAGAACGCGCTTCATTCTTCAGCTCAAACGGACTCAAAGTAGTGCCAATGTTAAAGCTATCCCAATCTTCAGAATCCCATGACGCAGATAACTCAGAACTGATATCAGCATTATCAACACACACTCCCACCCCCTTAACTACATATTTCAAGATATAGTCAAGCGCGGATTGCTGAGCGGAGATTCGCTTATCACGATACCAACATCTATACCCCTTACCAAGAACAGAAGAAATCCAAACGATATCAGAATCCTCAGTGACCTCTTTCCAAGTTTCAGAAAGCTTAGCCTGGTCAATGTATCCCCCCTGATACAAGACGTGACAATGAATATTCCAGAGACCATCATCCCCCAGATGAGCTTCATAGCCGACAAGCCCCCCCCTTAAAAGAGGAGGGTAATTTCTTCAGGCGCAGTTTTTTAAATGATTTAATGATTCACCACCACGCAAGTCTCCCTTATTCCGCAATGTCAACGTCATAAACCGTAATTGCGATGGATCTATCTTCTCCAAATGAGGCAAGTACTTATCACGCCAATCCCTACGCTTACGAGACGAGCAGTCTGGACAAACACGAGATTTGCAATGTTGATTCAAGACATAAAGTATGCTCACAGTGAGCTTTCAAGCACCTAAAATCAATATAAGAAGAACCACACGAATGCAAATTAAGAGCTTTCCCCCTCAACAACTTGTAGTCCAGCTCCGCACCACCAGACTTACAAAAATCCGCATACTTAAGCAAAATCTCAGCTAAAACTTGACGGTTGTCCCTAATTTCATCGTCATTCTTGTCAACAGGCAGAGCTTCATCAGACTCAATATCAGAAGCAAGCAGTGAATTTTTTAAAATGTCACTATCAGACGGAACATCATCTGGAACAGTTATGCCAGTAAATACAAGTGAAGAGTCTTCAGAGCTAGAGTCACTAGACAGAGTATGAGTTTCTAACGCACCAAGCACAGCAGAAGCGGAGAGAGAAAAAGCAGATAATTCTTGAGAACTAGAAGTGTTATTATTCACGTTGCCTTACGGAAAAACGGAAGCACGAAGCACACTGGCTCACAGACACAATTCAAGATTGTGTCTGTGAGCCAGTAACAAAAAAATGCCTCGCTACAGTTTTTCATGATCTCCTTAGATCGTAAGGTTCCCGCTGGTTGTTGCTAGCAACCAGCATTTTAATACAGACTTTTTAACGTGGTAGTTAATACTGCCCTATACAAGTAGTAATTGTCAAACCCTTAAAATAGATTCTGATTTACCTGAAAATCTCTCCTTCTTACGCAACCTAACTTTGCGCATTCCATCAGCTTTCCGACAAGCTGGATCGCAGTATTCCTGTCGCCGATGACCAACGACAAAGAGATTACGACAATAACGATCCTCAACAACACATTCTAAAATTTCTTCCCTGCCAGAGACGACATCCCAAACGGAAGAAAACAATCCAATCTGCAAATCTTCCCAGACTTCTTCAGCAATTGCATTGATTCCACGTTCACCTTCCCAAACATTGGTGTACTCAAGATCAACAGCAGTCTCACCAATCCCGCGCCATCGACCATGATCCTCAGCCGTACAATAGCCAACGAGAAGATCGTGATGGTCTTTCTTCAGCCCTGTATCAATGGCAACACGCATCAAAGAATCAAGATCACCCCACGTCTGCTTGAAGTCGGCAATGCTTTCAAGTTCAGTGAGCATCCTCCCCTTAAAACAGCTTAGAACACTTTCCCGCAACCGTAAATGATCATATTTTTTATCGTATTTATTCAGATAGCCAACAGCAGTTTCCAAAGAAGTTAAACCAACAACAGCCCGAAACAGAACGCGATAACTAAGAGCCATTTAACACCCCATTCATCCGATCAAGTGTCATCTCAGTAACTCCATTTTCAATCGAAAAGATTCCACCATCCTGACTTTCATAACTTCCAGAACGAAATTCAAACGGATAAGAGTACGCGCAACGCCGATACAGCTGGTCACCACCCCCATTCTCAGACAAAGCACGCCGCAATTCAACACGCCACACCCCATTTTCATAATCGTCACCATTATACCGACTCCCGCCATAGACATGAAGAGAGACAACCCACTTGACAACATCATATAACGACATTGAAAGCAGATCAACAATCGGTGCAGTCGCTTTCAGATCATAAGATAATTCCTCGAGAGCATATTGACTAAAAGAAGGTCGCCAATAAATCCACAAATAGTCATCAACAAATCGCAAGCAGTTCCCCCAAAACTGATCAGCATTCAACTGAATGGAACCGAACATATGACCAAACTCATCAACCAAGAGCGAATGCTCTGGAAAAGTTTCACTTCCTAGTCCGCGCATGCGCGAGATGTCAACATCACCAACTGACACAACAGATGAAGAAAAACCACCAGAATCAGCAGTATCCAAACCATTTTGAACCGGTTCTAATGGATTTTGAGCAGTAGAAACAGCAGAATCAACTTCATTTTTGTTCACTTCTTCTTCATTTTTCCCCAAGTAATCGAACACAGACCGCTCTAGAATCTGCCATCGACTGCCAATTTTCTCACCAATTAATCGACCGTCGGAAATCATTCGTTTTGCTGTGACCAGGGAGACACCGATCCGACGCGCTGCCTCAGACGCTTTAATATAAAATTCAGACATAATCAACCAACCTTCTTTCCATGTTTAGATACAATAACTTTTCTTCTCCATTTCCCAGGGGCTTTCCACTTCCATGACCTTCGACTAAGCATCTTATCAAGACCAGACGACTTGATAAAATGAATAAGATCTTGCTCAGAACATTTTAATTCAACTGCTATTTGATCAACAGCCCCACCATACCGCATCATCTCAATAATAACTTCCCTATAACTTTCTAGATTGCCCAATGACAATTCCCTCATATCAAGACCATCCCCATAGTGACAGTAAAAAGTCTATCACAGAAAGCCACCCCCCAACCATTCTCAATTAAGAGCCAAAGACTCATCATCAGTCTGCCCCTTAACATCATCTGACGGTACACGGAGACGCAAAATGACATCAGGTTTCCTACCATCATCACCCTTAAACTGATTCTTAATCAACAAGCAACCGTTTACGACAAGATGATCCCAGTATTTATCGATTACTTCACGTTCAAACGTCAAACTGTAGAACTGACCATTTTCACCATCATTCAACCAACCCGCTCCAGCGTTAACAAAAGTGGATTCATTATCTTGTTTATGAAAAGCCATCCTCCCCCCCAGATTCCTAAAGCTCTTCCCATGTCCATCAAAAAGCCCCCTTGTTTTTTCACTAAAGCTCTCCCTTTGTCCATCGAGAAGCTCCCTTATATGTTTAGACCCAGTTCCACCAACTGGATCATTTAAATTCTTACGTTTAGTTTTTTTCCAATAAGTCGGAACCTCGG
>DTUY01000382.1 GCA_012963885.1 Candidatus Poribacteria bacterium | reverse complement strand
CTGCCTCTTTACTGCGACACACTAATTGTGCTAGAATGCCCACTGGCCAATTCCAGCACAATTACAAATTCAACAACTCACCTATCTTCAAGTTGATTGCGGTGAAGCACTTACACCTTAAATCACAAGGGATCACATTGTCGTATTTAGCCTTTCGGAATAAAATTTTCACATGTCTTTCCTTTTGAGGTAATCTCGTTGTTTGATCGTTTTGCTAACTTTTTGGCAAAAAGCCTAAAGATTTTCCCTTATTTTTCAATTTAACCCCACTTAAAATTAGTTTCTACCTTACCTTTATCATTCCTTTTAAGTACGCTGAATATTCGCCTGAATATTAATCTTCAATTTCCCCTAAAAAAACATGCCTGGAATCTGACTCCCGACACGGTCTGTCGGACTTTGAATGCATCCTGTTAATAATTGCTTGGCTATGTTGCTGGCGTAAAGATAAAAGTTAAAAAAAACAACCACCTCCGACACCAGTCGTCGGAGGTTAACCCCATAATTTAATTAAGATTTAAAAAAACAGTTTCACTCAACCAGAATTAGGAGAAAAAATCGTGTACAACTACAAATTGCAAAAGGAATTACATAACGAATACCAGTTACTGAATAGAGCTCGTTCACGCCATCAAGATTTTGAAAAGCTGATCGATTCGATCCAAGAGCGGATTACGGAGCTGGAAACATCATATCAAAAGCTGAAAACGGGTGATCCAGACTTTGCCGTCCACGCTGAGATGGAAAGAGTGCTCTATCGTCATAATGCCTCTCTTGGATGCAACCAAGGTTCAGCAGTTAAGAAAGCGAAGTAGCAGAAACAGTTATCCACATATAAATGAGGAGGTTATCCAATGCCAGACTATAACAAAGCCATTCTCATGGGTCGGCTGACGCGAGATCCGGATTTCAGAATCACACCCTCAGGTCACCCCAAGACAGTCACTGTTATCACCGTCAATCACGACTGGATTGATCAGCAGACGGATGAGAACAACAACACTGTATGTTTTATTGATATCGAGGCTACTGGTACTGCTGATGACAAAGCCCTACTGCTAAAGGTGGTAGAGGATGCCAAACAACAGGCAGACATCTCGGTAGATCAGTTGGAGAATAAGTCACAAAGTCTTTTTGGTACGGATGATATTCGTGCCTTATCCGATGTTCAATTGAAGAGAATTGCTAATACAATCTTAGCTAAATAGGGAAAGGCTGAAGTGCCTTTTCAATCATTGCATGGAGGAACATAGGCATGAACACACTTAATATTGGAAACGAGTTTGCCGTCCAGCCAGCCAACGAATCTATTTCTCTAGATAGGCCCGTGGAGTGCGACATACTGCCCAAACCGGTCGAAAGGGGGAATGGAGATTACTACTTCACCCAGATTGGTCGGTTCGTTCGACTAACTGAAACACATGAGAGGGAATTATTCAAGCAGTTTGCGCAAATCCGACGGGACATTGATCAGCTGTTGAATCAGTTCCCCAAGTCAGTCATCGACCGCATCAAAAAGGAGGATTCTGATAGACCTGGTCGTAAGAGGTCAAACCGATGGTGGTGGGAACCGATGAGCCTTCCAATTATCCTGTTAAAGATAGAAAAACAACTAAAACAAGATGGAATTCAATCTGTATTATGGAAAAAATTGCGCCGTTCATCCCAGCAATTACTATCCATTCAAGACACCATCGTCAATGCCAACCTCCGATTGGTTGCATCCATTGTCAGTCGAGAATATGGTGAGAGCGTGGTCCTGTCAACACATGACATGTTGCAGGAAGGTGTTATCGGTATGATGAAGGCTATCGGTAAATTCGATGTTTCATACGGTAATCGCTTTAGCACCTATGCCATTTTCTGGATTCGGCAGACCATAAGGCGAGCCATTGAAAACCAGGCTGACCCGATACGGATTCCTCTTTATATTGCCGAAGGACGCCGCAAACTTCAAAAGAAGGAGATTGAACTTAAGAAGAAGACGAATGGCGCGGTGGCCTTGGACCAAATTGCGGTTGCCGGCAAGATGGATGCTAAACGGGTTCGCCAAATCTTGGAAAGCCCAAAATCCTATATATCGCTGGAAGCATTTAGCCAGAAAAATGGCGGGGTAGATGATTATAATGCTGCCTTAACCGATAAAATGCAGATTAATCCGTTGGATCGGTTAATTGACCATGAAAGGAAAAACATGGTCAATCATGTTGTCGACTCACTTCGTACACAGGAATCGTCTGTCCTCAAACTCCGTTATGGCCTGATCGATGAACATGAACATTCTTACGCTGAGATTGGCAGAAAAATGAATCTGAGTCGGGAACGCGTACGAAAAATTGCCAATCAAGCGCTGAAGAGAATGCGGTGCGGTCATCAGTTAAACCAACTTCAGGAATTAATTTAATCCACGGAGAAATATTACCCAACATGGTTTATCAAAAAAGATAGCTGTAGTGGGTTAACTCAAAGATTATCAGTTAATTAATTTTCATTTTAAAGCGGAATCTAAAAAAAGGAGGCGTCAAATGCCGAATTACAACAAAACCATTCTCATGGGTAGACTGACCCGTGAACCGGAACTAAAAACACTGCCATCAGGAACAACAAATGTTTCAGCCGGTATTGCCGTTAACCGTAACTGGACGGACAAGGAAAGCGGTGAGAAACGCGAAGAGGTCTGCTTCATTGACCTGGAAGTCTTCGGCCGCAACGCGGAAATTATCCATGGGCACTTCAACACTGGGTCACCCATCCATGTGGAAGGAAGACTGCGCTACCGGACTTGGGAAACCTCGGACGGTGAAAAGCGTTCCAAGCATGATATCCTGGTTGATTCGTTCCAGTTTGTTGAAAGCCGCAGTGACAGTGAAGGGCAAAACGGTAACAGCACAGCCGGGACAAATTCAGACAATGATGACATTCCGTTTTAACCAGACGGCTGGCATAAGCGAATCGGTAAAACTTGTCATCTCTATTAACTAGGAGGTCTGGAACTTAGACCTCTCGGTTGGGCATATCTATGTCAGGACATAGAAACTTAACCGTCTAACTAACAGACAACCAGCAAAATAGTAAGGAGAAATCAGCTATGAAAATACAGAATGAGTATATGGTTCCGCTAGGTTACGGAAAATACTTCAGGTCTGATGCCATTGTCGGTGTTGAACCGATTGAGCATGATCGCGGTATGGGCCGACGGACCAAGGTTTACGTTGAGGGGCAAAGGCAACCGGTGATCGCATCCCGGACAGAGGGCACCATTCTACGTGATATGTTAGCCACTTCGCAGGACGTGACCCTAGACTTTTTTCAAATAACAGCCAGTCAGCATAAGGAGATGCTGAAAGATATCCTGGAAAGCGTGGTAGATGTTCCGCCGATGTTGCGATCCATTATCCGTGACCAAGGTGGTTGGGATTTGGATCGGCTGGAAGAACATATGGAGGAAGTACTGGAAGAAGAAACAAATTGAGATAATCGTAGCCGGCAGGCTCCTACTGAATCTATAAGTTATAGTACGCCTTAGCAAACCTAGAGATTCAGTAGGAACCAATGAAAACGGCATCCAGCAAAGTTTGCAATGTCGAGTTGGTGATGATACCCACGGAATATGTTAGAGTTTGAAATTGAGTTGGATATTGCTCAAGCCAGATCGGTGATCACTTCACTAGATCATGCCGTTGATATGGTCAATCAAGAATGAAACCATTTGGATTCGATGTAGACAGAACCGTTTAGCCTTTACTATGTCGAATCTAACCAGCCAGACACAGAACATTGAAGCTTCACGTTCCTCCATACAAGACGCCGACTTAGCGAATCACCAGATACTGTCACAATCCGCTACGGCTATGTTTGCACAAACCAGTGCAATATCGCAGAACATCCTGTCGTTCCTGAGATAAGTCTTCCACTGAGAATCTGACTTACGAGGTGAGTCTTCATCTTTGGCAGCGCTTCGCAGTATTTGGCACGGCGGTACATACAAAGCGTCGGATAATTTTCCAGCGCAAAAGATCAGGTTTCAGAATGGTGTAACGCAGTATCATTTCCAGCGAGAACCCCAAACCACACAACCCATCCATACTG
>DTUY01000381.1:8046-42842 GCA_012963885.1 Candidatus Poribacteria bacterium | reverse complement strand
GAACTCTTTTCTGAGCATTCACAATATGTCGTTTTATAATGATTTAGCTATATCATGCGAAAATGATCGTTTTTGCTCATTTTACCTTCTGTCCATAATAGAGTAACGAGAATTATACCTTTAACCGCACGTTTATGTTTACCTGACCAATGTTTACCAGCCAATTCTGTTTTATTAAGCCTAGATGCTGCACTTGGCATACTATCTGGTAGAGGTGCATTCGCTGGCATAATGTCCGCAGGTATCATAGCGACCATTACTTCATTATTAGGAGGTACGCGGGTTCAGTGCTCCGGACCAACTGCGCCGATGAACACTACATGCGCAACATATGCATACGAAAATAAATTTCCCGATAACATACAAGCTGACCACTTTGTAAATGTCATACTTATTTTAACGGGAGCAATACTCCTGATTATGGGCGTGTCAAGGCTTGGCAAATTTATACGCATCGTACCCAATGTCGTCGTGTCTGGATTCATGAATGGCATAGCAGCGCTGATTTAGGTGAGCTAAGCACAGATCCTACTAGGTCTCAATGGCACGGAGCCTGTCAAAGGAGAGCTACATCTTAATACCATAATTGTTCTCGTCACATTACTGATTCTATACGGCCAGTATTCAAAATTTGTGCCGTCGCCCCTGATAGCAATCATAGTTATTTCTGCTTGGACAAATTTTTCCGAGTGGCCCGTGGAATATATGGCTATCGAGAACACCATCACCCATTTCAATGAACTTACAGCAATGGTTGACGAGCAAATCCCTAGAGTATGGTCGTCAACCATCATACTGGCTGCGCTACCTTTTGCACTTCAACTGGCATTGTTATGCTACTTGGACCCCCTATTAACCAATGGTGCTAGTTTGGCGTAGGTCATGAGCTAAAATCAGAGCTCCCTTTGTTCGTCAAAAGGATATCAACTCAATTCTTTCGACAAATAAGGAGCTCAACTCATGACCACCCCAAGATTTTATCACATATCTGTTCTGTCCAGTTGATGATAAACTCGATAAAGCGAATCAAAATCACAAGCACAACCAAGCCAAACTCTATCCTTCTGAAGTGGTTTACCCTTGGCTTGCTGTTTGTCCTCAAGGACGTGGGGAATCGAGCTTTCTATCGATGGATTTCCCAAAACCACCGCCACCTGTTCCCAAGCTTACCTGAGCCAACTCGACTGTTCCGATTGTTCAACAGCCTTCAACATCTGATTGACGTTTTCATGGCATTAGTGGAGAAAGCACGCAGCAAAACAAGGAGCTAGTTGCTCAAGGGATTGCCAATGGCGCGATAAGCCTGTTCGGCGGGGTCCCAGGCGCACAAGCAACGATACGCTCAGGATTGCAGGCATCTCCGTTAGTTTATTCGTACTTATCGAACTGCTCGTTTTTCAAAACTTACTACAGTATATATTGGTATATTGATTAAGGTAGGCTTTGACGTATCCGATTTCGAACCGATTAAACTCTATTTTATAACAGTGGGATGTTAGCCCAAAAGCAGACAGATCAAAAGATCCGTGTGACAACTTTGGAAATGCTGCTCATTGGCGCCACTGCTTTAATAACACCTGAATACTGCAGTCATCAGCATGACCATACTGTTCCATTCGCTGAATAAATTTATTATTCAGCAACAGCCCCTAAGAGACCTTAAGCCTAAGTATGATACTACGAAAACAGAGGATGCTATACTTGGCCTGATCTAGACATTGTAGGATGAGGATGAATCGGTTCGTTATAATGGCGACAATGGCATTAGGGAAGATAGATACACCTGAAGACCTGTTGGTAGATCTGTGCACTAAGCATTGATAAAGTCCTGAAGTAGCTTGTATTTAAGTTAACCGCTTGACCTTGCACTCAAGAGATATCATGGTCCTTTAAGCCTTGCGGAAATCCCTTGAATTTGCTATGATCAAACTCATTAACAATATAAATTTATTTTCCGAGAATACTTATTTAAAGGGGAAAAATGAAACCATATAGAGTTGCCATTTTAGGTTGTCGATCACGGGGATCGTCAGCCGCCAGAGTTTATCACACTCATCCCCGAACGGAGCTGGTCGGCCTATGTGATTTGTTGGAAGACCGCCTGAACACCTTAGGGGATGAACTAAGTATAAAGGCACGATTTACTGATTTAGACGAGATGATTCGTCAGACTAAGCCAGATATTGTAGCTATTCCGACCGCACCCGCCTTGCATGCCCCACTAGCTTTACGGGTATTGGAACATGGGGTTAACATTGAAGTCGAAAAGCCAATGGGAATGGATCTCATCGAGACTGATGCAGTGATGAACAAAGCAGATGAAAAGGGGGTTCAGGTAGCTGTTCATCATCAGTGGCGGTTGAGTGCTTGGACACAAGCTATTAATCAGGTCTATCAAGCAGGCGATATAGGCGAATTACGCTATATCTACGCCAGTGGGAAAGGTTATTACGGGGGATTTGGTCTTATGGAAATCGGCACCCATCTGCTGACCCATATGATCAAATTTGGAGGACATTGTCAGAGTGTCACAGCACATGCTACCACTCGAGGTCATACTATAACACCACAGGATGTTTTACCTGCCCCGCGTGGCAACGGAACTATTGCGGGCGATCGCGTCACTGCCTCATTACAGTTTGCCAATGGGGTAACTGGGACACTGCTTCAGCATCACTTTAACAAAATTGAATTGGATGCGCATGTGGTTGAACTCTATGGCACCGAAGGTCGACTGATGTGGCATCCTCAAGGCGCTTGGAAGTTACCAAATCCACATGTTCTACCCACAAATAACTTGGATCAATGGCAAGCCCTAACACCCATTTATCCGGAAAGTTTTGAACAAGCAGTCAAATCCCTTCCAGGAAATGGCAAAATGAATGAAGGTGATTATTGGTTTGTAGACGAATATGTTCGGGCTCTAGATGCAGGCCAGGAGCACGAATGCAGTGGAGCAGAGGGCCGCCACGTCATCGAGATCATCATGGGCATTTTTGAATCAGCGGCCTACGGTACTCGCGTCGATCTCCCACAGCTCAATCGTGAACACCCGCTGACACGTTGGCGCAACGAGGAAGGATTGGGGGCACCGGAACCAATGCCAATGGCCGATGCAGACTGGCTTGTAGAAGAAAGCAAACGCTTAGGGAGTTAGACGCGCATGGGGTTACTATTGGAATTAATAGACTGCTCAAAGCCCCCATTATCGGCTTGGGCCGCTGAGTTCTCTGCCCAATCTATATGAATCAAATTAAATAACTAAATCCTCATTGATACCCGTGCAATAGATAACTCGCGTACGGGGTATCGGGGTGTCGACTACTCCCCATTAGTTGGTGCCCTTTTTCTTAGTCCTCTCGATCTTACATTTCCATCTGACCTAGAGTCTCATCCACCCTTTTCACTTTTTTATTACCACCAATAAAATTAATATCCTTTTATTTTTTTAAGGCATCTATAATTATTGGCATTATACTTTATATTTGGAGAATTTAAATGAGAACGTTTTCTTGGTTAATGGTATTTGTTGTTTTGGTGGGTTCAATCTATGCCGAAGGTAAAGAAGAACTAGTGGTTGAAAGTGCGAAGGAACTAATGGAGATCAGTGCTAAGATGATTACTTGGGAGAAAGATGGGTCTAAGATGGTGTTAATTCCTGCTGGTGACTTTCTGATGGGTTTACTGATGGAGACGATGATGAGAAACCAATGCATACCGTCTATTATAGATGCTTTCTACATGGATAAATATGAGGTGACTAATGCTCAGTATCAGCTTTTTATGCAAGATTCTGGACATAGGCTACCTGCCTATTGGAATGACTCAATATTCAATTCTCCTCAGCAACCAGTGTAGGTGTTAATTGGTCTGATGCCACTGCCTACGCTGTCTGGGCGGGGAAGAGGCTTCCTACCGAAGCAGAATGGGAGAAGAGCGCCAAAAGTGGTTTATCAGGTAAAAAGTATCCATGGGGTGATACTATTAACTCTAGCAAATCTTGTTATGACCAAGGCAGAAATGGTAAGCCAACCCCAGTTGGGTCATAGTAGCTAATAGTTATAGTCTCTATGATATGGCAGGTAACGCTTGGGAATGGTGTTCTGATTGGTATGATCCAGATATTATAGCACATCGCCATCACATAACCCTAAAAGTCCAAGTGCAGGTAGTTAGGGGTGGGTCTTGGTACAACAAAATGGCTCGCCTGCGAGTGGCTCTTCGCGACGGCAAAAGACCATCGAATCCTGACAACCATTTCGGATTTCGATGTATTGTTTCAGAATCCTTTACCCCTGGTTCCTTTACAATCGGCGCGATGGTAAAAGAGAAGACCAAATTAACTCTATTTTATCAACAGTAATCGACAATAATAAAATTCCTGGTTAACAATCCTGATCCTATGGAAACTGATGATTTAGTCCATCTGGGCTCATGCACAAAAGCAATGACCAGTACCCTTCTAGCGATCTTAATTACCGAGAGGAAACTGAATTGGGAATCAACATTGATTGAGACGCTGCCCGAACTTAAAGACCTAATCCATCCAAATTATGAATCAGCGACTTTACGTAAACTTGTAACACATTGAAGTGGAATGCCAGCCAATGCTAATAACTGGTGGGATCATTCCGATGAAAGAGACATAAAAGTCAGAAGACTGAAAATTCTTAAAGATAATTTGGCAACCGAACCTCTGACCAAGGTTGGAGACTATCTATATTCCAACTTAGGTTATATTGTTGCTGGTTGTATGGCAGAGAAAGTAACAGGAAAGTCTTGGGAAACACTAATTCAAGAGAAGTTATTTCAGCCCCTTGGGATGAAAACTGCCAGCTTTGGCCCACCTGGCCCACCGGGTCAGTCAGACCAACCTTGGGGCATGTAGAATCCGATACAGGCTGGGAAGCCAGTCAGCTTGATAACTCTGAACCTTTAGGCCCCGTAGGAAGAGTACATTGTAGCTTAGCCGATTGGGCTAAATTTCTTGCTCTTCAATTGCCAAATAGCAATCCTATGATTCAGAACCGACATCAGTTGGATCAGTTGATTGAGCCCGTTGGAGACTATGCTGCGGGTTGGGGCGTATATCAATACAATAGAGTCAAAGGAACTGTTTTAACCCATGATGGTAGTAATACCATGTGGTATACCCGAGTATGGATGGCACCAAATATCGATCGAGCATATATGATGGTAATGAATGCAGCTTTCAAGGATAGCAGCAAATCAGCAACCATTTGTGATCAAGTAATCAGTGAATTAATAAAGATTGACCAAGAACAATAGTGGAGGATTCCTTACCCCTGCTATAAGTTTCAAACTCGTATCTAGAACATATCGGGTACACGTATTATCTATTGCGCGGGTATCAGTAATTTGTTCCGCTTGCAGCAACTGACCTGATTGATAAAAAGAAATAGCCTGTTGTAATTTGCCTTCAACATCCACGGATGGACTAAAAGATTGTTATTGAGGATTTGGTTGTCGTCTTTTTTTCTACTCACGGCTAGAAATGTCCCCATCAGTACACTAGAAGGAATTCGGATTTACCTCAACTTGTATTTCCCCTTTTAACGAATGCTGAGCTGTTGATGATCAGAGCAACGACGAAGCCCCAGAGAAGGCTGTTCGCTACGCACAACGTCCACTCTACTACAATTGGGCATGTTTTTACTTATCCATAGGGTCCAAAAGGGCATCCCAGGTCGAACGAACCCTACCAGTAGGTCGGCGATGCGTTCAACTCCTGAGAGCTAGTAATTAGTAGTTTCGAATGCCTTCATTTCAGCACCATAAGCGAAAATTAACGAGCCGACCGCAAGCACAAGGTGAACCATTGACAGAATAAAGGGTTGCGATTATGATCCGCTTCTTCACTCTTGTTCCAGACAGCACAATATTAAGTTTACTGAGGTAGAATGTGATACTGCTAGGAAAAAGCTAAATGTTGCTGGGCAAATGAAATCAATGAGTTCCACCAAAGAAAATCTGTTGATGGATGATGTTGCCAATGATGGTCCATATACTGCCTATAACGTACTCACCTAAAATCAACCCCAGAAAAAAGGGGCGAGCTCGCTGATATTTTTTAATCCCACCATATTTGATTAGTAGCCATTTGAGGATAAAACCGACTAGAATTGAAAACCAGAAAATGTTGATATCCATGCTGTTGGAGATGGCATAACCTGCAGGATGGAGTTTCCACCACAAAAATTTTTGACGCATGAAGGCGAAGAATAGGACCACACCAAATCCGGCGCCAATGGAGGCCAATCCACTATAGTCCAGTTCATCGGAAGGATCAGTCAGCCAGTTAGCTAGACGTGTGTAGAGCACATGGGCAAATCGTTCCAATGAACTTCCTCCGTGCTGGTAGGCGATATGCAAGTAGACCCAGAAAAAACTTAGGACACCAACCACCAGAGCGACCATTACAGCTGGAAATAAAAGGCGATGATTGACTTTTGCTCGGTGTAGAAGGGCATACCCTTCAATTTGGTGTGGTTGTGGATGTGCTCGATAGGTGAAGTTGAAGAAGCCGAGCATCGACATGACAGTGACGTTTTGGTAGCCTAATCGTCGAGGACTGATAATGCTTGGAAACATCTGGTCTGGACCGGTGAAGTGGAAGTCATGCAATGGAACGCCCATCTCTGCCCGAAATCGAGCTACCCCGACCGAAATGGTGTAATAACAGAAAAAAAACAGCAGACTTAACCAGATCGACATTCCCGCCTTCCACATGAAGACTGATAAGCCAACAATTCCAATCAAGATCCCCCAAACGGCAAGATGTGGTTCGGGGGATCGTCTGGAGCGGATTGACGCTTGGCCGGTTGTCGGCGGAACTTGATCGCTGCCACGTGCTAGCTTTCGACTCATCCATAGAGCTGTCACAGCAATACCGGCTAACGCACCAAACGATTGTTGGTTCAGTGTAACCAAGTACTCAGAGTACGCAACCTGCCGTGCACCCAAGGTGACAGCGACAATTCGCTGTGCTTTGGAAACAAAAAAGAAGAAAACGCAGGAAATGGACATGTCCAACGGCATAAAGAAGGCTAGCCCAGCCACGGGAGAAATAATACCGACATTAACCCCCCCCATCGACCGCCATGGTTGTGTCGTAATGTAGCGTGCTAAGTTGTGATGTCTGGGGTGGATTTTGATGGTTGGAATGGTCGGTAGTAATTCCGCTAATCCGTTTATCAAGGCAATCCCGCCTGAAATCCCAAGACCGAACCATAGTCCAGTTTGGACGAAAATTTTGCCCCGGCTGGATTCCAAGCTCGGTTGGCTGGTCATGAATAAGGGGAGTTGAATGATTGGATAGGACAAGCGCTCCCGCTCCACCCAGGAGGTACGTACATAGAGCGTGATACATTGCATGACGAAGACCAGCATGATTACAAAGCCCGACCACCATAAGGCAGGCTTCAACCAACTTTGCAGATGCTGTGGAGTGTAAAGGGTTGAATCGCCTCGGTAATAGGCGGCGATGACCCTTTTGTCGCTAATCGAGAGCCAAGTTGGAATATATCGCCCAAACAGGTTTTTCCAATCGTTTTCGACGGTTGCCCTTCGAAACGGGACCTCCATCATGGTGGTCAGTGTCTGCATCATTTGGAAAGACTGAATGGCTGAAGTAACGCTCAGCATGACATAGACAACAATCAGTTCCCCTTGCGTCAGTGCCAGTCTAGGGAAAAAACGGACTAGTAACCGATTAGCAATGACCAACAGCAGCAAGATGAAGATGACATTGAAAAAAGGAGAGACGATGGTGGGGATAGGTTGATACTGGTATGGCTGGCGAGAGATCACCAGCCAATAACAGTTGATGGGGATTAACAATGCGCCTAGTACAATTGCACGTAGGGGAGATCTAGGCATTGAGGAATAGGCATCTTAACCAGGATTTGGGTGGTCCCGAGTAATGTATCATTTTCCGTTTAGTTTGCTTTAATAGGATTTCTACTTTTTCAGTTTGATCGTTCCCCAGGTTAAAGCAAGGTGCTCAACAGATGGCTCAACTGCCAAACTCGACTTCATCAGGTCTGTTACTTCTGCTTTTTCCAGTTGGGTATCGAAGATATAGAGCTCGTCCTGAACCCACTGTGAAGGCAGCGTGCTACCTTTTTCGATCTCAATATTCCCAATCCAAAAGTCATCGTCTATTTTGGCAGGACCTGTTTTATGATCTTTAACATGTCCTTCGAGTTCACCGTCAATCCAGAGCTTCATCCCTTGTGGTCCCCAAGTAGTGACAATGAAATGGGTTTCGCCCTTTTTCCAGTCTAGTGGTTGGCTGCATGATTTTCCGTTTCCATTTGCAAACCAGTTCCCGTTATGTTTTATCATCCAACAAATTCCTTCAGCGTTCCACGCATGGCTATGGTTGATAAAGAATGCATCGCTCCCGCGCTTGTATTCCATAAAAATGAATGATTCTCCAGGTACTTTTTTGATGTCTATCATGACTTTGACCCAAAGTGCAATTGAACCTGCCTCTAGTAGAAGTTGCCCCTCGGTAGGGAATGAAACGGCCTCTCCTGCCTTTTCCGAATAAAAACCATTGTCGAAGGCTCCTTCTACGAAGACACCAGCGTGTACTATTCCACCTCCATCCTTTACCGCTTTTTGGCTATCTAGTGAGTTATAGAATATTTGTTTAGCACCGATTTTGGGGACAGAAACTAATACCATCACCGTCATAATAAGTCCCGTTATTACTCGAATGCGGTTCAATATTTTCATTATCTTACTGTCTCCTTATAATACTGGCTTAATTTTAGATTTTAAGTGTGGGAGTTGCGGTGTATCCAACACTACATCTTTGAAGATCAATCCATGTCTGAATTCGATATTCTGTCTATTCTTGATATATGGTAATAAATCGGCTATTCATATGGTAGGTCACTTTCACTTTTTCAGCTTGATCATTCCCCAAGTTAAAGAGAGCTTATCATGAGACGGTTCGACAGCTGTTACACTCGACTTCATAATTCCATCAACTTCTCCTTGTCCCAGTTGGGTATCGAAGATGTAGAGCTCGTCCTGAACCCACTGTGAAGGTAGCGTGCTACCTTTTTCAATCTCAATATTCCCAACCCAGAAGTTATTGTCCATTTTCGTCGTACCTGTTTTGTGCCCTGGAGCTTGGCCCACCAACTTCCCATCCAACCAAAGCTGTTGGCCTTTTGGCCCCCACGAAGTGACGATGTGATGAGTCTCGCCCTTTTTCCAATCCAAATCCTGGCTGCATGATTTACCTTTTCCATTCGTGAACCATTTACCGCCAGCTTTTATCATCCAACAAATTCCCTTGGGGTTCCAACCATGGCTGTGGTTGATGAAGAATGCGTCGCTCCCGCGTTTGTACATCATAAAAATGAATGATTCTCCCGGCACTTTCTGGATGTCTACCATCACTTTGACCCAAAGCGCAATCGAACCTACATCTTGTTTTATGTGTCCTGCGGTGGGAAACGAAACGGCGTCACCTTTTCCATCCGCCAAAAACCCGTTGCCTCGGTGCGCCTTTTCAAAGGAGCCAGCGTGCACTTTCCCACCACCAGCTTCGACTGCTTCCTTACTATCCAATGAGTTATAGAATGTTTGTTTGGCATCGACTTGTGAAATGAAAAACAATGACATCGCCGTCATAAGGGCTGTCATTATTACCCGAATGCAGTTCAATATTTTGACCATCTTACATGTATCTTTATATAGTACTGGTTTGATTTTAGATTTTAAGCGCGACACTTATAGCGTGTTCAACGCTACGTTTCTGAAAATTGACCCCTATTCTGAATTTAATAGTATACTTCACGTTAATTGTATTTTTCCAAGTTTAATTAGTTGTTTTAAATTTTTCGGCCTCGACCATTTCCTCGGACAATTTCTGTTGATAAGCGGTATGAACTTTGGTATCTGCTTTTGCCTGGTGCGAATGGTAGATGAAGTCCAAAGCTCGGCGGTTGCGAGATTCGCTTTGATTACCATTGGCGCGGTGGATAGTTATAGCTTGATGGACTAGTAGGTCACCTGGCCTTGCTGCTAGGGCAACTTCGTTAGCCAGATCGTATCTGTACCGTCATCGGTAATACCCTGTGAGAAGCCGAGGGTGTTAGTCTGACTGTGAGAGCGCATGGTCAGGTGATTAGAACCCCGTACGTACCGGACGCAGCCATTTTTCTCATCAACTTCATCCAGAGCCAGCCACATAGTCAGAGCCTCGCACGGGGTGAGCATAAAGTAGTAGCCATCTTGATGAGGTGGGGTTGGTTTCCCTATTTTGGTTGGCTTGTTGAAGTATTGCATATTTTGGCCAACCACCGATCCCTCTAGCAAAATTTTGGCCAATCGTTTGAATTTGTTGTTGAACAAGTTTCCAAAGTTAGGAATCATGAGTTTGCATTTCTTGGATTTGTTTGAGCGAATCTTCGCTCACTAGGTCTTCATAGAAGACTTAATCACGAGATAAGGTGGGGATGACTTCTGCAATAAATCGTTCAATGTTCACCAAAATTTCGGCAATCTCTGCCCCATCCCAAAAGTTGGGAAAAACGACAAATCCATCTTTTTTGAGAGCTGGTACGACCCTGTCTGGGGCATTTTTCCAATCAATTGTCATAAACTTATGGTTCCTTCGCTGTTGAGTCTGGGCAACCTAGAATTGATCACTGGATATTAGGCATTATGATACTGATAGCCTTGATAGAAGGTGGCTAGTTACTAATTAGGTTGCCAGGGATTACGAGTACCTCCACCAGGATGGTGCGTAAGTGGGATTGTAGTTGGGAACTTCTGCTTCAAGACAATCTTTCGGCTTCCTTCTATTTGCAGTCATATCTAACATTTACCTTTTGTGCCATGGTATATAGCTCATTTGTAAATGTGAAACAGCTAGATAGGCTAATATCTTGTCTTCATTCTGTCCCCAATCTTACCTTAATTCTTGTAATGTTAAATTGGTATCATTGAGTATATCAAACATGACGGCAGACATTAGGATTAGGACGAGGTGAAAAGGATCTCTCTCGTCACTTATATATGCCCTAATTGAGTAGAATGGTTGGAAGAGTGGTTGAGATCCATGCGTGTACATGCTTCATCTCTATGTAAATAAACCTTAGGCAAAATCTCTTAATTAACCAATTCTCAGATTTCTGTCAGCCAATGGGAGTTCTATTTTTTTTCCCTCCTGCCGGTGTGATTCTCGCAACCCGATAGCTATCTCGAGGGCTTCACGACCGTATTCCCCTGGGCAAAGCGGTTCCGTATCTTCGTCAAGGTTGTTGACGAGTCCCTCAATGGCAGCCTGCTGAGAGCTTCTGGGCCGTTTGGGGTTCGGAAACTGACGGCGGATAGGTTCTCGGGTTCTCGGGTGACGTCCCCACATTTCAAAGTCGGCGTGTTCGTTGCGCGCGCTAATCCAACCATCGAGACCAATGAAGTCAATGTTCAGCCAACCGCCGGTGTTTAAGAATCCACGGATGCCATTTTCGTAATAAATCATCCCTGTACCGGAGAGATCACTATTTCTTGCTGCTGCCTCGTCGCTATCCATATGTCCGAAAACCCACTTTGCTGGAGCCTCGGCAAATAGTCGGAACAGGGCAAGTGTGTGGCTATGTCCGTTTGATAGGTTCCAACCATAGTTACATGCCATCGACGAGAACGTGCCGATTTCGCCTTCTTTAATGGCTTTCAGGCATGCCTGAAACCACGGACTCCAGTTTTTGTGGCAGGCAATCGCCAAAATGGTGCCATGCTTCCGACATGTCTCAATCATCGCATCAGCTTCGGCCAGACTTCGACACATTGGCTTCGTTGCATAGATTGCCTTGACTCCTGCTTCTGCCGCGCCGATAACGACTTCTGCTCTTTCCTCCACCTTGGTCGTTATACACACGATATCTGGCTTTTCCTTCTTAATCATCTCACGATAGTCGGAGTAGAGCGCGGTAACCCCCCAACGGTGTTTGAAATCTGCTAACTGCTCCTCCCTAAGGTCTGAAGCTGCAACCAATTCCACACCTTTTGCCTCGATTATCGCTGGTGCATGCGCCCACGGATACCGAAATTGTGGACGATCAACTTGTTCATCGTCAATGGTGCTACCAATCCGACCACAACCGATAATGGAGCCTCGATATGCCATAAGATTATCGTTCCCTTTCGCTATTTTTACTTTCTAAGAAGCCCAAAAACATTCATTATTATTAATTTTTGAAGAGGGGTGAGAACAATGTCAGGCTAAGCTTGATAGATAGAACTGCCTCTCCTAACCGTAAATTTTTGAATCGTAATTAGGCTCGTTTCCTTTGTTTTATGTAGAGAGGAATAAGAATCTCTCTGTATATAAGATTGCATGGTGTCAAAGATGCAATCGGTGGTCTGGAGGTTCTTTCCCATTGATCTCGCTGGCACTCTTGCAACAACATGGGTAAATTAAAACCTCGCGATTTCTCAAGAATTTCCTCGGTTTTATGTCTAAACGCGGAGAGCAATCAACTTGCATCGATGCTGTCAATAGTGAGCAATTGCCTAGTGGTCCTCCTTTTGGTTTTACACTTCACTAAAGTTAATTGTGGTGCTGTCTAATGTAAATCAATAACTTCATGCTACCATGATGGTGATTTCACGCGTAGGCTACCCCCTCGAGGCTAACTGTAGTTTCCGGTTTGCCGTATCCCACTCTTCCCAGGTGGGTTTATGGCCACTGGTAAGCACCACCAGCGGTTCTCGTCCCCCTCGGCGCACTTTGTCGCGGACAAACTCTGCTGCCTGCTTTTGCTTAGGTATCAAATCGCTTCGGTCTGAAGTAGGGAAGTAACGAAAATCAATACTCCAACGGCATCCATTGGTTGTATTCAACTTGCTTGTGTGGACGCACAAATTAGACATAAAAAGCGCTCCTCCTGGTTTTAGAGGAATGGGAACAGGGTTACCTCGTGTCTCTACGTCCTTCTCCATACGCACGTTGTTGTCCTGATCTCGAGCGCCATCCAGTAGACCCCAGTGGTGGCTGCCCGGGATGACCCAGCAGCAACCGTTCTCCACCGTAGCTTCGACCAAAGGGACCCACACTGTGACCATCTGCAGGTCCTCGGTATGGCGTTCTTTCTTACCAATCGTCGATTGGTCGATGTATTGACTGTCCTGATGCCAGGGAAACGAGGTGATGATGCTTCCGGGTAGCTTTGTTCGCAAGGCGGGACCACCGATATTGGAAATTTCAGGACCGTGTATGATACCCAACACATGGAGAACGCTGGGCAGATTATAGAGATCGTAGAACTCGCGACCGTAAGTGTTGCCCATCCAACCACGAGGAGAAGTTGATAGTTCCTCGCAGATAACAGCGTAGCGGCGCACGAAAGATTCGGTTTCATAGAGCGACGAAATATTGCCTTCGGCGTACTGTTCACAGGCATACTCATCGACCTTTGTTTTGATGTGGTCTCGGATCGGTTCGAGATCATGATCCGCAATGATATCCTTAACCACAACATAGCCATCGCGTTTGAAAGTGTCTTTGATTTCTTGGTCAGTGATATTCGTTTGGTCAGTCATACTCATAAGATTCCATATCCGTAAGGTTATATTAATAATGATTTTGTCTTCTATTCTAATTAGAAAATGTCCATGTTTCAGGGACTAGCGAGATAACGCGGAGTGAAACAGCCAGCCAAACTAATACCTTATCTTCACGCCGTCTCAGATTGTAACGAAGCTGACAAAGTATGGCGTATCTTTCCAGTCCTCATACAGGCCCAATTGAAACTGCAATGAGACTTAATTTATGTCCTCCTGATCGAGATAAACACCGACAAGGTGAGCCCGGCCAGGATCATCGCTAAAGTTGGTATAGTCCACAAGTAGGATCCGACCATCGTCCAGCATCAACCATGACGAATATCCGTGATCTGGCCTTGCTTTCTGTCCTGGAGGGTTAGCGTGGATCTGAATAAGATGTTCCCGCTGGTAGTTATCTGGCCATAGCCCATCGGACGTCTCCCATCGCCACTCGGTATCCGGGAGTGTGGGGTTTTTGACCGAATAAGAAACACTTTTCCAGAAGCTCCTTCCGGCTTCACCTATCTGACCAAACTGGGTACGCTTGAATGGGTCCCCCCCCCCAAAGTCGCTTAGAGGCTGAGATTCGCGCCAGATGCATCCCGAAATCAGTGTTTTGTTATCAATACGCACTTCAAGCAGACCACGTTTGTGATGAATTGTGACAGTACGTTCATGTGTCATGTCTACAGGCTTACGAAAATCGACTGTTTGCTTATTCAGCATGATCCAGTCAGGAGCGATCTGTAACAAATTGCCCTGTGGACCAAGGCTGGATACAGAAAGGAAAGCAACAGCTTTACCGTTCTCACCTTCTACACGCATTTGAGCCTCGAAAATCACTTCACTTTTGCTGCATTCTGGTGGCAGCAGAGTATATCGGCATTCGTGTTCTGGTTTGTTTTCGATGATCAGAGCGTCTGCTGTCAGTTCTGCCACAAACTGCTGGCGCGGACCTCCCACACTCCATTGTCCCGCTTCAACCCTGAGGTCACCACACCATCCATATGTTCCCATTCCCCCATTGACATGTCGACCAGTTACCAGCACTCGTCCGTCTGCGAGCTGTTTGGCATATGGTCGATGAATTGCAAAAGGCAACATTTGCGACTTAGACCAGGTTTTTCCCATGTCCTGTGAGAAAGCAACGAAACAGGGAATACCAGCAGAATGGTTCTCGCGCATCACGCAAGCCAGTTCCTTTCCTTCGTCAAGAATGACGATCGCCCCCTCACAGAAGCGGTGGTAGCCATTATGTGCTATGGTTGCTTGTTCATACCACGTTTGTCCTCCATCGTCTGAACAGGAGAGGATGTTAGCAAACTCTTGGGTTTCACCACGCATAACCTGGGAAGCCACACCTAACCGACCATCGGGCAAATCCATAACCCTGTCAGGTTCGAAGCCGGTGATCCCTGTGTTCTGTGCCTCACTCCATGTGTTGCCATTATCCTCGCTCCAGAAAGCCAGTATTCCAGGTGGTTGGTCCTCGTGAAAGTGGCCATTGTCATCTTGATCAACGAGTACGACGAGTCGCTCGTCCTTAAGTCTGCTTAACCGAGGTGTTACCAATCGTTCCTCATCCTCTCGGATATCGTGCTGGACGAGCTCTCGGTGTTTGAACCAGGTGCTCCCCGCGTCGTCGCTTGCTAGCAGCGTCAAAATCTGATTTTCCTGTGACCAATGTGAGTCTGTGTCGCAATAGATTAACATCAGTCGCCCAGAAGGCAGTCTGACAACATCCGGGTTCTTAGTGAACCGCTCTGAGCTACGCCATATTTCAAAGACTTTATGTGCAACTGATCGTGTATGAATTAACACGCTAAAGCTCCTTTCTATGTACTTAATGGTTACATTCCTGAAATACTCTCCGAAGAATTTACCAGCATAGGTCGGTGGATATCCGGTATGTTTCTCACCACTGGCTGGACGCCGCCATCTTCCAACCCGTCACGTCCGCCTTCAGGTCCCCGCCTTCACTGTGAAGGCATATTCCGACGTCTTCAGGTTTATGCAGATGCCTTTGCACCGCCGCCTGGCGGTCATTGATAAAGACTTCCACGATTGGCTTGTCGATGAATATCCGTAAATTCAAATCCTCTCCCTCTTTCAACTCGAACGGCGCATCGGCATAAGCTCGGGTGCTGGTATCGGGATCTATCGTTTCCTTCTCATCTCGCACCGAAATCTTTTTCTCGCCAGCTGAATAGAAGATATTCAGCCCATTTTGGTTGCCTTTGTCACACAACACTTTTACGCCAAAGTCCCTGGCTTCGGTAGGTTTGATGGTAACATTCAATTCGACCGTATCACCTAAGATTTCCTTCAGCCTGCATTTCTCGCCGGCTTTGACTACCATGTCGCTCTCAACCGTTTCGTTGTAGCGTAAACGTTCAAGCTCGCGAACAGGTTTGATACGCAAAATCCCGTCATCTGGTAGACTCAACTCCCAGGGCAATGAGAATGTCGCACTCCATAATGTGTTGCCAAACTTGGCCCTTAACAGGGTCATGGCTACTCTGCGCCCATCTGGTGTGAGATAGGTCTTGGGTGCCCAGTAGACAGGCTCCTTGTCAGGATTCCAGCTCCAGCTCATCTTGGCATGAAAATCGGGGGTGAATTTGTTATCTTTCCATTCACCCAGATAGTAACGGGCTCCCCAACTGTGACTGATGAGCAGCTTCATCTGCTTGTGGCCGAGTTTAAAGAAATCAGTACAGGAATAATCCTGCCGATCAAGTCCAGGCAAGTCTTTGGTCATGAATTTACCGAGAAACTCCCAGTTCTTAAAATCTTTGGATCGCATCAGTGTCGGCTCTTTATACCAAGAACCCGACCCCGGTCGTTTATCGAAAGGGTGGCCAGCGTGAGATCCGGAATACACATAGTAGTAATCTCCCTCAACCCAGGCATCTGGATCCCAGAATATCCAATAGTCGGCATCCAAGGCCTCTTGGGGCACTTGAATGTCAATCGGCTTAGACCATTCCTCGAGATTCTCGTCCGAAGACTCGATATAGGATGCTCGGCCGCCAAATATGCCGACAAAGATAACTTTCTTGCCGTCTTTGGTGATGATCGTACCGCCAGTACCACAACCTCCACTGCCTAGGCCACAGTCCTTGCGCCGTCTCCAGTGAACAAGGTCAGTACTTGTATAGTGACCAAAAGCGTACTCATCGCCTTTGTTCATATAACCGAAATGATACTGACCTTTCCAGTAGACAAAAAAATTGGGATCGGCTGAATAGTTCCTGTCGCCATCGCCCTCGGAATTGACCAAGTGATAGGTCGGGCGAGTCGGATCATCCATCAGCCGCTGACGAAAATCTCGGGCTATGCGTACGGCTTCGCTGTCCATGGTATTTAAACACCTATTGTCCTGGTCGAAAATAACATACCCATCTTTAGGATTCTCTTTTCTTACACCCCCATTTTTAATCTCGGGGAATCTTCCAGTTTGGTCATCCGGCCAACCATCTTTGGAGAAATCAAACCAGCTGAACGGTTGAATGCTCGAAGGTTCGTTTGGCTTTAAGCCTTTAATCTCCTCCTGAGTCAGAGCCTGGGCATAAATCCTTACGTCCTTGATTTTGCCTTTGAATGATTTTGCGTGGTTAGGACTTAGCTTGATTGGACCAATTACCAGTTGCAAGTAGGGACTGCTAAGAAAATCAAACGGCTTTTCGATGGTGTAGCTGGCGTACACTTCCCCATCGCGATAAATGGTGACCGTCTTATCCAGATAAACGGCCGCCATCATCATAAACTGTCCGGGTACGATTTCCTGTGCCGGATTTTGCGTCAGTTGTTCCTTGGTTTGCGTGCGAGTGTTATCATTGCTGGCGGTGGACCATTTACCTAGAGCATCCTGCCCAAAAGCAAGTGCGTCATATTTGTCAATCGCCTGCAGACTGATCACGCTGCATGGCTTTGAGGGTTCCTCATCAAAGCAGAACCAGCTGACGAGAGTCTTGTCTGTGCCTTCACCGGAAACAAAATTACAGCTACATGACTTGCAGCGATAACGTTGCTTGGAACGAACAAATCCGTTTTTTGTAACTTGATCACTGTGACAATTTTTACAATTCATGAGATACCTATCTTTCAGTTATATGTCTTGATACTGCCATTTTTTCCCAGATTTGATCCTCGACACCAATGCTGTGGCCAGAGATCTGCCGCTATCAAGCAATTGCTGCGCTCGTGCGGCATCACACGGTTCAAGCGGTGTTTTATCGGTATCCAGTATGTCTGTTTAATCATATACCGTAGTGCGTCGAACTGATGAAGCATTCAACGGTGCCTATATATTAGCTGGTAACGTAGTTCCGAAGAACTGAGACTGGTTAGTACCGGAACACCATAAAACCGGGGCTCCAAATGAACCGTGTTGGACCGCTAACGACCTGTTGCCCGTCTTGATCCAGTTTTTATGATATCAGCTGAAACGATCACTCCTTTTTCTAGCCCAGATACACATGACTGGCAGAAACTCGGAAAGATTAAACCTTAAACTTGGTAAACACTTCCACTTGACCACATACCTCGATTACATGACGGTGGTTTTTCGTGGAAATTTTGTGGCAGATACTACGGTAGAAATACAACAGTAGATAGATGGAAAAATTGTGGTAATCAACATCCCGACACAACTCTAAACTAACAGAACAGCGATAGAAAACTTACCCAAACCTTTCCGAGCTAAGATACTGATCTATCCTTCGTTGGTGGTTAAGGCATCAGTTTGACCACCAACGTTTTCCCACTTAATTTATGAGAACCATCCCAATGGTTCCATTACCCTCTATTCCACTTCAATCCAATCTGACATCCGGTACCAGTTACCATTCTGTCCCTTCACCGATGCTGGTAATCTAACTGGTAGAGGAACTTGGCGACCTGTTCAATCGGGTGGTCTTCTGGTCCTGCCAGTTCTAGATACTTTCGGGTTTTATCATTGATCACACCGTAAAAATCCCGAACTTCCAAGTCGGGATGATCACGCCAAAATTTGTTTGGGATCAATGAGTCATTAGCCATATTAAGGATGGTCACGATGACCATAGTAGACTTGCACTGTTTTGCGCTTTTTTTCCGTCGTGCGCACAGTAGCCGAATGCAAAACCGAATAGCTACAAAGAATTGCGGTTCCGGCAGGACCATACAGGTTGTAGATTCCGCCTCGTTGCAGTTGGGCATCCTTGTTTTCCAGAACCGGTTGGTCAACAGATTCCGGCGAAATTGAAAAACAGTGAGTGGTTTCGTCAACCTCAGCTAGGTACAGTATGAGTTGAATATTTCTTGTCCGCAGGGGATGCTCCATCAGGTGTTGTCCGTCACGATGCCAACCCCAGTGTTTGGGGATGTCCGTGTAACGATCCATGTGGCGAAGCCCAATCTCTGAAAAGCAGAGGTCGCCACCCATCAACTGATGAAGCGGTTCCATGACTCTGCGGTGTCGGATCAGTTGGTCGAATTCGGGCGTGCTGGCCAAGACATCGTAATTGACGGTCTGGTAATGGCCATAGTCAAACCAGAAAGCCTGTTTTTCCACCCGGTCGCGATCAAAAAGATTGACATAAATAGGCCACCTCCCGGTCAGTCAATATTTTACCCAGCGAGACATAACCATTTTCTCGAAAAAACCGGTAATCTGCTTCCTTCATTACTCTACTTACTGAATCGTTGCGTTCAATTGACAAAGACAACGAAGAGTATAATTGTGAAATTCCAGCAACATTAAAGTACATCCCTACAAAGATTATTGCAAGTTCAATTTAGATTGGCAGATCTAGTATGTTGTGTGTTGAGAAATGAAATCTGTCTCCTCGTTCATTGGCAGATCTCATTTTTCTAACTGATAATTTGATCCTGACATACAGCGAAATCCGTATTGGGCGTATCTATCAGACGGATAGCTGTGACCACGGGTAGCACAACACGCTAGCTGGAACTAATGTTGCTACAAGCTCTCTCTCAACACTCGGTCGGTATTATCGTAATCGGGCTTGCTTGCCCACATATACAAACCTCGAACCAAATATCCTATGCAACACAAGGTAGAATTTCAGTGCTTTATAACAGTTTGGCAAACATGTCGGGATTCATATTCCTTGGTTGCTTCAAGTGTTTCAGGTGTACCTATCTTCCCCAATTCAATTGCTGCATTACCATGAACATACTCATTTTGATCCTGTAATCAGGCCAGAAAGATCAGGCCGACCCAGTGAGACTCCAGAGTCCCTTTACCAAGATGGCTTTTCCATGTGGAAGCTGGGCGAGTAGTTCTTAACAAATTGAAACTAATCTGTTTTAAATAGTTGTGAGCTGTGTTAAATAGATCTGATAATCTATATCGGTAACAACAGTGTCCGTAGTGTATCTATTTCTTGATAACTGATGGTTGTCCTCCCCTCAATTGACGTGATTTTAACCAGATTCTGATTTGCAGAGTATTGATCCCAATTGTTGATTTGTAGTAAAATTATAAAGATTTTAAAGTGAGATTTTGCCAACCCGATTGGAGAGGATTTTGATTGATAAGGAAAACCTGTTCACCGATGAGCAGATGAAACAGTTTATTGCAAATGGGTATGTAATTATTAAACCCGATATTCCGACCAGCTTACATAAAACGATATCCCAAAAATTAGATGAGGTTATTGCCAAGGAAGGAAATCCGGGTAATAATCTCTTGCCCCGTGTACCCGAAATTCAGGAAGTTTTTGATCATCCGGTTGTTCGTGGTGCTTTTACCAGCGTTACTGGGCCAAATTACATCATGCATCCACATAGGCATCCGCATCGTAATGGACCAGGTAGTAAAGGTGGCGGATGGCATAAAGATAGCTATTGGGGGTACGGAAAAGTGCGGAATCATAGGTGCTGGTGGGCTATGGCCTTCTATTTCCCACAAGACACACTGATAGAAATGGGACCAACAGCCGTTATGCCTAGTACCCAGTACTATCTTTCGCGAAATAATGACGCTTCCGAGATCAAGTTCCCGGCTTGTGGGGAAGCTGGTACCATGATAATAATCCATTATGATATGTGGCATCAAGCAACAGCGAATTTAACAGATAAAAACCGGTTTATGTTGAAATTTGAATTTGCCAGAATACAACGGCCAGTAGAACCAACTTGGAATAATCAACAAGAGGATTGGAAGTCAATCGAAGGTTCTGAACCAGCAAACGATCAAACGGTTATGTGGGAACATCTCTGGAATTGGATATCAGGAAGAGACACCAAAAAAGCTTCTAATCAGGCTAGTGAGGATGAAATTTCTAAATGGATTACCGCATTACGAATTGGAACACAGCCCGAACGTCTAGAGGCGACTAATCAATTAGGGCAACTCGGAGAACATGGTCAGGAAGCAATTCCGGCTTTGATTGATATTTTGGGTGATCCATCAGAACCAGTTGGGTTGAATGCTGCTTACGCACTTGGTAATATTATTGGTCAAGAGTCAATCAATCTGTTGGTCGAAGCTCTGAATCACGACTCAGAAACCGTCCGTCGGCATGCAGCATATGCACTAACCTCAGTCGGGTCACCGGCAACACCTGAATTGGTTGATTTACTAACGCATGAATCTGAGCATGTTCGAGCCTATGTTGCTTATGTGCTAGGTGAGATTGGATCTTCGGACTCAGTGTTGGCACTGTCCAAACTGCTTGATGACGATTCGGTAGCGGTTCGTCGGAATGTTGTTGAATCACTTGGAATCATGCCAGGTTCGTTCGACATAAGTGTACCAACGCTTGTCAGGGCACTTGAAGATTCTGACAAGCAAATCCGCTTCACATCGGTTTTGTCGTTGGCAAGGATTGGACCTGACGCAAAGGATGCTATACCAGCACTACAAAGTGCTTTAAAAGATGAAGATCGCTACGTTCGTGGATATGCTGTTGAGGCCCTTAAACAAATTGGATCATCTGAATCAAAGGAGATACTCCTAGATTTCTTGATGACCACAAGATGGTGTCCATCAACAACGAGGGAAAGTACGTTTTAATCTTAAATATGCACAGCCGTTGCAGATGAATAGGGGGTCTTTGTCCATTCAGTGATGAGATCCCTTGTTATTCCAACAAAATGGATAATAGAATAGCGTTTAAAGTATATTGGAATTAATCAGCTCCCATAGTTTGGATTGAGGGACTAGAAACACGGCTCAAACTCATAATTTTTAAAGATAGTAGTGGAGGGAAGCCTAAGTTATGTCAAAGACGAATCGACAATTTCTTTTAGCATCCAGACCATCTGGCTATCCAAAAGAATCAGATTTTGATCTGGTAGAATTACCTGTTTCCGAACCGGATGATGGTCAACTCCTCGTTCGCACGATTTTTTTATCGGTCGATCCATATATGCGGGGGCGAATGAACGATAATCGTGGTTCATATGCCCCCCAGTTGAGAATCGTCAGGTGATGACTGGTAGAATTGTTGGTGAAGTGGTCAAGTCAAAAAATTTAAGTTTTCAAGAAGGTGAGATTGTGCGAGGCAATCTGGGCTGGCAGGAATACGGGATTTCTACTGGAGAAGAGCTCGTTAAAGTCAATCCGGATATCGCACCAATTTCGACAGCTCTTGGCATTCTTGGTATGCCCGGACTAACTGCCTATTTCGGCCTGCTTGATATATGTCAGCCAAAAGCTGAAGAAACAGTGCTTGTATCTGGTGCCGCGGGTGCTGTAGGATCAATCGTTGGTCAGCTGGCCAAAATAGAAGGTTGCCGTGCTGTTGGCATCGCAGGTACAGATGAAAAAATTAGCTATCTTCTGGATGATTTGGGGTTTGACGCAGCATTTAACTATAAAAAGACCGAGAATTATCGCCATAAACTGAAAGAACTTGTTCCTGAAGGAACGGATGTCTATTTTGACAATGTGGGTGGCGAAATTACAGATGCGGTATTTCCCAATCTTAACCTCAGGGCACGAATTGCAATTTGTGGACAGATATCGCAATATAATCTGGTAGAGCCAGAACCTGGTCCCCGTTTATTTCCATACTTTATTGTTAAGCGTATTAGAATGCAAGGGTTCCTTGTCTTTGATTTTATTGATCGATATCAGGAGGGACTGCGACAGATGACGAAATGGCTTCGTGAAGGCAAGTTGAAATACCGTGAGACAATTGTTAATGGCTTTGAGAATACACCGACCGCTTTTATCGATATGTTGAAAGGCGGTAACATCGGCAAACAGCTTGTGAAAGTATCAGGCTTGTGATTATATTAGTTGAGATTGTCTTAAGAGTGTGACGTAAGAGAGTTAAAAATCCAATAGAGGCTTATTTTGATAGAGAAACTTGCAATTGATGGTGGAGATCCAGTTGTCACAGACGGCATCCCAAAAGGTATGCATGGTCCAAGCGTCATAGATGAGCAGGAAACCAACGCCGTTACAAAAGTGCTGGAGAGTCAAAACTTGTTTCGGTTCTCAGATAATTCGGAAGTCTTGAAATTTGAACAGGAAACTGTAGAATTACTTGGTGTGAAACATAGTTTAATGGTTAATTCTGGTACAAGCGCAATTATCTGTGCCTTGACAGGTGGCGGTATTGGTCCAGGTGACGAAGTGATTGTTCCAGGATACACTTTTATTGCCACAGCGGCGGCAGTTGTTGCTGTTGGTGTGGTACCAGTAATTGCTAAAATTGATGACTCTCTTGGACTTGATCCCACCGATGTCGAAAGAAAAATTACGCTACATACAAAAGCAATTTTGCCTGTCCACATGCAAGGTGTACCAGGCAGAGTTGATCAGATTGTGGATGTTGCTAATCAGCATAACCTACAAATTTTTGAGGATTGTTGTCAATGCGTTGGCGGACGTTATCGAGGACGCTTCGTCGGTACAATTGGTAATGCGGGGGCCTGGAGCCTCAATTTCTACAAGGTGATTTCAACCGGTGAAGGTGGCTTAGTGTTCACAGACGACTATGAAATTTATGAGCGCAGTGCTTTTGCCAGTGATCCTGCCATGCCAATGTGGGTGAAGGATAGAGCCGAATACATACAGGTTGGAGACACATGGATGACGGCACCGTTTTCACGGCCAGTGCTATCGTCCCAGTGAGATTATGGGAGCAATGGCACGTATCCAACTACTAAAGATGTCGCAAATTCTAGCCCAGACGAGAAAATTGAAGCAAACGTTTCTGGCGGAACTGGCAGACCCGGAGGGATATCAACTTCAGCACGTTGATGACCCAGAGGGGAATTGTGGTATTAGTGCTACCATAATTGTGCGGGATCGAGATTCAGCAACTCAATATGCCAGAAGCCTTGAAAGCGGAAGGTATACATTCAGGAACAACTTACAACGAAGGATTTCCAGATCGGCACATCTACACCTACTGGGACTCAATCTTGGATAAAAACTCACATCATCCGTCTGGCTATCCGTGGAAAGACCCAGCCTATCAGGGAAATGTCGAATACACTCGCGACATGTGTCCGAATACTCTTTCGATTTTAGGTAGATCGCTCAGATTTGGTTTCAATGTCAATATGCTAGAGGAACATGCCAAATTGATGGCTGCAGCAATTAACAAGGTTGATGCTGTGTTGGGTGAGTAGGACAATCAAGATTAAGTTCCGTTTCGTTGCTGAAACACCTTCTCAGGATTGAGCCGGTGAGTTACCATTATCCGTTATGCGTTTTCATCCACAAACATAGGTGGTTCAAAGCCTATATCGTTTACGACTTCGAATTTTCCCATACGAACTAACCTTGTCGTATTTCGGGCAGTTGTTTTGCGTCCAACTTCCCTACCGGGTTTCTTTTCTTCTGAGAGTTTTCTTGGTACAATGCCATTTGCTTGATTAGCTTCTGCTGTTAGGCGTGCCATTGACACATGAGACGTTGTTGGTTCTCCAAAGATCCATCCAACCCGTTTGTCTCTTGTATCGGGCATCAATAACCTATAACGTGGAACAACAGATTGAAATCGAATGTGACGTATTGGTGTAATTGTGCTTATCTGGTCTCGATTCCCTCCGTAAATTGGATAGGAGTACGTCCGTGGATAAAATCCTTGTATCCACTTTAGGGGGTTATTTCTACGCTGATAACTAGTGCTCATACAACCCTCCAATCGAGTCAAGCCGAAACTGCCCTAGTTTTCCAATTGAAATGCACTGAATCTATGATATAATACCCCCTTTTAAGATCAAATGGCAAGAATCTAGAACAGATGCGAATACAAATGGTTTGTTAGCCACGCCGACTGACAGAATTGATGAAATAAAAATCCGCAAAGGGTCCTTTTCGATACGTCGGTCCGATACAGATACAAATCGTTATCAGAGCTCATGCATACGTAAGCTCTGTCCATTTTGAGAAAGAAATCCGAGTGATGATTGAAGGTGACTACGGCAATCATTTACCGGGTAAGCTATCATACACTGCCTATTGGCAACAGATCGAGCCGTAAAAACTTTGCACCTAGATCCAACTTTAACTAGGAAATGTGGATTGTCAAACAGCAACAGGCAGAAAGACATAAGGCTATCAAGTAGCAGTATCCCAGTTAATGATTCCACTTGGAGGTTTTAATGCTGACCGCACTCCAAATGCTTTTGGCTACATCATTTGTCCACTCAGAGGATTCTGTGGATTCTCAGAAGGATTCGGCAGAACCGGAGAAATCTATGAATCAAGAAGTGCCTATCGAAGAAGAAAGAGAAGCAGACGTAGATAATACGGAAACGAATAAGTCGGAAGATGAAGATTCAGATCAGCGAGAACCATCGTCCGAAAAAGAGGAGGGAAAAGATGAAGATCTCTCACAATCGAGTGACAGTAGTCAGACAGCTATTCGTTCGGAACAGACGGACGAAGATAGACAAGACGAACTAACTCAAGACGAAGATGATAAGGCGTTGAAAAGACAAGAGAATACCAAGATTATTCAGGAAAGTGGGCTAGAATCTGATGAATGTCCTAAAGTAGTAAATGTTGCAGAGGAAATATCAGAACCCGAAAATCAAGTTGAACGCAGCTTTGGTGTGGTCGATCGATTTTACGATTTCGTAGAGAATTTTAAACAGGCAAATGTTTTAAATGTTTTAGAGGCTTCTGCAAGCCAGATGGATCTCGCTGGTGGTGTAGCCAAATCAGCAATTTTTGAACATCCCGTCAGTGAAGGTGATTCACGGATCGAATATACCATGGAGTTGCCAACTGTCGAGGATGGTGAAAAACTAATATTTCATTCCTTTACTGGGTTGCGGGATGGTATCGATTTCGATTATCCGGCAACGAAACCGGATGGTGTGCATTTTGCTGTAGAGGTTGATGATGAGAGGGTTTTTAATGGCTTTTCCCTAACTTCTGAATGGCAAGAAAATAGTGTCGATTTAACCCGTTTCGCTGGAGATATGCGGAAAATTGCACTGATCACCAACGCTGGTGAATCGAATGATGCCAACTACGATTGGGCGTTGTGGGGAGAACCACAGTTTATCAAACTGATACCACGGAATTTGCTAATCGCCAAACATGAAAAAGAACCTAGGCTTAGATGTGGCATAGCAACCGTGACTGTTGAAAATGAATCAGTTGATCAAGAAACAAAAATTGAAACGTTAGAAACAGGATTCGCTTTCGATCGGGATCTTCTCGCCACAGAGGCGGTTGCGCAAATCCAGCGACAGGTAGCCTCTGAGAAAACGCCAGTTCATATTTCATTTTTTGTTGATCAACCATTACTTGAGATAACCATGCTTGGAACTCAGCAGGCATTGATTACAGCAAATGAAAACTTTGAGGTACAATGCCAAGTCACAAATGTTGGTTTGGCACCCATTACACGAGCTAATGAAGTCAGTATTGGAATCAATAGACTCAAGTTAAAACGTGGTCATAGCGTCCAGCGTATTAAACACCTTAGTTCGGGTGAAAAGAAAATTTTGACATGGCAAATTCGTAAGTTTTCACGCCCAACATCAGCTACAATTGGGATCTCACTGCGGTACAAAACACCCAACGAGAAGGTTAATTACGCTGATGAAAGATCAATCATTATCCATCCGGATTTTCCCCAAATATCGTCACAGGTAGTCGAACAAGTTCATACTTTTAATCACGATGAACATCTTGTATTGGGAAATAGAAACTTCCGTGTGGTTTTTGTGCAAGGAGTGCAGGGCTTTGTGTATATGGTCTTTTATGTCGCTCAGGATAGTGAATATCAACAGATTGCTGTTTCAACCGCAATCTCGGAAATATGTTATTGTGATGCTGAAGGAATTACACAACCTCTGAAAATCACACCTAAAGTCTATCGTATTTCAGGAAATAGTGATGGTGAGTCAATGCTTACTTTTTCGGATCAAGTCGAGGATAGCGATGGTGCTATCTGGTCTTATGAATGTCGCTTTTCGATAACTAAAAACTCAAGTCGACTTCAGTCCTCATATACAGTTAGCACAGATCAGAACCGGAATCTAATTGTATTTAGAGGACCAAATCTATATGTTGGTGAAGGGGCTTTCGGTAGTAGTAAATCGTTTGCAATCTTTCCGGGACTTGAGTTTCTTGAAGGAGACGAAACCTCGTCCAGTAGCCGTGATGCGGCACCCCCAATCAATAATCGGCTGGTCCCTCACCCGTATAAAATTACAATGCCGTTGATGGCTATTGAGCACAAAAAATCTTTAATCGGCTTAATATGGGATCCACTTCAAAAATGGGATGGAGAACATCAAACATTATCTGCAGCTTTCGCCTCACCCAACTGGTACGATAATCAAAATAATCACCTTATGGGATTATTCGTGCCAACCCCGATGGAATGGCTCGATGAAAATCATCTTCAGGCCTCCAAGCCGTACAACCTTTTACCGAATCACGAGTTGAATATTACGGCAGAAATTCTCCTTGACGGAGACGCATCAGGGTTAAAAGTCGTTGATCATTGGATGGATACTTATAGTCTGCCTGAACCACCGAAACAACCGCGTGATGACCAAGAAATACTAGAGCTTTCACGGCATGGTTTTATGCATTCTGTTTGGGATGAGGACTCGAAAAAGTCCAGACACTGTGTTGGATGGCCGCCTCTCAACGCTCCCGGATTTGCAACCCTATTGTGGTACGATTATCTGATAACATCTGATAATGAAGTAAAGCAACGCGTGTTGGAAATTGCCCAGAATACTATCCAAGAATCAGGCATTGGTGGTTTGGTTTCAGAAGCAGGTTGTCACATTTTAAAGTGGGAATTCCCATTTTATTTTGGCAGTATTGAACCAGCAATTGATCAAATAAAGAAGGTGATTGACAATTTGATTGAAACTCAAGGTGAGGATGGCAGTTGGCGTTTTCATCCCACAACAGAACAAATGAAGACACTCGGCAATATTGGCGACTCTGTTTTAGGTACAGAGGCAATTTCGGCCTTTAAACTACTCAAGTTTGCTCGCATTACAAATGATCAAGAATCGTTGCATGCGGGTTTAAAAGCGCTAAAGTTTATGTCCCAATTCACTGTTCCACGTGGGGCTCAGGGGTGGGAGTGTCCCATCTATGAACCCGATATTTTAGCGGCAGCCTACGGTGTTGCTTCCTATCTTGAGGCCTACGAAATCACCAACAATAGAAGATATTTAAACCAAGCGGAATACTGGGCTAACACCGGATTATTGTTTATATATTCTTGGTTTTTACCTAATCGACCAGGTATGTACAGTGCATCAATTCCAGTTTTTGGTACAAGCTTTTACACGCATTCGTGGTTCGGGGTTCCCGTTCAATGGTGTGGTCTCGTGTATGCATATTACCTCCAGCGCCTGGCTAGAAAAAGTCAGCAGAAAGATTGGGGAAAAATAGCAGAAGCAATTACTATCAGTGCTGCTTACCAACAATGGACAGATGGGGATCTAAAAGGAACTTATCCCGACGGTTTTTACAACTATTGTACTGAGGGAAGGGGGCCGCACCTCAATCCGGAAAACATCATGGCTAACCTCTATGCCCTTCGTGATTTAGATCCAGATGTCTCAACAGCTATTATTCGACGAAAGAATTGGCGCGTTCATATCAGCAGCGGTGCAAAAATTGAAAACAAGCAGTGGCTACAATCAGGGCAACTGAACTACAGATTACGTTATGTCCAGCATGAAACAAGTTATACCATAATCGTTGGGCTAGGGTTCGCCCCAAGCGTTGTGAAAGCCGCGAATCAGGAATTGTCACTCGTTGATAGTTTGGATCATGCCTCTGGCTGGCTTTATCGACCCGAAAAAGAAATGTTATTTATTAAATATACTCATCCGAAAAACATAGTCGATTTTGAAATAACTCCTTTAGTCAGGGATAGGTTAGTGGGTGATACTGCGGACGATAAAAATCTACCCACTGAGGTAACACAAGTTGAAGTCGATGATGAAGGGTCTGCAATTCCTGAACTTCCTATAGAGTTTACTGAAAACACCTCCCACATGTTTGAGGAAGAGTAAGAGATTTCCCTTACTAAAATGTTTTAACTTGGAGCTGATAAAGCCATAATTTGCTGAGTCACTTCTGTGGACCTAGAAAGCATAAAATGATAAATCGCGAAACTATCATTGTCTTGGATTTCGGGTCACAGTATACTCAACTTATTGCAAGGCACATTCGTGAGCAAGCCGTATATTGTGAAATTCATCCGTACCACCTATCGATTGATAAGCTGAGGTCAATTAGCCCAAAAGGAATTGTTTTGTCCGGTGGTCCTGCCAGTGTTTATGCTGGGTCATCTCCGTTGCCAGATTACCAGATCTTCAAACTTGGCATTCCTATTCTGGGGATATGTTATGGCATGCAGTTAATTGCTTTCCTTTCCAAAGGTGGAAAAGTACATCCTGCCTCAAAACGCGAGTTTGGATCAGCCAATATCTCCATTTATCAACAGATAGAACTTTTTTCTGGACTACCTAGAAATTTCCAAGTGTGGATGAGTCATGGTGATCGAATTGACTCACTGCCAGATGGATTTGAAGTGATTGCCTATACGCAAAATTCTCCGACCGCGGCAATGGCAGATATTGCAAGAAACTTTTACGGTTTACAGTTTCATCCAGAGGTTGTCCATACTCAGGACAGCAATCTCATCCTTTCAAATTTTGTTCACAAGATCTGCGGTTGCCAAGATACTTGGACGATGTCATCTTTTATTTCCGAAACTATAGATCAAATCAAATCCAACACACAGGGTGAACGTGTATTGTGCGCGGTGAGTGGTGGTGTTGACTCAACCGTTCTGGCAATCTTACTCAAAAAAGCAATTGAGGATCGGCTTGTCTGTATTTTTGTCAATAATGGCTTCCTCAGAAAAGATGAACCGGATCAAGTAATGCAGACATTTAATCAACTTGGTATTACAGTCAATTATGTAGATGCCACGGATCGATTTCTGTCGTGTCTTGCCAGAGTTGAAGACCCAGAACTGAAGCGTAAACTAATTGGCAATACATTCATTGAGGTTTTCAAAGACGAGTTGGAGACAATTGACCACATTGGGTTTCTTGCCCAAGGAACGCTCTATCCTGACGTAATCGAGAGTGTTTCTCTCAAAGGCCCGTCGGCAACAATCAAGACGCATCATAATGTTGGTGGGTTGCCTGATAACCTGTCTTTTAAACTAGTTGAGCCACTACGTGAATTGTTCAAAGATGAAGTGCGAAAAGTGGGTACCGAATTGAATATCCCTGCTCCTGCTCTAGGTAGACACCCATTTCCTGGTCCGGGGCTAGCGATACGCATACTGGGCGAAGTCACGCGGGAACGGCTCAATACCTTGCGAACTGTAGATGAAATCTTTATTGATGAAATCCGTCAGGCGAATCTTTATGATAAAATATGGCAGGCACTTTCTGTCCTTTTACCGGTTAAAAGCGTTGGGGTCATGGGTGATGAGCGGACCTACGAAAATGTGGCGGCGCTCCGAGCTGTAACCAGTACTGATGGCATGACAGCAGATTGGGCGAGAATTCCCCATGATGTTCTAGCCAGTATCTCTAACCGCATTATTAACGAGGTTAGAGGTATTAACCGTGTCGTTTATGATATTAGCTCAAAACCGCCAAGTACCATTGAGTGGGAATAAACCACTTTCATCTGCCAATTTGATTGCTCCCTTTTCTACAACTCTGGTTAGTGGCGAAAATAATCCTCATTGACAGGATTCTCATGACGTGATAGAATCGTCCCGCAAAAAAAGATTGTTATAGAACCATGAAGTCAGCGAGTCTAAGGAGCCTTTTAGTATGTCAGAAACAATTCGTGGAGCGGTGATTGGTTACGGAGCCGCATTCAACATGGGAAACCACCACGCACGCTCAATGGAAGGAACCGAAGGGATCGCATGCGTTGCCATATGTGATCTAGATTCAAGTCGAACAGAGGCAGCGAAAAACGATCATCCACATGTTAGAACTTACAACGATGTTGGAGAATTGCTAACGGACGACGAAATTGATCTTGTCACAGTTGTTTTACCACATAACCTTCACGCTCCAATTGCAATTCAGGCACTCAATGCCGGCAAACACGCTATAACTGAAAAACCGATGTGCATCACTTTGGCTGAAGCGACAGAGATGATTGAAACTGCTAGAGCCAATGACCGAATGCTGTCCGTTTACCATAATCGGCGTTGGGATGCTGATTTCTGGGCATTGCGTGAAATTATTCAGAGTGGTATGATCGGTAAAGTGTTTAGCATTGAAATGAGAGCGAGTGGATATAGTAGACAAAACCCGGATTGGTGGCGAAGTTCTAAACGAGTTTCCGGTGGTACGATCTATGACTGGGGTGCGCATTATATCGATTGGCTTCTCAATGTTATTGAAAACAAGATGATTAATGTTACCGGTTTTTATATCGATAACTTGGTCTGGGATGATATCAGTAATGAAGATCACACCCGTGCCTTGATTCGTTTTGATGATGGGTTACTTGCGGATGTTGAGTTCTCAAATATTGCTAAAATTGGTGGACCTCGCTGGAAAATTCTTGGATCACACGGATCGGTGCTTTCTGTAGACGGACACTTCAAAGTTCAATCTGAGGTTGAAGGACATCCAAACGAGCAAGAAATTCCACATGAAGGACGACCAGGAGCAAGTTTCTATCAGAATATCGTTGCGCATCTTAACCATGGTGAAGGCTTAATTGTCACTCCAGAATCAGCCAGACGCGTAATTGCTATAATGGATCTATCTGAAAAATCTTCAAAAACCCACCAATCAGAAAGTGTGCCTTACGAGTTTGATTGAACACGATGATTTTTACTTCTAGGTCGAACTAGCTAATCTTCCTGTCGTAGCTTAGAAATATGTCGTCGTACTGGTGGAGCCGCAAAAATGTTAGGGGTGAGTAACTCTCTCACCCCTTTTTTAGGTCATGGACGTCCCTCAATTTCTGGATAAACTTTTCAGCTCCACAAGCTATCAAGACCAAATTGTCTATACTAAACACCTTCCAAAACGCGATGCGCGGTTCAAAGAATTATCTGAACCCATACTCCCTCCGTTACAACGAGCTCTAGATCGAATTGGAATTCATCGGTTCTACACCCACCAAGCTGAATCAATTGATCTGATACGTGGTGGTAAGGACATCATAATTGAAACGGGAACGGCCAGTGGAAAGACACTTTGTTATAATCTGCCTGTTCTCGAGAGCATACTGGAAAATCATTCTAACTGTGCGCTTTATCTCTTTCCCACGAAGGCACTGGCCCAAGACCAAATACGCAGTATTCAGAATTTTGTGGATACTGACACTAAAATCAAATCGATAGTAACGATCAAGTCCTATGATGGAGATACTCCCAAAGAGAATCGCCCAGAAATTCGTCGATCAGCCAATATTCTCATCAGCAACCCTGACATGATTAATCTTGCAATCTTACCGAATCATCAGCGTTGGAGTCGGTTCTTCCAAAATTTGAAATATATTATAATTGATGAGATGCACATCTATCATGGACCGTTTGGGTCACATGTAGCCAATATTATTCGCCGATTGAGCAGGATATCCAACCATTACGGTGCAAACCCTCAATTCATATGCTGTTCAGCTACTATTGCCAATCCAGTCGAATCGGCTGGAGCAATGATTAATCGTCCAGTTCAATTGGTAAACCAGGATGGCGCGCCACAAGGCGAACGAACTTTTCTCATTTGGAATCCTCCGATTGTCAACCCATCAGAAAACACACGGCGCAACACAAGTTCTGAAGCACAGGAGTTGATTGCGAACCTGATGGAATCTGAGATTCAGACCATTGCTTTTACCCAAACTCGAGCTACTGCGGAACTTATTTGTCGTTATGTACGAGAATTGCTAAACTTCGCTAGTCCGGAATTAACAGAGAGAATTCAAGCCTATCGAGGAGGATATTTGCCAAGGTATCGTCGTGAAATCGAACAAAAATTGGCTTCAGGCAAGTTGCTCAGCGTGGTAACGACCAATGCACTAGAACTCGGCATTGATGTTGGCAATTTAGACGCGTGTGTGATAGTCGGATTTCCAGGTACAATTGCGAGCTTATGGCAACAGGCGGGTAGAGTTGGTCGAGGATCGTCTACTTCGCTAATAATATTAATTGTTAACAATCTGCCAATTGAACAGTATTTAACGCAGCATCCAGAATATCTTTTTGAGCGGATGCCTGAGCAAACAGTTGTATCACCGGAAAACCCCTATATCTTAGCGGAACATCTGAGGTGTGCTGCACATGAGATTCCGTTGAGAAAATCCGATCAGAAGTTCTTTGGCAAGAAAATGCCCTTCATTGCAGATTATCTTTATAAAAAAGGTAATTTGAAACGATCAGGAACCCAATATTATATCGTACAGAGTGATTATCCATCACGCCATGTAGATCTTCGTTCTGTCCCAAGCCGGGTATACGCAATTAAAGATATTCAGACGAAAAAAGTCATTGGCACTATCGACGGTGCGCGTATTTTTTCACATGCGCATCCTGGAGCGATCTACCTGCATAATTCAGAAACCTACTTGGTCAAAGAACTGGATGTTGATAACCGTGTTGTCACCACTGAACCAGTGACCTCTGATTATTACACCCAATCGGTTGTGGTGGAACATATTGATATCATCGAATCTAGAGGGCAAAAGAACTGGGGTGACAGCACAATTGAAACAGGCAAAATTCTCATAAAATCCCGAGCTACAGAATTTCGGCAAATTACGTTCCATTCACATGAATTTGTCGGTCGAAAGGTTTTAGACCTGCCTGAACAGAGAGTGCAAACGCTGGGTACCTGGTTTATACCTAATCCTGACCTTTTTCCTTTTATTGAAAGGGAACTACAACTTAGTTACTTCGGTGGGTTGGAGGCCATCAAAAACGTCCTTGAATCAATCTTACCACTTTATACGATGTCAGAGCAACAAGGTTGTCGGGGAAAAGTCCAGCCTAATGATGGTGGAGAACTGGCAATATTTCTGTTGGATGCATATCCGGGTGGTCTTGGTTATACCGAGACAAGCTATAACCAGTTTGGTAAGATGATGTTACATGCGTCCGAGATTATATCTGGTTGTGGCTGCCGTGACGGTTGTCCTTCCTGTGTCCACCCAATGTATATGTTTGCCAGCAGTGATGAAAAACCTGACAAGCAAACTGCAATGGAGATTCTAAAATTAATATTACAAGGTGTCTGAACACTGGAACCTAAATGCTATATGATGACAGAATTTCAATAGTTCCCACCAAATAATAACTACTGTTTTGCTAATCTTTTTCCTTCAGTTTCTGCATATTTCTGGTTGATAATTAAATATAATTTTTGCGGTCAAGTATTCAACTTCTTTTATTTATGAGCTTTCATTATTTGTTCTTAACTGGATGGATAACCAACATGGTAGAATCAATGGATTTTCTAAGGAAACCAATGATAAAAGAGAATAAAGTGAAATCTGCATTAAGGTCGGGAAAAACTATTATTGGTAGTGAAGCTTCGCGTTTTGGTGTCGCTGATCTTGTGCATATTTTTGCCCAATCTGGTTTCGATTTCATCTTTATCGATATGGAACACACGACCTTTAACCTTGAAACGGTGGCGCAGATGATCCAAGTTTCCCGGCTGCTTGATATTACCCCGATTGTGCGTGTTCCGGATGCAGAATATCATTTGGTCGCTAGGGTTATAGATGTTGGAGCACAGGG
>DTUY01000381.1:7644-8036 GCA_012963885.1 Candidatus Poribacteria bacterium | reverse complement strand
TGAATACACCAAAACAAGTAGAAGAAATTGTCAGTTGGCTTCGATATCCTCCCAATGGTATCAGGGGATATGCTCAGACGTCACACCAAACAAATTATAAGGCGCTACCGACAGAAGATTTCATAGCGGTGATGGAAAGGGAAACTCTACTCCTGATTCAGATAGAACGTAAGGTTGCTTTAGACCATCTTGATGAAATACTTTCTATATCTGGTGTAGATGTGGCCGTACTCGGAATTATGGATTTGTCGGTGGACCTAGGTATACCAGGTCAAATAAATCATCCTCTGATGACCGAAAGTATTGAAAGGGTTATTTCGGTTTCTCAGCGATATGGAATCAGCTCCGGTATGATTGCTGGGGACCTCGAATTCGTGTTGGACTGGGGCTTG
>DTUY01000381.1:0-7544 GCA_012963885.1 Candidatus Poribacteria bacterium | reverse complement strand
ATTCATCGGTGACAAATTAATTGAAGTGGAATTTGCAGCCCAATTGGAGAGAATGATAGGCTCGCTTTCAATTGTAACCAAAAGTAGGATTTAGTATATTTAGTTATCGGATTCAAATTTGTGCTAAGACGAACAACACAATATATGTTAGGATATCTCTGGTTAAATTGCGAGGATGAAAGGTTAGTAATTAGTGGATTGTGTTGAGGGGTTCATAGATCCAAGTTGTCGGATATCCAATTAATAATCAAATGAATTCATTGAGTTTGTGATGGAATTTTTTAAGAATGGCGTGACTGCTCATCGAGGCAATTCAGCGCAATTGCCAGAAAACACCATGTTGGCGTTTATTAGTGCAGTTAGTATTGAAGCTGATTGGATCGAAGCGGATATACGGCAAACAGCTGAGGGTAAATTAATCGTCCTTCATGACGATGACACCAAACGGTTAGCAAACCGAAACCTATCAATCAAAAATGTCACATATGCGGAACTTGAAGCTGTTGATATTGCCTACCAGTTTCGATTTACTAACCAACTTACTATTGAACAATGTCCAAAATTACCGGTGCCTTTGCTGTCTGATGTAATTAACCTGATGAAATCGCAGAAGTTGACCAAATCTCAGCATTTTACGCGACTCTCGATTCATCCGAAGGTTGATTGTATCGATAAAGTGATCCAACTTATTGAGGATATGAATGCTATGATATGGGTTGGGTTTAATGATAGCAATTTGAGGAATCTAAAGCAGGTTAAAGCATGGAATCCTGAGATTTCAGCGTTTTGGGATCGTCCAGCCGATAGTGATATCGATGATGATATCGAGATGGCCAGAGAGTTTGGTGTTGAAAGCATCATAATCCAACACGATGGGATTACCTCACCAAAAGTCAAATCAGTTCACAGTGCAGGCCTTGAAGTTGGTGCTTGGACTGTCAATGATCTATCAACTATGGAAAATTTACTGGAACTCGGTGTGGATCGCATCTACACTGACTGTCCAATTGATCTATTAGTTATTAAAAGTCAGTCGTCACCGCTAGGTGAAAATTTATTGAATCCGTCACAACAATTATAAAATGGAGAACTTCAGATGTTAACAGAAAATCAGGTAGAAGCTTACCATCGCGATGGCTACGTGAAAGTTGAGTCGTTATTCACTGATGAGGAGGTTGAAGAACTCGGATCGGAGATGATAAGAGTTATCTCCGAATGGGGAAATGAGTCCATTGGCTGGCATGGTCCTTGGCGTGACATGTATCTACCGGAAGATGAGCGGCAAAACACCAAAGCCGTGTTTATGCACAACCCGCACTTCTATTCAGCCGCCTGGGGACGTGTGATTTTCCATTCGCGCTTGGTAGAAGCGGTGCAGTCACTGATTGGGTCGAGCGTTCAATGGCATCACACAGTACTACATGCTAAACCTCCCAAACTCGGAACACCATTTCCAATGCATCAGGATTATCCTTTTTACCCGCATGACGGCCCTGGTTTTGTTGACTGCCTGGTTCATTTGGATGATACGCCTTTGGAGAGTGGATGTTTGCAAGTTGTCCAAGGCAGTCACAAAAATGGGCCACTAGAGCATATTACTGGGTCTCATACGGCTCCCCATCTGCCGACTGATAAATATCACCCGGATTTTATTGAGACTGTATCAATTCCAGCTAGGGTAGGAGACGTCATTTTCTTTAGCTATTATGCGGTTCACTGGTCTAACGTAAATCGATCTGGAGAATGGAGACGTTCAGTCCGCTTTGGATATCATACCCCAGATATTTATCCGGTTGGAAAGGATAGGGACGAGCCTTATAATAACATAGTCGCCGGTGGGTTCAAAGAAAACAGACAAGCTAACGAGGATTCGGCCTAATTGAAGTATAAGACAATGGTATAAACAACGCTGGAAAGTTCTAAACGTATTTGATCCAGTCCAATTTCCATGCGACGAAGATCGGCTTTCGAGTGTGAACGGCCATGTTATTAGGTATCGTAGCCATACAGAGAACTTGAAAGACAGTTTATAAAATCAAAACGGAGAGAGTAATGGTTGATGTTTGCTTCTTTGCAGATGAAGTTTCAAAGGACTTCGATCAAGCTATCAAATTAGGTGTTGATGCGGGAGCTAACACTGTTGAAATTCGCGGTGGTTTGTGGGGAGATAGCGTTACCACTATTGATAACAATGGTATCAAACGAATGCAGGATGTATTGGCAAAATATAACGTGAAAGTGACTTGCATTGGTTCCCCATTTGGGAAATGTAGTATTGACAGTTTCGAGGAGTATGAAACACATCGACGCTACTTTGACCGGATGATTGGATTAGCACATGCCTTTGAAACACGTATCATCCGTGGTTTTATGTTCTGGAAACCCAATCGGAAAACGGACAAATCACGTCCTGATTTAAGTAAATACATAGATCAAATTGTCGAGAAAATGTCGCCCGTTATACCAATAGCTGAAAGTGCTGACGTAACACTCTCAATTGAGAACGAAGGATCAACTCTGCTTGGGACCTGCCAGGAGGTTAAGACTGCTATCGATGCGCTGGGTAATAGTCCAGCACTTACCGTCTGTTGGGATGTTATGAATGGGTTGCACTGTGGCGAGATTCCTTATCCTGATGGATATGATCATATCAAAGGCCTAGTAACCCACTTTCATGTTAAGCCGAATGCGGATAAAAAGATGAATCCAGTAGGAACAACTGATGTCACTTATCAAGATTTGCTGACTTCTGTTATTGCTGATGGATTTAGTGGTTCGGCTAGCATCGAACATTGGGGAACTCCAGAGTTGATGTTACAGGGTATACGTGAACTACGACAAGCGATAGATCAAATGAAAGTTAATTAGCAAAAAGAGCCGATTTTATGGACTTAGGCTTAGGAGTCAATTGAAGAAAGTTTCTGAAAATAAGTTGATACCAGGTTAAAGTGGATGATTGGATAGAAGCAAGAAGAGATGGATATCGAACATTTTGTTAAGCAACAAGTATCCTAGTTTATTAAAAGTATCTCATCAAGTAACTGAATGACGAACAGAATTAGAGTCTTTCATGTTTCCTAAAATTACAAACCTTATTCAATCCCACATTTGGAAACTCCCTCTTGATCAATTGCCCAGGTGGCAGTCTCCTCTAATTAAGCAAGTCAGGGTTTTTATATTAGCTTTCAAAGGATTTAATAGGGATAAGTGTCAACTTCGGGCTGCAGCGCTAACTTTTTATTCTATTCTCTCGCTAATTCCAGTATTAGCGATGGTTTTCGGCATTGCCCAAGGGTTTGGTTTTGAACAAAAATTAGAGTTGCTATTACAGGAGAAAATCGCCAGCCGAGATATGGTTGCAAAAGAAGGTGTTGATTGGATAATTAGCAAGGCAAAGCTTTTACTTGAAAGTACTAGAGGAAGTTTGATTGCCGGTGTTGGCCTTATCGTGCTTATGTGGGCTGCGACTAGGGTTCTACGCCATATTGAGGCCGCACTCAATGATATATGGGAGATAAAAAATTCACGTCCATGGATTAGGAATTTCACCGATTTCCTCTCCGTTATGGTGGTGGCCCCGATACTATTCATCTTAGCCCAAAGTGCAACTGTCTTCATTACTGCAATAATTCAGAATTTAAGCGGAGGTATGGAATTATTAGGGTATCTGTTTTTGCTGATGAAGTTTGTCCCTTTTGGTCTCATCTGGTTGCTTTTTACCATGATCTATGTAGTTGTACCGAATACGAAGGTCAGCTTCAAATCCGCCTTAATTGCTGGCATCATTGTTGGGACAATTTTTCAATTGTCGCAGTGGGTTTTCTTCAAGTCTCAAATTGGAATATCAAAATATAACGCTATCTACGGTAGTTTCGCTTTCCTACCACTGCTGCTGATCTGGGTACAAACAGCATGGCTGATTTTGCTATTGGGTGCAGAGATTACTTTTGCTAACCAACACATAAATCGCTATGAATTTGCTCTGGGAAGCCAAGAAGTAAAACCCTCCTTCAAAAAACTAGTGACCCTCTTAATTACTAATCTATTAGTTAGAAATTTTTTAGAAGCGAAGAGTTCACTTACGGCCGAAGAGATTTCAGCTGTGTTGCATGCCCCAGTACGGTTGGTGAGACAATGTATTACCGACCTAATGGACTCAAAGATTATTAGCGAAGTGGGCAGGCAAGGTTCCCAGGATACATCTTATCAACCAGCTAGGAGCGTTGAGGATCTCAGCGTTAGCTTTGTCTTACAAGCTATCGACGAGCACGGATTAGGAGACATTCACATCCGTGAGTCTGGTGAATCCAAACGATTATCTCAAGCATTAGAAGCTTTAAACCAGGAAATCGAACGATCCCCATCTAATATGTTGCTGAAAGATATTTAGTTTTTACAGGTATACTTAACTGTCTAAGGAATTCAACATTCTGATCATTCTTGTATTATAATTCGATGAACAGGTTAAGAATAGAAGCTATCAATAGCGCGATCCCCACATTTAAGTTTTGCTGGCTGAGTCCAATGACGGTGGAGAGGCATAATAGACTTCCCGAGACAAACAACAAAATCGATATTGGTACAATTCGGTAAATTCGAAGCTGTTGATGCTGAATCCACTTAACAATTCCAACCGTGTTATATGCTTCCATCTGATACCCTGACATCTTTCGTGATAAGTTTTTAATTAATGTATCCATCACCCGGATACTCAATAGACTAATGACTGTGTATAGCAACAATTGTGTGAGAGTGTTCATGGTATTCACCTCGATTTGGTTTGTTCTATACCTTACGATGGCGGTATCAGAAAACGATGGCGGTATCAGAAAGTTACGATAGTTTTTAGCCTTTTAATAATTTATTCACGTTTATCAAAATAGTATTGACGGATCAGTAACTGAATGCCAGGATGTCAATAAGCGTGCATCAAGGAGCTGTCGAAATCAGCATCGTACACGTCCCAGAAAATAATGGCTTAGTTACAAGCACTTTGTCTAGATTTTCTATAAAGATGGAGATAGATTGTGATTCCAGACAAGTTAGTTGAATTTATACAAGGGCTGGCATTTTCTATTGCACACATAACATGTGTATTGTCCCATGTTTTGCCACCATCAGTTGACTCACTCTGATACACATTCAAAGCTTTGCGGTTTCTATTGTCATTCCCACGTCCTGACCATGCATTTGCTGCAATAGATCTATTGGCTATTCTGCCGTCTTCGGCGTATGCATGATGCCAAATCAAGAGTTTGTTTCCTTTGTTTACAGCAACCATTGTCGGGTTGGCTACTATACTCTTACAGCCGTTATCTTTATAATCGGACCAGGTTTGTCCTTCATCATAAGACGATGCCTGCCACATTCCTTTTGCAACATGGTCGCCGCCACCAACCATCATAAGCAATCGTGCCTTACCTCCACTATCAGACAGGTAAAAAATAAACGGAGGATTGCACGCTTATCGAAAAGCAAGGCCATTCTTCTTGGGTCTGATATTGGGGAAATTTATCGGGGGATGTTTTTTTTAACATTCCGACATATGGTCAATTATGCCATATTATGGGCGATAAAATAGGAGAAATTGTAGGATGCTCGATTTCGAGATGAATTACCGAATGGTGAGATATTAGGATTCTACAGGAGACGAAAGTCCTGATTGAGCAATACCACCAAAAATATAATGAGGAAAGGCTACACAGTAATATTGGATATGAGACCCCTTGGATTTTACTGAACAGCATCACATAAACAATCAACTACTATCACCAAACGTAGTATAATTTATTGGTGCAGACCACTGAAATATTAGGAGGGCACATGTTCATTCTTACATTTGACGTCGAAAGTGCTTACGCGCTCAATCCAAGCTTAGAATCCGATAAAAACTGGCAAATCTGGTTGGAAGAAACTCTAACCAGTATTACGCAGATTACCCAGATACTAAAACGGCATGAAGTACCAGCAACTTTCTTTATTGTGGGGAAAGTAATTGAACGAGCTGGTCAGGATCTTGTAGACTTATTAGATAACAATCTTCTGTTCGACATTGGGTCTCATACTTACAGTCACATGGGAATCTTGAGTGACAACTCCGAGGTGCTCCAACAGTTGGATCCAGAACTTGTTAAAACATCAGAACTTATCCTAAAGTATTTCGGTAGAAAACCGCTTGGCTTTTGCGCTCCTGGAGGATTTTACCGAGGACTACAGGGACATCCAAAGCAACTCGGCATTCTGTGGAATCACGGTCACCGCTTTATTCGTACCGATGGTGTGGGTCCACCTGAGCAACCAATGCCGGCTCTTTTTACTCAGCCTTATTGGCATACCCAAGATGGTTTCCCTGATCTGTTTGAAGTACCAGCAACTGGCTGGCACTGTAACCTCCTCTTCAACACCGGTTATCAGAGCGACGGTTGGAAACCAGGACCCGGTTTTGTTGATGGAACCATCCTGGAGAGATTGCCGACCACAGTGAAAGAAGGATTTCAGGCACGAAGAAAGGAATTTCAGTATGCCATCGATAATAATTTGATCTATGGGCCAGCAATGCATCCTTGGTCCGTTTACCGCTTTGATCCAGAGTTGAAGCACCTTGAACAGTTGATTGAAATGGCACGAGAAAAGAATGTGCCGATTATGAATTGTCGTCAACTATATGATAAATACCAAAAATCGGCAGCCTAACACAATAATAAATTATATAACTCTAGAGGTGAAGTTAAGTTTTGCCCAAGCATCTAACTAGCACCTGTTGAGCTAATTTACAAACTCAAGGAGTTGAAAATTATCATGAAATTAAATGGACAGCAATTGATTCTTGCGATATTGTCTTTCTTTTCTTTGCCCCTACTATTAACTAACGTCTCCGTTGGTGAAGTATTAATTGAAGATGATTTTGAAGGAAAGATTGATAAGGGTATGTAGGATGTTCCAGCGGTTTGGACTATTGACAAAGGGGCGCTGAGTGCCAACGGCGGAGGTATCAGAATTACTAAGAGGACGGACTTTATTGACTTCGAAATATATTATGACTTCAATATGCAAATAAACTTATGGGATGCTGAACCGGTTGTACGAGCGAGTGACAAAGGTAATCTTTATATGTTTCAGATCGTAGCTGATCCTCGCCATCAGTTTTGGAACCATATTCAAACAAATAACAAGTGGAATATTCCTGATGAGTTTAAGATACCGGATAAATCAAAAGTGAATCCACAGATGGGTAAATGGTACAGTGCGAAGCTGGTAGTAGAGGGCAATACCTTCGAGCTTTACTATGGACCTGGAAAGAACTTAAAGGGAAAAGGACTTAAAAAAGCCTTCACCTGGACAGATAAGCAAAATCTGGAAAATGATAAAGCACTTGGTTTACTAGGACCTGTTAACATTCATTCATCGTTAGTGTCTTCTATGGTCATTGGAGGAAAGAACATATGAACAGAAAACTATTGCGAAACGACCACAGTGGGAAGGCATCAAGGATCTTCTGCCAGGCAAGAAGGGTGACCCTGGCAAGACCGGCGGGGACAAGCGAT
>DTUY01000380.1 GCA_012963885.1 Candidatus Poribacteria bacterium | reverse complement strand
GTAGTTGCTTTTTTTTATTAATGACTCCCGTAAGATAATGCCATTGTCCAGGTTTAAGTTTGGGAAACCCGAAACCGCCATCACCATTCCAACCAGGACAAGCAATGAATTCCATTTCTTTGCCGCCATTTCTACCATCAAACCTTAGAGCCCAACCGTTGATATCTCTTTGGGCAACGATGGTACCACAACATCCGGCAACAACCCCTTTGACAGGTTCATCATTTTTGGCATTCACCCAAGCTGAAACTGTCATTTCATCTTTTCCATTAAATGCTAGTGTTTTGGTGCCAGGTATATGCACAGTAGCCACTCCGTCAAATTTGCCAGCACCCCCGACTTTACCCGCAACTATTTTCATCTTACTTTCGCCTGCGAGTTCACCATGATTGTCTCCGACTGCATCTGGAACTTTCTTACCCGCTTGGATTTCGTCCAGTGGCCAGTAGGAAACTAATCCATCTTCAACCATCTGGGCTTCTACGAAACTTGTAAGAACACACGTCGTGCAAACAATTATTGCTATGCAAGCAATCTTTTTCAATGAGCTACAAATCATTTGTTTCTCCTTAAAATGATTATGTGAAAAACTAAATGTGATTGTGATGTTTTAAGATTGGTTTATCTGATAGTTATATTTAGGCTACAGTATAATATTGACTAAGTTAATATTATAGTATTGACTAAGTTAATATTCAAGTTTTAGGACCTTACTTCTTGTTTCTTCTACTGAACCTTTCAAGTTTTGGTGGTATTTTGCTAAATTTATGAATTTTTGATAAAACATATGGCCAATTTCGGACTTACCGATTTCTGTATAAGCGTCACCGAGATCTGAATAAGCAGTTACCAGGTCAGGTTTAAACCTGATAGACATTTGATATGCTGTGATTGCTTGGGCTAAGTTGCCTTTGCCGTGATAAGCCAAACCAAGGTAATGATGTGTCAACGGATTATTTTGATCAAGTGAATTCGAGATTTCCAAATGCTTTATGGCACGGTCCCAGTGTTTTGATCGTTGCGCGATCACGCCCAGTTTTTGATGTGCTTCCATGTTAGCTGGTTGTTGTGTAATCACTTTGCTGTAAGCTTCGTTTGCGTCCTCTAACTTATTCTGTTTATATAAAGTTTCACCCAAGCTCAAGTGTACGATAGTGTTGTTAGATAGCAATTTTAACGATTGGCGAAAACTGTGTTCAGCGTTCTGAAATTCACCTTTCATTAATTGTATTTGTCCAATTCGGTGATAGATTTCTGCATTTTGAGGTGACTTATAACAGGTTTCCAATTCTTGGTTCAAGTGCCGATCAAGCTGAAGCTTTACTTTTGATAGGTCAGCTTGTCGTTTGGCAGAATTGGGTTCGAGTTGGAGGGCGATCTTCAACATTTCAATCGCCTGATTCCAATGACCGCTGTGATAATAAGCTAACCCCAGTTTGCGGTAATTTTCTGCGGAGTCTGGTTGCATTGAAATGGCCGTTTGGCTTCTCAGAATAACCTGATTAAACAATTTAACGCGATCAACTTCGACTTCTGCCAAACTTTTTTGTGTATGTATCTGTTCAGGTTCATAATGTAGAGCTTTTTCATAAATTTCGATGGCTTCATGAACCTTTCCCTGTTTTTGATATACTGCGCCCAGATTGTGGTAGGCTGGAGTGAAACTATGATCTAGATCTAGAGTTGTATGGTATTCGGCTATGGCGTCCGTCAACCTGCCAAGTGTATGGTACACTGTGCCCAGATTATAGTGATATAGCGCTACAGATGGTTCTAGCTCTATGGATTTTCGATAAGCATGGGTAGCATCAGCGAGGTTCCCTTGTTGATGAGCGATACTTCCCAGGTCATTGTATGCTTGGGCAAAGTTGGGATTTATTTTCAGGGCATTCTGGCAGGCTTTCAATGCTTTGGCCAAATTCCCGATTTCCTGATAGGATTTGTTGAGGTAATAGTAGGCATATTGGTCCCGCGGATTTTCTCGTATGGCTTGTTGGAAGATACGAATTGCTTTTTTGATGTTACCTTGGTTAACGGCTTCTAGGCCTGTTTTTAGAGTTTGACGGTTCTGGTTTTCTGCCAATACTAAGGTGAAGACAACACTGAACAGAAAGACAATGCAAGCTGATTTGGAATAGTGAATTTTGTTCTCTGTAGTTTGCGTTTTGAAGTCCATTGGAATTAGGAATCAGTTCACTGAACTATTGGACTGATTTCCAACAGAGCTATAGGTAGGTTTACCCAAAATTGGGGTTGTCAGTTAACAAAGGGGAAAGTTCCGACATAACCTCTTGGACTTGAGACGTAATGTACCGCATCGTGCATTGGCGTTACCTGATAATGGCAAACGACGTTGCTACGTTCCATATCGTCATCATCTTTGGCCCCTTGGTGTGGCATGTGGTTGATGAATATAACACAATCCCCAGCGTTGGGATGTAGAACATCATGTTCTTGGGCTTCACACCAAGCTTCAAATTTTGGCCGATCCAACGGGTAAAGATGCTTGGGTTCAGACAAGTGTCCGCCTTTGACGAATTTTAGATGACCTAACCCGGGAGCATTATCTTGGAAATAAAAAGTGCTATTAAAACTGACGGTAGAAACAGCATAACGGTGTTTTTCCGCTTCTCGCTTTTCATGCCAATAACCATAGAAATCAAGATGCCATTCTTGTAGGTATGGTCCGGGATTGATATGGGCCCGAAAGCTGCGCAACTGGCATTGTTTGCCCATCATGCCTTCAAGGTATGGACGCACGTTTGGATGGCCTACTAGTGGCTGATAGGTTTCCGGTTCTCGATCCAGTAGCGTGTCGAACTTCATGTTACCAACTGCATTTAACCCATCATCCCAACCTTGTTGGCGGGCATAGTTGATACGTTGACGAATATGTTCCGTTTCGTCAGCTGTAAGTGCTCCTTCTACTAGAAGATAGCCATCTCGATCGAGTTTGTCGAGTTTGTCGTCTACGTCATTGTTCACTTTATCCCCCTTAAGACAATTTGGGGTTGATGCGCGTTATGTTTACCCTCAACCCCAGTATCATCGAATCGTTTCAACAAATGAGCGGACTACTTCACATCCCATCTCTTTTGGGGAGGATTAAGTTGTGGTTTCCCTCGGTTGTTAACGTCCACTACGCAACGAAATCCGATCCACGCAACTTTATGGAAAGTATCATTAGCAATAGTAGTGCGTTTAGCCACACGTAAGGCCCACGAATTGAGGGAGGCAGCGCCTCCTCGTATGACATGTTCCTTTTTAGGACCGTTTACCTCATCTCCGTCTTTTGGTCCTGTTGGGTTTTTTCTGGGAGACTTTCCATAGTATTTATATTTGAACCAGTCGTTTGTCCATTCAAATGCGTTACCGGCCATGTCGTGGAGTCCATAACCGTTGGGTGGGAAACTGCCAACGGGTGCTGTCTTGTCACCCCATTTATCTTTGCCCCCTTTTCCGTCGAAATTGGCATGTTCTCTGGGGACAGCCTCATCATCCAAGCCTTCATCGCCCCATGGAAACCGTTTACCAACTAAACCACCACGCGCTGCATATTCCCATTCTGCTTCGGTTGGGAGCCTCTTCCCCATTGATTTTGCGTACAGAGCTGCGTCTTCCCATTTAAGCCCTATTACTGGGTGTTTATTGCCGGGAGAAGCAGCCTTGGCCCAAGCTTCCATTGGTTTCCCACCCTTAAATTTTCTCCATTGTTGTATGGTTATTTCGTGAACATCCATGTAGAAAGCATCCAATTCTACTTTGTGTACTGGTTGTTCCTCTTTCTCTCCTTCATTTAGACTATCCCCCATTTCAAAACTACCGGCGGGAATCAATACCATCTTGGAGCCATCTTTCTGCCAGACTATTTCTTTTCTGGGTTCTCCAGCAACTTCTTCAACTTCTTCAACTTCTTCTTTTCCTGCGACCTCGCCCGCTGGTTCAGTAGCACTTGGTTTAACAACTCCTAATGTTGATTTTGCTTTGCTTGTCGTGGGTTCAGGTTCATCACCTCCACAACCGATGAAACCTAGTCCCAGCGACATTAAAAAAACTAGTAAACGAATCACGTTTGATCTCCTTTTGGTTTGGTTAGATTCCATTTATGTATATGGATTATACGAATATGTGTTGATT
>DTUY01000379.1 GCA_012963885.1 Candidatus Poribacteria bacterium | reverse complement strand
AGAAACTGCTTGAAACTTGCGGATTCCGATGTCAAATTAGCAGATAACACCCTCAGCGGAAGGACCTTATCAACAGTCTTGTCAAAAGGGAAGACAATTGATGAATGATTATAATCGTTACCTATTTGACCTCAACGGTTACCTGCTGGTTGAAGATGCGCTGACCTCGGAGCAAATTCGCCAGATGAACCAAGCTATTGATCAACATCGGGATCAGATCCATATTCGGACCCCAGAACAAGCTCTGGACGGCAGCCTAGAAGAACAAGGCGGCCGAGCTTCGGCAGCCTTGAAAGGTACGCACGGACGAGGTGATTTCGGCGGCTTTCTATTTTGGGATCAACCCTGGTGCCAACCTTTTCTGGATATTATTGCTATACCCTTTGTCATTCGAGCCATGTTGGCCATCATCGGACCCCGGTTTCGCTTGGCTGGCACTGCTGGCCTAAGCATGACAAAGGGAAGTGAGGGCTTCATCCTGCACGGAGGAGGAACACCGGAACTTGAACACATGCGCGAGACTTTCTACCACCGTTTTGAAAACGGCTGGATGCGCAATGGCTTGGTGTCGGTCAGCTATACACTCAGCGACGTCGGCCCAGAGGATGGCGGCTTTGTTTGCATCCCAGGCAGTCACAAGGCTAACTACCTGTGTCCACTGGAAGTACGTCGGCTCGAGGTAGATTTAGGCTGTGTTAAGCATATTCCCATGAAGGCAGGTGATGCCGTGATCTTCACTGAGGCGCTGACTCATGGCACCCAGCCTTGGAAAGCCAACTTCGAGCGACGTCTCCTTCGCTATCTCTATGCCCCGGCCATTCATGCCCATGGTAGTGCTGGACAATTTTCCGAAATTGAGGATCAACTGTCCCCTCTTCAACGAGCTATAGTGCAAGCACCCTACCATCCCGGAAACGATGACATCGCTGCTTTGCTGGAAACTAACCAGAATCAATAGAAAGAGAAGGTATCATCATACGAAAACCCTAACGCCAATATTTGACTTCTAGCTCTCACTCCAGCAGTCGTTTTAGGTTATCTTCCATATTCTCATCTCCTTGTCCACTATTCACTCGACAGGTTTCATTTATCTGCACGCCGAAGCTCCGAAGTGCGCGTTTACCCGACCTTGGCCAGCCGGAAGCTACTAATTTCCAAAGCTGACAAACTTTGACTTGCAGATACAACGCCCGATGGTGATCTCCAGCATCAAATGCCTGATGGATGTCACCAATGACTTCAGGATAGACATTACACCCTCCGCCGATTGCCCCTACGGCTCCCACGCTCAAGGCTGGAAGATAGAGGGTTTCATTGCCTTGAAGTACGGCCATTTGACCTTCTGCTTCCACAACATGCTGCATCAGTTTGCCAATATCACTACTGCTGTCTTTGATACCAACAATATTTTCGATTTGTGTCAGCCGGCCCAGTAACTGCGGGGTAATATTTCCTGTGCTGTTACCGGTATCGTAGAGAACAACCGGAAGTTGCACGGATATTGCCACTGTTTCGTAATAATGATACAGAGCGTCAGCCTTGGCGTCCACAAAATCGGGGACCACAATCGTCACCGCGTCCGCACCCAAGTCTTCTGCCAATTTTGCCAACTCCATAGTTTCGTTTAAGGAATTGCCGTGAACACCGGGCATGACAGGCCCTTGCCCTTTGGCTGCGATCAAGGTGGTTGAGATGACAAGTTTCCTTTCCTCCATTGACAACCCGCGCCACTCTCCTGTTCCACCCAGTGGGAACAGGGCTTTCAGCGGTTTTTCCAACAACCACTCGGTTAAATGATTAATGCCCTCTGTATCTACGGCACCATTTGTTCGGAAGGGAGTAAACATGGGTACGATCGTATCAGATAGAAATTCTGGAATTCGCATGCTATACCTTAATCTTTGGAACTAACTGTAATTTACCATTTCGTATTGAGTGCAAAACGCGGCTGACTATTCACGTTTTTACTGCCGGAATGTGCACAGAGGAAATGGTAGAAAAGAACATCACCGCGGTTAGGCGTTAATTCCATCGGTGTGCCGAGATCGACTTGATGAATGTCATTACCCAAGACCCACATGTATTCGTAACATGTCGGATTACTTTTGGCTAGGGCCCAGATGTAGTGGTGGGATCTTGGCCAGACGATTGTACCACCACCATGTTCTTCTACATCACTAAGATAGGTCATGGCCGCAATCCGGAAGGCACGGGGAAACGTTTTATAGCCATCTTTCTTGATCGAGTGATCAATATGTGGACTCGGCCAACTCCAATCTCCCGTGCTGGGAAAGACATTGAGCGAGTGTGCCTCTTCTGGTTTACTGTATGTTGCTGGATCATCGCCTGCCAATTGGGCAGCAACGGTAATAAATTCATCAGTGTAGCAAGCGACGATATCATCATTAAAATAGTTTTCTACGATGGTCCCGTTGCTCCAAGTCTCAGGCTTATCAGCATCTACACCTGAACAATGCCACATTTCTTGTTCAGCCTTAACCGAAATTGAATTGGGAATCAGCCCAGACACCAGAAGATAACCTTCCTGATTGTACTGGTCAACCTGATTTGAAAATAATAGACCCGACACAATGTTTGTCCTTTTAAGAAGCTGTTTGAAAGAAATTAGAGGTGTTTGAACATGAAGTGAATCATAGCCAGATAGATCATGTTTTTGGAATGTCGCCTCTTCCGTTCATAGTCTAAGCTCAAGCGACAATCCCATCCCAAACCAGGGAAAGTTCGTTCCACAACCCTCCTAATTGGGCAAGATTTGAAAACCATTCCCTTTTAAATTGACTACGATTTCCAACACTGTTTAAAATCGATTCCATAGCCAGAAACCTAACTGCCCCGATAACCACCGTCTGCTGATAGCCGTCGGATGGAATCATACCAAAAGCCGACTGACTTCAGTAGAGGCAATAAGCCATTTGACTGTCGAAGACATTGGTATTGGTCACTTTCACCCATAATGGAACCAACCATTGTGTCCACTACAATATGCCTTTTATGACCTTTAATTCTTTTGCCCGCCCAAGCCAAGACTATTGGCTAGCGAGCTGATCTTGACTGATTAGCTGTCAATCATAGCCGCACTGGGTTGCCATTCTCTACCAGCTTGGACTCGCGTTCGTTGATGTAAAGCACGTGAAGCAGAAACCACTTTTCTTCTCAACACCATTTGCAGTAATGGCAATAAACAGCTTACCAAGGTGGAAAGTCCTTGGTAGCATACGCCATTGACAACCGATGGTGACTAGACACAAGATGGAATTGAGAATTAGTCGCTGATCCCATTGGCGTAGGTATACCCCACGTGGGTCCGATTCTGCCGGATTAAGACTATAGTCGATGCCGTTGTTGATCTGTAGGACCAGTATTGTAACTCTTTGGTTAGGATGTCACACTCATTGATGGAAAAAGAAGTGTGACATCCTACTCTACATACATTTCAATCTTTCTTTTTCCCAAACAGGTCCTGAGAGTAATCTCCTTTGATCAAAAAATGAATCCAGTCATCGTATGAAATACTTTGAAGTAATCCAGATTTACGGGAAAACGATTTCTCGGTTCTGTCTGGTGACAACTAGCTGACTGCCACCAGAGTTGCACTGGTAATCTATTCAGTAAAAGCTCAAAAGTTTTTCGGTGTCTGGCAAGGGATTCCGTTCGAATTTTTCGGTGATATGATGCGCCGCAGATTTTGCCCCAGGATTGCGGTAGCCGTAGACTATCGTCCAGCGTGTTGGGCTGTCAAGCTTGCGTGCATTGACGGCATGGGCAGCGTGTGTCCACATCAGAATGGCAGTGCCCGCTGGTGCCTCTAATACTTCTACCTCCAGTAATTCTCTGGTCAGCGGGTGTCTTTTACCATCCATCCGGCACACAATTGTTGATCTGTCTTGCCACTGATGGCAGGATCTCGGTAGTGATGACTGCCTGGTACCACCTTCAGAGCCGCATCATCGACAGAAAAGCCATTGACGTAAAAGAAGATACGCATGAGACCAAGTTCAGGTTGATCATCGGCGTATTCATGGCTGTGCCAGCCAAATCCCTGGTGTCCAGGCGGACGGTTGATGGTACCACAGTGGTCAAAGCGAATGTTCGTCCCTAGCACCTTGTGGATCAGATCTAACATTT
>DTUY01000378.1 GCA_012963885.1 Candidatus Poribacteria bacterium | reverse complement strand
CATCATTGATGATGGTATCCACAACCTTTTCTATCGGCATTTCCTGCACCCTTGAGTTGACCGTTTGCCATCGCTGAAAAAGCGGGGGTACCCCTAGCCATCCTACAGATTGACAGCCTCACGTTCCCTACCTTCCAACCCATAGAGCAGGCGTTGCCCATCGAAAAGGTTCGATTGCGGCGGGAACCTGTTGAAGAACATCTGACGTGCTAAAACCCACCGAACCCCAAATATCAACGTTTGTTGATTCGACAAACTGTGTTGGCTGATTCGCATCCCATTCATAACTCCGCCGCAATACCGCGATTAAGACCGTCACACCAATTGCTGTTAGGACGACTTATGAGTGGCGATATTCTATCATCTTTAAAGAAAGATGCGATTTTCATTTCGTCAACCCTCTCTAATGGATATTCAGTCTTTTTTTTATATTCAGAACTTAGACTGCAATCTGCTCGTTCAACTTTTCTGCCATTGTTCGGCGTTTCCGTCGATGGAGTTTGACATGCTTACGGTACGCATTTTCATCACAGTCTGATGCCGTTTCACGGTCAAGAAATAGTGGAAACTCCGATGCAGGTGGTTTAGCGTTATGATAGGCGTGGCTATAGCTCCGCATGATAATGCGTTGTTCACGATTGAGCGTTTTCAACCATTCCGGGTCAGATTGCAAACGGTCTGCTGGTGTCACCCATGCGGGACAATACGCCATAAAGATATTATATCGGATGATATCGCTCTCATTCGGTTCAACGCGATGCCAAATGCTAGAGTGCATAACAGTCATCGTCCCTTTCGGCACACAGACGACCTTTTCCCCCAATATACTCTCGTGGGTATCATAAGAGTCCATATACTGTTTCCGGTGGCTACCAGGCACAACAACGAGATTCCCCATCTTTTCGTCTGGCAAATCGTTCAGCCAATACCCAATCTTAATCTGAAGGGGTAATTCTGGCGAAAAGACATTATACGGCAGCGCACGTGCGCCGTCAGGATGCCAAATATTGTAATTTCTTCCGCCGGGCGGTCGGAGAAAAAATTGACTCTGATGAAGTTTGAGTAGTTCACCGAAAATGTCGTAGGCAAAACCGACGTGGCGAGGATGGTCGATAAGCGCGGAAAAACCGAGGTCTTTCTCAACAATATTATCGACGCCAAGATACTTACCCGGCTCATATTTTGGAGGGGCTTGAGAAACCCGATCGATGGCGGCTCGGTACATCTGAATATCGCCATCCGACAGCGTGTTTTCGATGAAGATAATGCCGTCTTCGTTGAATGTTTTCCACTGTTTTAGTGTAAAGCCTTTTGGAGCCAAGCGATATTTTTTTTCGTCCATTTGGATTCTCCTATAGATTTCTATCAAAAATAAGATCTCTGCCATCCGATTTTTTCACTGCGCAGACGCAGAGCACACAGATTTCACGCAGAGGTCAGCAAGAAATCACCTCTACCAACGGTTGAACTATCTGGTATGTCCCTGCACACTAGCAAAAATGCACGTAAGGAGTCCAATCGCAATCAACGGTAGGAATCCTAAATGAAGCTCATTTTGATAGTATGTCCTTTCGTATTGATTCATGTGTTATCGTCGGGAGAACTTCTGAAATCGCCCATCGAGTTGACCAACAATGATGTCACCATTTGGGCAATAGGCAATATCGTGTGATGAACTCAATTGACCAATGCCTTTTCCCGGTTCACCGAAGAATCCGATGACTTTACCCGACACATCAACTTTGGTCACCCGACCGTTTGGATGGTCGCAGATGAAGAAGAACCCGTCCGTGTACACCAGATTGGAAGGGCGACCGATGTGCTGCCATTGTGTGACGAATGTTCCGTCTGGTGCGAAAACCTGAATCCGCCAGTTCTCCCGGTCAGCGACGCAGACGCGACCCTCATCATCAACATTAATGGCGTGTGGAAGGGCAAACTCGCTCGGACCTTCTCCGCCTGAACCCCATTGGAAAAGAAAATTACCCTCAGCGTCGAATTTCGCGATGCGCTTGTTGCCGTAGCCATCTGACACATACATCTCGTGCTGTACGTTGAAAGTGATGTCCGTTGGCTGATTGAAATGTGTGCCATCTTCCCCGGAGACATCTTTTATTCCGAGCGTAAACAGTACCTCACCTTGTGGTGAGAGTTTGTAGATGATATGTGATCCGTCATTGGTCAGCCAGACGTTATCATCAACATCAACAGTCACCATGTGGGGACGACCAAAGGAGATGTGATCCCAGGAAAACAACAATTTTCCATCGGCACCGAAGCAAATCAAGGGTGGCGCATCATGACCCCGGTGAAAGAGATAAACGCGGTTTTCCAAGTCTGCAGACACGCCGGCGACCTGTCCGAGCGTCCAGTCTTCAGGAATTTCTCCCCAGCCGGAAACAACTTTGTATCTTAAATCATTTGGGCTTTCTTTGACTTCCCAAGCCCGTGTCCATAACAGTTCAGAATTTGAATGGCTCATTGGGTTACTTCATCTTGAGGAATGCCTCTCGTTGTTTAGGAATTGCGCAAAAATAAATTGGACATTTGACCTTGCGAAAGGTTATTAAATCGCACATTCTTAACCAAATCGGACGTTAACGTCTTCCAACTCTTTCGATATGAACTCGCGGCAGTCGCTAACCGATTTGAGATAGGGATGATCTTGCGATTCCATGTCAAACATCAGATCAGCTGGACCAAAATCGATGAAAGTGATGCCTGGTTTAACCAGTGTGCGTATGTTCAAGACTGACTTGAGGGACTCGACCTTGAATCCAAGGATTCCGTTCTCGTTCCACCATCTGGCATATTCCAGGCGGTCTTTTCTCTCCTCGATGCCATATCCTACCCATCCACCCCAGCTTCTTCTGCCGATTGGCGGGAAGTAGAATGAATTAATCGCTTCGTCAACAACATCTTCTGTCTCGACCTCGGGAACCTTGATTGCGAGTACGCCAAGATCACAGTAATTTCCAAGGCGGTAAGCGTGTCGAGTATGTTTAATCCGCAACAGAATAGGCACACCTTTTTCTTCGGCAGCTTTACTGATACGGGAAATATCCCATTCAGTATGAGGACCATGCTGACAGTCGATATAGATTATCTCGCAACCAGTATCTGCAATGGTTTCATGCACCTGCTCTCTAGTTGAAGCCATGGAAATTCTTGATTGGGTGATTTTTTCCCCAGCCAAGTATCTTTCTTTCAAAGCTTTGGACATATAGAATCTCCTTGCATATAAACATCAGTTGTATAGCCTCACTCAATAGTTCCAGAAAGCCATCGTAGTGTGGCAACTACCCTTATAAATACAGCAAGTTACGTAGGCTATGCTAACTCCATTTTGCTTGCGCGTTTCCATCACTCAACATAGACTTTTTGAATCACCCATATTCCATATTCCTGTAGCGATTAGCGGAGTGCAGTAAATTCAATCAGATATGAATTGGTGCTATTCTAGCAGAACTCTTGAGAGGTGTAAACAAGAGTGACCAAACCCAAACTCTTGAAATACGCTAATTTAGACGCCTTCCTTAGCTCTCTAATGACCATAATAATGTTGATCTGTAATCTCTGCCTGTTCTAAGTTAATCAAAGCATCCGTAGAAACCAACGGGTTGTGACAAATCGGATGGGTGTAGAATGACAAGAGACGTTTTAACTAGTAACAGTTCCGTCTATCTCAAGCTACATCCTTCTGGACGGCGGGATGTACTTTTATGTTTGGCTATAGCTAGCTATACGATACCCCACAAGGGGAGGACCGCCGTGAGGGTACTACCGAGAACGTCGGAAGCAAGGTAAAAATCAAAGTCCAACTACCTGTTCTCACTGACCTCGAAATCCTGATCCAGGGCGTCATGTAGTTGCTGACGGAAAGCATCCAAGTTCCCGATTTCGGTTATAAGTTTCAAACTCATATCTGGAACATATCCCGTACGGGTAATCAGGCGGGTGGCAATTAATCCCAAACAGTTTGGTATCCTTTTGCTTTCTCTTTTCCCACTTTTGTCTTGTTGACCTATTGTTAGCATTGCCATATAATGGCTATGTCAACAATCAGGTTCACTATTCATGTCAGATCTTTATCTCCTACTCTCACCGTGGTATTGAGTTTGTTCGTTATCTCTTTCAATGCTCTTGAAGCCCACGACCATGAGCC
>DTUY01000377.1 GCA_012963885.1 Candidatus Poribacteria bacterium | reverse complement strand
ATAGCTCGATGGACACAATTCACAACGTGTGAAAAATCAATTTCAACATTTTCGGCGATATAACCACGGTCCCGACGGCTGGCATTGATATAATCCCGTGATAATTCCCACAACGTTTTGGAAGATAAAGCACCATTATGAACCCCCGAACCTCCAAGCGGGCCTTTTTCAACGATACAGACCTGTTTACCAAAATCCCAAGCTCGCATAGCGGCGGCAACACCGGCTGGTCCGGCACCGATAACGCAGACATCAAATTCTGGCAATATATCCTCCCTTACGATTTTGAATTACAAACTCTAGTTACATCTGTTAAACGCCACATTTGATAAAATTAGATCTTGTCCAAGGGTTTGCAGGGACGTGGTATATGCTGGTATGAGAAGCGGTGAAGGTCGCTTGATCCTAACCCAGGCGTATCGACATAGAAGCTGGCACGCAGAATCGGATCATAAGCGGCTTTGTATGCAGCCGCAGCTTTGATCCCAATCATATAAAGCTGTTCGGGAATGATCCCTTGGCTTCGCAGTTGTCCTAGGTCCATAGGCGGTGTTTTTACTGTCGTTAGCAGAATGTAGATCCCATGATGTTTTACCACTGCCGATGGCCCCATATCAACGCGACGACCAACGAGAGAAGCAAAATGAGATTTAGGATTTTCCAAACTAAATTTCCCGTCTGTTTTCCCTCCAAGAGTGACCAGTAATTCTAATGTAGGACCATGAAAATCGTCCACTTTTCCCCCAATAGGTAGGATCAGCTCACTCCCGATATCCAAGCCATGACAAACCTCAACGGCTACGGGGTCACTGATGATTACTGCGCAGTTCTTAATTTTGTACTTAATGAAAGCTTGTAGAATACCGGTACCATCCCCCGGCGTGCCTCCACCAATGTTATCGGATGGTTCAATAATACCAATTGGTCCATCCGGGATCTGCATTGCTTCAAGCATCACTTGATCAATCGGAGTGTCAAGTGGATTTCCCTGTTCTGCCTGTTGGAGCGCGGTTTCTGCCAGCGGCTGTAATAATCGATGTGCCTGCTCAGGATCTCCGATCGTTGTTGCACAAAACGAAACACCAGCGCAAGGAACATCCGCATAAGCGAAACCAGGCAAGACACACACCTCGAGCAAGTCGGGAAATTCTGACTCAAGTTGACGAGCCATTTGCAACAATGTGCGCATCGGTTCCATCGCACTGGCAGTCCCTCTTGGTGAATAAAGAACTGCTGGTTTTATGGCTGTAACCTGAGGACGCTTTTTAGAGGTTATTACCTGGTCGAGCAGTTGGGCTATACGCACCCCTGCGGCATATGCATCTGTATGGGGGTTTTCTCGATAGCTGGCAAAGATCGATCCGTAGCATGCCATGTCGTAACTGAAGTTGGCATGTAAATCGAGTACCACGGCGATAGGACAATCTCCGACTACGTTTCGCAAACGTCGAAGAATCTCTCCCTCACCGTCTGTAAACGATTCGAAGACCATGGCACCATGCAGAACCAGTAAAATTCCATCCAGATTAGTATGTTGTTTAAGATCCTGCTGGACTTGAGCCCACCAGCTTTCCAGTAACGCGTCATCAACAATCCCAGCTGGCAATGCTCCACCATAGCTGGAGGTAGTATACTCCCACCCCAGTGAATCTGCTACAGACAAAACTCCGCTCATCGGCGAAATGTCGCCACGACAACGTACAAGTACATCTTCCCCATGCAACCATATTAATTCTTCGAAATCCACCAGGGTTGTCCGACTTGCTGAGAAAGTATGTGTTTCGTGTACAAGACCTGCGATTAACACTTTTTTCATTTTCTCGTTTGTTCCCGTAAAGTCCAATTAAAGTGGAAGAGAAATCTGTTTCCCTTGTTCTTGCGAACGATAAACTGCTTCAGCCAGTTCAATACCTGCCCGGCCAATCCGACCATCGGTCGTAGGTGCTCCTTCACCAGCTACACACTTCAACCAGTGATCAATACTTGCTCCCTTGGCATAAACACTCCAATATCGCTGTTTCCTTCGATCATCCGGCAACGTGCAGTATGTATCATCATCAGGTACAGGAGCAATAAACTCTTCAGCGGTTTCCATACGGTGCGTTTTCCAGCGAAGGCCATGGCTAAGCAGTGTGGCAGATCCTTTACTGCCGACCATTTCGTTTCCACTGTGCCCGACTTCAGCTGCCCAACTTTTGATCATCATACCGATACCACCGTTTTTGAAATGTATGATGGCTGCCGCGTTATTCTCGACAGCTTGTTCTGGTAACGGATATGTCCCACCGAGCGGAACATGACTGGTATACCCATAAACCGATGTTGCCTCACCATAAAGCCACAACCAGAGATCAAGATGATGAATTGCTTGTTCAACCAGCATGCCACCCGATTCCTGCTGAATGAAAAGCCAAGGGTGCTGTGGTCGAAACCAACCAATCTGATTAGAGTAGGCCATCTGTAATGTCCCCAGTGTCTCGTCATCCAGCAACTCTTTCAGCTTGGCTTGTCCGGGATCAAATCGCATCATGTAGGCAACCTGAAGTAAAATATTTGCCTTTTCCGCGGCTGCGACCATCTGATTCCCTTCGTCCACGTTCCAGCACATTGGCTTCTCCATCAAGACATGCTTGCCAGCAGCGGCGGCTGCCAACGTAATTTCAAGGTGAGGTGCTGGATGGCAACAGACGTCGATCGCGTCGACATCTGCCTGATCAAGGAGTTGACGGTAACCAGTGTATGCTCGAGCATTAAAACGTTTGGCTTGCTCGTTTGCACTGTCTGCATCCAGATCAGCTACCGCTACAATGTCTGAGCGTCGATTAGGTTCTTCATAATATGGAGCGTGCAAGTTCCGAAAAATCCCGCCGCAGCCAATCACACTGACCTTAATCTTATCCATCTTACTTTCTCCCTTCAATATCAATATGTCCCCAAAATTAATCCCAAAATGGTGTCAGCCATTCTTCCTCGATATGCAGACCAAAACCAGGTCCACTATTGGGTTTAATCCAACTTTGCTCCGGTATGGTCTCACCTTCAATCTGCCGAGTTTCGCTGAGTGGCACACCAGGAGGTGATCCCACAAAATATTCGACCCAAGGTGTGTTTGGCATGGCAGCAGATAAGTGGAGTCCGTATTGGTGTAAACCCCCACCGTGAAAGATCACGGTTAGACCTGCGGCCTCCGCCAAGTGGCAGATCTTAACGCATTCGGTAATACCACCCACCCAGAACACATCCGGTTGCAGAATATCCAAACAACGCTTTTCAATCATCTGCTTGAAAGGCCAACGTGTGTAAAGATGCTCCCCACTGGCGAGCGAGACCCAGTCCAATGCCCGCCGGACTTGTACATGACCATCCATATCTTCTGGAATAAGGAATTCTTCAATCCATTTCAATTTATATGGACGTAATCTCTCTGCCAACCGAATGGTATATTCAACATCAAACGCCATGTAGCAATCCAACATGATCTCAACGTTATCACCAACTAACTGGCGAGTTTGATCAACTAACTTTTCGTTTTCTTGCAGGCCCCAAAGCCCATCAGTAGGACCATAAGGACAAGCCAATTTGACTGCCTCAAACCCGAGTTCAATTTGCCAATCAGTATCGTTGCCGGTAGCGTACGCAAAGAGCTTATCACGAACAGCCCCACCAAGCAGCTCGTAAACAGGCTGATCTTTAATTTTTCCAATCAGATCCCATATTGCCAAGTCAACCCCACTCATTGCGCAAGCTGTTAACCCCAAAGAACCATAGGGTTTCGACATGCGAAACATCATATCCGATATTTTCTCAACTGCAAAACAACTTTCACCTACCAGCATAGGGGCAAAATGATCATCGATAATAGCTGCAACAGGTCGACCGAATGAAGTCTGTCCTAATCCCCAAGTCCCGTCTTCAGCAGTCACTTTTACGTATACCACTCCCCAATTCGGCATCCAACTTGATCGATGCCGTTTATATTGAGGGTATTTTGACATGGGGTTGGCAACCTCAGCATCCGCCGCCCACGAGGGACGACGTGCAGGCGTCTGACTGGATCCTGATGAAGGAACATTCAGCTGTACAGTTTTTATTTCTTTGATTTCCATTTAAACCCTCCTAACTGATGTATGAAATTTCCAATAAAATCACATTGTCTCCAAACGATGCCTAACCACTTTACTCCATTCGATTTTCCAACCGGCGAAATGATCTAGCTTTGACTATCATCCACACAGCGTGTTCTCCTACGATTAATCCAGGGAATCTATAACGGATTTTAAATCTAAAACAGGCTAAATATCAGCATCAATCATGGATTTTGCATAATCATAACTCATTAATTCTTTTCGCTACCATTACGCAATTATATCGTCCAAGTTGGTCATCACTTTTTCAAACGCAGCGATATACAACTTCATCAAACCCAGATCATTCGGTGGATTGACATCATAAATATAAAAGTGTGAATCGATGAAAGCCGTGGCAACCGGGTAATCTTCCTGTCGGTATTCGATGGGTCTTCCGTAACCACAGGTCCACGGACATCCTTTTCCATAACCAATTTGAGTTTGACAGATTTCTTGTGCTGGAACTGGTGTTCTCTGCCATTGCCCCACATTCATACCTTCTGCCGTTATGGAACATAAGGCGGTTCAATTCCTTCGATTCTTGACAGATGTTCGGTCAAAAAATTGCAGTTTTGGACACGTAAAGCGTTATTTGAGTCTAACCTCTTTAGCTGACTGCGAGCAAACACCTGACCGAAAACATCACCACGGTACATCCATCCCAAACCGTAGGCATTGTATTCTTGTTCCTGTCTTTCTCTACCTGGGACAACCAATTCACCGAAATATTAGAGTAACCCTGCTTGCTTGTGGTAAAGTTCATCGTCGGTGACAAAAAGGCCTCCTTCACTTCCGGTAGTCAACGTTTTCGACATCTACATGCTGAAACCTGCAACATCTCCCATGGCTCCACACAGTCTTCCCTTGTATTTTGATCCGTGGGACTGAGCACCATCTTCGATAACCTTGAGATTATGCTGATCGGCAATTTGGAGAACGGCATCCACGTCTGTAGGCATACCATGAATATGAACTGGCAGAATAACCCCATCACTAGGACCAATATCCAGAGCAGCCACACACATATGTAGTGCGGCTGTACCACTGTTAGTAGGGATGCAGTACTTACGTCCCATGAACGTAGCCCATTCTTGCGATAATTGCTCCGACTGAATCCTGCGTTGGTCCCCGATAGAGTCTCCTGTAAGTACCTCCATCACAGCTTCTCAGTCAGCATCAGTAATCTGAGGCCAAGACTTTATCATCCCAGCTGGAATGATTGGTTCACCGTTGTGAATTGCAAGTTGTTCTGGCATAGGTCAGCTCCTGTTCATTAAATTGCAGTTAACGTAGCTGATTTTGGTTTGTCAATTGGCATGTAGTGACTTATTTAATTCAATGATTTTTTTGTTCGGTTTGCAAAGAATTTGACCGGTTCTAGAATCTCTGATGAATAGGCAATATTCTCTACCTGACAGTTGCATGGCCTTAAAAATATTCTGCCCTTCTTCAACACGCTCGTCCTCTAAATTGATGGGTCGGTCTTCTTCGTCAACCAGGGAGATCTTCATGCCGGCGGTGATGTAGAGGCCTGCTTCGACCGTGCATCCTTTGCCTAGAGAAATACCAATACCTGCATTGGCACCAAGGAGGCAATTATCAGCCACGGAAATGACATGTTCGTTTCCACCTGAAAGCGTCCCCATAATCGAAGCTCCACCGCCGATATCAGTGTCATCACCGATAAACACCCCGGCGGAGACACGTCCTTCGATCATCGCGCTTCCACTTGAACCCGCATTAAAATTGACATAACCGGTGGGCATAACGGTTGTTCCATGACCAAGATGGGCACCAAGTCTTACTTGGCTACCTGACACAATTCTGACACCTTCGGGGAGATGATAATTAACCAGGTATGGAAACTTGTCGACATGGGTGATCTGAAGCGTATCGCCTTTGCAAAGTGAATCCCAACGGATTTGTGGAACATCTTCAGGCAGTAGTGGGCCTTGATTCGACCAAGCGACGTTGGTGAGTTTCCCAAAGGCTCCATCCATTGATACATCGTGCGGTTTGGCAGTACGGTGAGATAAGCAGTGCAACTTGAAATAGGCCTCCTCAGCTGACTCCACGCTCTGCTTGGGATCATATAAAACCATCAGGACAATATCGGTTTCATGGTAGGAATCTTTGAGGGATTGGAAGTTAGCAAACTGCTTTAATACCTTAATGAAGGACAATTCACCTTCTTCAGTCTGAATAAGATGTTTAATTACCTTCTTCAACAGTTCACTATTGACTGAGACAAAACCGTTCTGAGATGGAAAATCTGAGTATAGTTCTAGAAAAGCGTTGCTAGTTCCTGCTCCTTTTTGAGGCTCAGCAAAAGTTACGTCCAGAGTTAATTGGCAACGTTTTCGCCTGAAACCAATACCTAATGCCCAAAGGGTATCCATTTGTTTCTCCAAGATCAATCTTTCCTCAATATATTTTTTTTAGTTTATGCAAAATTTCGTAATAATCTGCAACATCTCGCAGGCAGATATATTCATTTGCTTTATGTGCTTGTTGGGTCAAACCCGGCCCGAAATTGAAAGCAGGAATACCGATGCCATTCAACTGTGCCACATCCGTCCAAGCCTGCTTGGCTTCTACCTGTCTTCCCAAGAAAGAGACAAACTTACTAAACAAATCTGTTTCAATGACTTGTGCAGATGGAACATGATCGATAATTTTAAATTCTAGTTTGTCGAAACCTGTCGATTCCACCAGGTTACCAAACTCAGTTTCCGCTTCCTGCATGCTAGGCCCAGGCGCATACCGGTAGTTGATGTTACAGATCCACTGTCCTGGAATAGAGGTTCGCCCATTTTCACTTTTGCTTTCCGTAACGCTAATTACGTCAAAAAAATCAACGTCGAATACAGTTTTCTTGAGCGGTTGAATCTCAGCGACAGCACGAATAAACGGGAGAGCCTTGTAAAGGGCATTCTCGCCATCCCAAGGTCTAGCTGAATGGCATGCTACCCCTCGAACAATAACTTCAGCGTGTAGACTGCCGACACAACCAACCTGAATACAACCATTAGTTGGTTCACCAACAATGGCCAAGTCAAGAGTTCTGAGGAATTCTTTTTCCGCCGAGATGAGGTGGTATAACCCATTTTCTTCAAGCGGAGTGCCTTCCTCAGCACAATAGAGAATAAATGAAAAATTGAGATGTCGATCCGGCCACTTTGAATACGATTCCATCAACATCATAAATGGAGCTAACGCGCCTTTCATGTCGGATGCCCCTGCGCCGAAGAGAAGATCCTCTCTCTGATATACTTCAAAGTATTGAGGGACAACATCAGTATGACCAACCAATCCGATATGCGGAAGGTTATTAATCATCGGCAACGAAAAAATCCTAGAGTTACCGACGATTTTAACCGATATTCCTTCAACATGACAGAATATCCAGTCTTGAATAAAATTGGTGATTTTTTCTTCTTGAAACGTGGGCGACGGGATGTTTAGCAAATCAATCAAAAGCGGAATCATATTCAGATTTCCAATTCCGCGATGCGATCACATAATTTCTGGCATTCAAGTCGAGGTATACAATAGACAATTCGGATATATCCTTGACCGTCCTCACCAAAAACTGTTCCGGGAGTAACACAAATATTTTTGTTCAGAAACAAATCACATAATTCGTCAGAACTTTGGACCTGTGGATGTGATAGCCAAAAGTAAAATCCGTGTTTCCCACCATAGATGTCGAAACCTTTGGATTCAAGCGATTGCCTAATCACTCTTCTTTTAGCAGCATACTGTTTCCGACTAATTTGAACGTGATTCTCATCGTTCCATGCGGTTATACCAGCAACCTGATTAAATGTTGGTGTTCCAACTCCAATGGGAGAACGGCAAAGCCTAAAATACGCCATGATCTCTGTATTCGTTGACATAACTGCCCCAACCCGAAATCCGGTCATATGACTGCGTTTTGAGAGTGACCTAAAAGCAATCCAACGGTCAGAATCACCAAAATCGAGACTGCATGCGGGTCTTTCATCTTCGTAAAGTTCGTTATAACATTCGTCTGAACAAACGATGAAATCATGTTTCTCTGCCAACGCCAACAAGTCTTGGATGTACTCCCCATTAACAATCATCGATGTTGGATTGTGTGGTGAATTAAGCCAGAAAAGACGGCACTTTTCCCATTCTTGGCTTGAGATGGCCGCTAGATCTGGAAAAAATCCAGTTTCTTTTGTCACCTTTAACTTTCGAATTGGTGCACTAAAAGTCCTAGCCGAAGCCTCATAAACAGGATAGGAAACTGATGAGATCCAGACCTCTTTCCCATCCGACCAATCAAAGACCAACGGAAAAAGAAAAATAGCTTCTTTACTACCATTACTGGAAAAGACATGCGTGATCGGTTCCAGTTCAATTCCATAATTGCTTTTGGCCCAGTTAGAGACGGCTATCAAGTACTGATATGACCCAGTTGCTAATGGATACTGCGAAACTGGATGAGCATCCATGAACTGTTTTATAGACTGGATAGCCTGTGGAAAAGTTGGCTCCTGAGGATCGCCGATAGTCAGATCAATGACATCTTTTCCTTCAGCTTTAAGCTTCTCCGCTTTTCTCTTAATGACGGCAAGCGGATATTCTTTGTGTTCTTTTAGATACGGGTTAATCATTAATATGAAAATCCAGTGTAAGATCAGTTGCTACAGCATATTTATCAAGCTTAGAGAATAGCATTATATCAGATTTGTCATTGGTCTTCCATTAAGTTACTTCCTGATCAATCTTTAATCAGGAAACGCACCTGAGGCACGATATTTCCCCTTTGGCGATATAAGTTATGGTTTGGGTGTGGACATCGATTCCTATGGTATGTTATGATGGATGGCAGAGTAATTCCACGGAGGTACTTGATATTAGATGGGAGATCGAATTTTTGACAAGTTAGCGGATCCTGAAAAATTGCATGGTAACCCGATCTTTGTCTTTGCTGCCGATCCGCTTGCTTCAGCGGGAATTCAGGGGTTAGGTTATATCCAGTACCCTGAACCACACTTCCGCACACATCCTGAATTTTTACAACTACAGCGGGATCTGGTTGCCGACGCCAGCATAGATGGTCTACTGATGACTCCAGCTGATGCGGAAATTCTGGCCTTGGAAGAACGGCTTTTTGATCAAACAGAGGTAACGCCAATTGTTCGGGTGAACGCTGAAACTGGAATATGGAATCCCCGTTTTGGTAATTATAGATCAGCACTCTCCCAACCCTTTCAAACCGTGTTCCCCGAAGATATGAAATCCTACTGTGAATCGCTAATAAGGCCTGCATTGGAATGTCAGATCCACATTGGCCTTTATTCGATTACACTCAACAACGATGTATACGCCGATCAAAAAATGCTGGAAGCCTACATTCAATTTGCGCATATTGTCGGTGAAATCGAAGAGTTTGGTCATATTTTGGAGGTCTTTCTGCCAAATATTCGAATTCCTGGGATGGATGACGAAAAACGCGGGATGTATGTGGCTGATTCAATTGTTCGAACCATGAATTACCTACGGAAGAATCAGCGTCCCCAATTTCTTAAAACTGCTTTTACAACTGCCCAAGTGTGGCGAGAATTGATGTCATTCGATCCAACGCTTATCATTGGCGCTTTGGGCGGTCCTCGTCAAAACTCACGCAAAACATTACAGTTGGCCAACGATGTTAGCCGAAACGGTGGACGCGCGATTTTGTTTGGACGCGCGATTTTTCAGGATGACAACCCAATTGGCATTACTAATGCCTTACGGAGCGTGCTAGATGGTGATGAACCTGATCAAGCATATGCTCGCTACCAACAGCTGAGCGGTAATTACCGATGACAGCCTGCAAAGGAAGCGTGAACGCCAAGCAGGCAATTCAAAGATATTGGACAACAGATTACCCCAAAACAGAATTCTCTTCGCCATTGGTTTTATATGCCTGCCTTTAGTGTATTTGTCGTATCAAGCCTTTGTATCACCCCAAATAGAATTTTTGCGTCCGGCCTTACGTGGAAAGTGGATCACGCATCCTAACCCGCCTATTGACTTCCAGCAGTCATCTACCTGTCCGAATGTAATTTTTTATCGCGACTTTCAACTGGATGAGATACCCGAAAAAGAAAAAATCCGGGTTACAGCTATGCGCAGCTTCTGGATACGAGTTAATAACGAACCCATACCATTTGATCCCCCTAATTCATGGAAAAGCAGTATCCATATCAACCTTGTACCATACCTACAATCCGGTCAAAACACAATTCGGATCCAAGTTGGCGGCCCAAAGAATCCTCCAGCCTTATTAGTTGAGGGTAGGAGGTTATTGAGATCTGGAGAAAATTGGCAAGTTGCACTCAAGCCGGATCTCAGTGATCTCTCCGCAGCGTCAATCGCGCTTCAGGATGAGCACTATTTAAACAGCAATCCAAATCCAATTCGCCAGTCCACCTTCTTTGTTTTTTATCTCATCGGTTTTTTAGCCTATTCCGCGCTAGGTGTGGTTGTACTATTTATTCGCCCGAATGAGACCAAATTTGATCAAGATACCAATTTATGGAAGAAACACGGTTTCTGCTTCCTGCTATTTTTAATAGCGGTTATTATCCAGTTACACAACGTCTCTACCTATGCTCATACACGAAGCCATTTCGACTGGCAGGGGCACGTGGACTATATCCAACATATTGCTACTCACTGGAAAATCCCCATTGCTACTGACGGTTGGGAGATGTTTCAACCACCTTTGTACTATCTAATTTCTGCCGTAATTTTGAAAACTTCTGGAGGATCACTGAAAGCAGTACAGATATTCACCACATTAACCGGTTTAGGTAACCTGTTATTTAGTTGGTTTTTGTTATGCCAAGTTTTCCCTACACAGACACGAAAACGCAACTTGGGGTTTTCTGTCATCGCTATGTTACCGATGGGCTTCTACATGAACTCGATGGTCAGTAACGAGATCTTTTCTGGGAGCGTGATCTCCGGTACGATTGTCCTATCCACATACCTGCTTTTTAAAAAGGGATTGACAAGCTACAAGGCATCGATTCTGATTGGGCTGGCATCTGGCCTAGGATTACTATCAAAATACACTGCGCTTTTTGTCCTACTCAGTTTGCTACTCCTTTTAGGATTGCGATTTATAACACGACAGATAACCTGGAAACGAATTGTAACCGTCATCTGCACGGTATCTTTGACCTGCGGTTGGTTATATGGGAGGAACATCGTGCGGTTTGGTGACCCTTTCATAGGTAATTGGGATGAGGCTTCCGGTTTTCATTACGAGCAGTCGCCAGGTTACCGGAACGTACAATTTTACACGCAGTTTGGATCTGTTTTCTATCACTTGCCAGTGAGATCACGTTGGGTTAGTTTCTGGGATGGTAAATACGGATCAATGTGGACCGATACGCATGGTACATTTCTCAATTTGTCCAATCCAACCACACAGTTATTGGGAAGTCTCAGCTTATGGCTAGCCTTATTGCCAACACTGGCTATTGTATTTGGCTTTGGTTATGCGATCAAATTCCTGATCCGGCATGAGTGGAATCATCCCTACTTTGTCATGGTAACGACATCTGTATTGACCATTTTGTCTTTGGTTTCATTTACCATGGAGATTCCAACCTATTCTACAATTAAAGCTTTCTTTTTTCTATCCATGATCCCTATCATTGGGGTATTTGCTGCTTTAGGACTTGAAAGGTTATGTCTCAACCTAGGAAAATTACGTTGGATTGTTTATATTCATCTGGGTACATTTTATGGGATTGTTTCCTATCTCTTTTGGTATCGTGGAACTTGAATTGAATGGCAAATAATTCTTACGGAGAATCAAATACAGGATGAAACATTTAAACGGGAAAGTAGCCATTGTTACTGGTAGCAGTGGTGGAATCGGCAAAGCCATAGCTCTAAGGCTGGGAGAAGAAGGTATAAAAATTGTTGTCGCTGCTCGGAGATTAAGCTTATGTAATACAGTAAGGGATCAGATTCTATCTCAAGGAGGTGAAGCAGTTGCTATCCAAACCGATATCTCCGATCAAACGCAGGTTGATAAATTGATTGATGAAACAATTCGCCACTTCAACCAACTTGATATATTGGTTAATAACGCGGGGATTGGCGGTGGCGCTCAAATATCTGAAACTTCTACGGAAACCTTCGATCAGGTAATTAATACGAACCTCCGAGGAACTTTCTTTTGCTGTCGAGCGGGGTTTCAACGGATGCGCAATCAGGGAAGTGGAGGAATAATTATCAACGTGTCGAGCGTATGTGGTGTTGACGCCTGGTCAGGAACAGGAAGTTATAGTGCTTCGAAGTATGGCGTTATGGGAATAACTAAGGCACTGGCTGATGAAGGTCGGGACCATAAGATTAAAGCCTCAGCTATTTGTCCCGGTGGAGTGGCATCATCGCTAGTTGACCGACCTGCTGAGGAAATTGAAGCCAGTGGTGCGATCAGTCCATATGACATTGCAGAAACTGTAATTTATTTAGCTGCCCTGAGCTCGAACACGGTAGTACATCAGGTCATTGTCGACCGTATAGGAGCTGAATGGTAGGTAGTTTATATTTAATTGTTCATAAGACTGAAACAAAAGCAAATGGATCAGAAATGGAACACAATCTATCAACATAGTATCACTCCAGCACTTGAGAGATTACGAAAGGTCCAAGGTGTTCTACTCGGGTTTCATTCCGTGATCGATGGTATCAAGCGCGTGAGACCAGGCGAAATCGAGACAATTTTGAATGCCGATCTTGGCCTAAAACAGTCAGTGCAGGAAAAGATTGATGCCGTGCCAATTGAAATTTTCTCTCCTGCAGATATGCTAGCGGGTTTATTAGTTTCAATTAAATCAGGCAGGAGTTACCGTATGGTCATTCGGAACGAAGATACTTTTCGCTGGATCCTAGAAAATTTTGGTTATGATCAACTGAAACTTGGGGGTACATCAGGTTGTATGGCCAATTCTCTGGCTCCGCTCGATCTACAAAAAATCTTAGTTTACACCAACCCATTGGCTCAACAGCTACTTGAGTTATTTTCAGATAACGATAACCTACATGTGGTAACTCAAATTAACGGGAATATTCAATTGGAACATCCTCATCAAGCATGGCAACATAAAGGCATTGAAGCCATACATTGGGGATTTGAGTTCGCACAGGGAACGACAATTCAGTTGGATAAGATAACGCTAATCGCTCCCAGAGCAAGCCGATTCTATCCTTGCTGGAATCCGGTTAACAACAAGCTCTTATTGTCTCCATTATTCAAGAAAGGAGCCTTACGTTTTATCGATCAATTCAGCCATTTTATCGTTGCCGGATATCAGCTTCTTTTACCAAACTATCCAGACGGTACTACCTGTATTGACTACATATTGTCGACATTATCATATCTTAACAAATTGAAAGTTGCTCATCCCCCACTAAAGTTGCACTTTGAATGTGATACCATCCCAGCCGATGAAATCCGGTGTGGTATCCGAAAGCATGTTTTGCCACAAATGGATAGTATGGGACTTAATGAAGTCGAACTAGATTATTTTATCAAAGACATGCGTAGCCAAAAAATTAACCAACTCGATCAGGAAAATCAGGTGGAATACTATCTCAGTGGGTTAATAGAATTAGCAAATGAATCAGGACTCGAACGAATTCATTTCCATAATTTTGATTACTATATTTGTCTCACTAAAGGTTCTCAAAAAATCTCACCCAAACGAACCAGGCAAGCTATGATCCTTTCCGCCATTATTGCTACGGGCAAGAACAGGAGGCGTAGAAAATCAGGTGGACTTTGCCCCGGTTGAAGCTATTCCTATCTCAGCAGAGGGTTTGACACAGATGGTAGCACTAGCTAAGCATATCTCTGCTCCGCCAGATTTTATGGAAACTGGAATTACTGAATACAGTGGCTACAACCTCATTTTTCTACCCACCAAGATTGCTCCAAATCCAGTATTAACTGTGGGATTGGGCGATACTATTTCAGCTATTGCTTTTCTGTCTGAATAAACCACTTGGGACTAGAGGCCAAGATAGTTCAAGATCATTGAATTACACGATATCGGTTTCTAGTCCAATTTCTCGAGTCATTTGTCTAAGTACCATCACAACATCAGGTGGAAGTGTAACACCATTTTCTTTAGCAATTTCACGGCGTTCCCACTCCATTTCACCAGGGACATACAGACGGTCAACACCTTCAATTTTTGGTGCATTATGGATTTCATCAATGAGTCCATCAACTCGATTCAGAAATTCATCCATGTTCTGCATAACACCAACATTAAAGGCTAAGAATCCTGCGCCATGATGCGTCGGTTCATCCGGACTATCAGAAATCCAAGCTTTAACATTCCAAGTTAGATTCGCACCACTTAGCACACCAGCGAGAGATTCCATTAATAGAGCAAGACCATAACCTTTATGCCCTGACATTGGTGCTAAAGCGGCGTTTTTCGGATACAAACTTCCATCTGTTGTTGGTCGACCGCTGGCATCGATAATCCAATTATCTGGAATCTCCTTACCGAGCTGGTGGGCGGCATACACCTTGCCTCCAGCTACAGTGCTCATCGCTATATCTAACAAAATTGGGGGATGCCTACGAGCAGGTATAGCATATGAAAAAGGGTTTGTGCCGAGAACAGCTTTGCGGGATCCAGGAGCTGCTACGCTCGGAATATCATTGGCAGTGCTAATACCAATCATGTTTTCGTCTGCAGCCATAGCAGAATAAACACCGGCAGCACCGAAGTGACAGCTATTATGAACTCCGACGTATGCCATTCCAGCTTCCCTAGCTTTTCCAATTGCCGTTTGCATGGCAAAAGTTGCAGCTACTTGACCAAGCGTTGAGTTGCCGTTAACAATAGCCCACGAAGGGCCATCCCGAACGATTTCCGGATCAACATCGGTCTGACAACCACCATGTTTAACACGAGAAGTATAACCACTAAGAAGTTTTGAACCATGTGTAAAGGTTCCCCAACTGTCTGTTAGCGCCAGCGCATCAGCAACTATAAGCGCATGCTGTTCCGAAGCCCCTACATGCCTCAAGCATTCCATGATGAAAACATGATGATCTTCAATCGATACATTTAGTGGCTGGGGTAACTGAGACATGCGTGTTTCAATTCCTTAGGATGGCAGGATATTCCTCCCACTTCAGAATGGCTGGATGAAGTCTATGCCGGCATTCAGGCAGCAGATACTTTCCTCTTTATTATCAGCCCTGATTCAGTAGTTTCCGAGATCTGTACTCTGGAGATAGAACACGCCATCCAACACAATAAGCGGTTGG
>DTUY01000376.1:19987-43159 GCA_012963885.1 Candidatus Poribacteria bacterium | reverse complement strand
TTCGAGGGATTTCTCGACCCAGATTTATCCCCCAAACCATTTGCTCCCGTTTCTCAAAACGGAGTTGACTAAAAGGAATAGCAATTTCTACGATCCAACTGTCTTCATTGATTTTGGTTCGGCATTCCCAAACGATATCCCAGTCGCTATTCATGCTGTCGCCGCCATTGATCACTTTTCTATCTTGCATTGCTCCCAACGAATTGACACGAAAGAAAAAACCGCTCCGGCGGTCATTGTAGGTATCTAAGAGGATAAACACATTGTCGTTTTCGTGTATATCTCGGGCATCACGGCGCATTTCATTGGCAACTAATTTGGAAAGATCTGAATCAAAGCAGGTAAATCCGAAATAAATGTGGCTGTCATCATAGAGTATTCGGGCTTCCATTGGCTGGGAGATGGGGGAACCTTCGTACGGTTCAATTTGAACGAAATGGTTAACTGGTTTTGCTTTCTTCCATTCGGGTTCACTGAGATCGCCATCAATTTCAATGCTTTCATATGTACGGTATGCTTCTACTTGATATTCCGACGATTGGTTCTGGGAATTAACTACGGGTAAAAGAGTGTAGACAAACAAAAATTGAAGCAAATACTTTACAGCTCTGAGTCGCTGACTCTTAAAAAACAAATTGCAATCCATGAATTTCCTTTTCTTGTTCCTTCATTTTATAAAATCTGGGCAGGTGAAAAACAATATCAGCTTCCAGACAGCTATAACTCTTTGGGCTAGCAATTAGAAAATTGCTAGAGTTGTATGGGCTGCATTTAGGCGGATTCATACCACTCAGTAGAACCGATTCATTCCTCAGAACCGATTCATTCCTCAACTACGTAACTCCTAAAAGTTAAGAATGTACTTGTTGTATTTAACAGGATGGTATAGAATAAGCCCAGAAACCAAAAAATCCCAAGCTGTTAACTTGGGATTCAGTGGGAAGCTTTGAGCTTCTTAATACATTAAACGGAGTTCTTGCATCCGTTGCAATGTGGCCATGACAAGCCATATTGTAGCAGATGTAAAACTTCGTTGCAACCTTGTTTGCAAGGAGTTCTTTTTAATGTCTGTTCATACCTCAAATGTAAGTGTATCTCCCTTCACCCTGTCCCAAACCGACCAGATCCCATTCTTTTTCTGTGCCATCCCGTACCATTTAGTCGATAATGATATCTTCCCTCAGTTAAAAGGCAACCATATCAAGCTGCTGCTGGTGATTGATCGGTACCGCAACCTGAAACTGAAGTAGCGTAAGTTTGATCAGCAGCTACTGTCCGGGTGGACCATCCCAGTATCTCAACAAGTTCTGGCTGATAGGCGTGGTGTAAAACGCCCGACTATCAATAACTTGGTGGAAGAACTGATAGGGTTAGGCTTACTGGAGAAACAGGATGATAAGTCAGGCAGGTATCGTTACAGACTGGCTACCTACAAGGTCACCTCGGAAGAAGTCAAGCAAATGCGTTATCCGCACGAAGTGGACACTGGCGAGACTATGGATGCTTCGGAGCAACGCCTTCAGAAGGAAGTTGAAGCCCTTAAAGAGCGTATAGAGACCTCTATAGGGCCACAAGGAGATGATGAGCTGGAGGAACAACCTACTGTGTGTCAAGGGATCGAACAGGTCTTTGCTTGTTCTTCAAGACTTAGTTGTAAATTTTGAATCCGAATCTCTGGTATTCATTAGTTGAAATATAACCGCAAAAGGGCACGGAACTGGATCCGCAGTTTCAAACTGGCATCAAAGGTTATTGTGAGTTAGTATCAACGCTAATTTTCCAGTGGAGACACAAGTAATTTGCCAATAAATGGTTCATTAACTAGAATGGTCGCCTTGATGAACAGTCAGAAATGCAAGAACTTTAACCGAGTAAATAATAAATATAATTCGTAAAAGCAATTATGACTAAGCCAATGAAACAACACGGTACGAATCAGGTAACATGGCGGTCGATTATCCTCGGGTTAGTGTTGAGCTTGCCTCATGGCTATTTCTCAATTCAGACCCCAACACCAACGACGGTATCGCTAATATATACTGTTATGCTGACAATCTTTTTGCTAGTGTTAGTCAATATTTTTATCAAGCAATGGTTACCTGAAATTGCTTTTAGGCAGGGCGAATTACTGACAGTTTACACAATGTTATCGCTCTCTGTCGCCATATCTGGACACGATATGTTACAGGTACTTGCGCCTGTTATTGGACATGCGTTTTGGTTCGCCACACCGGAAAATGAGTGGGGATCCCAGTTTTTGCACCACTTGCCTTCCTGGCTTGTTGTTGGCGATCTGCAAATTCTAAAGGGGCTTTATGAAGGTGAATCTACGCTTTACCTTGGGTCACAATTGGAGGCATGGTTGACTCCAGTCTTCTGGTGGTCAGTCTTGTTATTTGCATTAATGCTAGTCATGATCGGATTAAACATTTTGATTAGTCAACAGTGGATTCGCAACGAACGATTATCCTATCCGATTATTCAGTTGCCATTAGCCATGACGGAGAATGGCGGTCAATTAACATTTTTCTGTTCGAAGCTATTGCTGCTTGGAATCATTTTGAGTGGTGGTGTTGATTTAATTAATGGGTTTCATGCTTTTTTTCCTGTGATACCACTGTTACCGGTTCGGAACATCGAAATTGGACAATTGTTTACCGAAGATCCATGGAAAGCTGTGGGATGGACACCAATCTGCTTTTTCCCTTTTGCCATTGGTTTAGCTTTTTTTATGCCGCTTGATCTCTCCTTCTCCTGCTGGGCATTTTACTGGATCTGGAAAATGGAATTGATAGTGGGTCAAATGATTGGATGGCGGAGTCTTCCAGAATTTCCTTATATTAAGCCGCAGGCATCTGGTGGCTACCTTGCTATTGCGTTGATTGCCATTTGGAAAAGCAGGCATCATCTTCGTAATTATCTTGCACGTCCCTCTAGGCGCTTAACGACAGGTACTGCCTCAGAGTCCCGACTTCAATCTGCCATCGCCATAGCCTTGATAGTGACTGGATTGACAACTATCTCGCTATTTTGCTTCAAAGCTGGAATGTCAATTTGGGTGATTGTTGTTTTCTTTGCCTTCTATTTTCTGTTGGTGTTGGCATTGACCCGACTGCGGGCGGAACTTGGACCACCAGTTAATGAATTGTATAATATGGGACCTGACCAGATGCTTCCTAAAATCTTTGGCACACGCTTTCTAGGGACTCGAAACCTGACTATGTTTGCAATGTTTTGGGGTTTTAACCGAGCTCATCGTTGCAATCCAATGCCATACCAACTTGAGGGATTCAAGATTGCTGATAGGTTGCAAATGCGACCACATCGGTTGATTCTGGCGATGATTCTGGCTTGTGGTATCGGCCTGTGGATCGGATTCTGGGGTTTTTTGCATGTTCATTATAAAGATGGGTTTAATGGAGGGTTTGGCTGGGAAGCGTATCGTCACCTTCAACAGTGGGTTTATTACACGCCAGGTGCGGATGGTGTCGCAGCAATTTTCATGGGAATCGGTTTTAATATTGTGGTTATATTGACTTTTTTACGACAGCGTTTTCTTTGGTGGACACTTCATCCTGCAGCCTATCCTTTAGCCAGTAGTTTGAATTGGACCATGAGTTGGATGTGGGCATCAATCTTCACCAGTTGGCTGATTAAATGGATTATACTGAGGCATGGTGGTTTCAAGGCATATCGGCGTGCAATCCCATTTTTCTTTGGACTGATTCTTGGTGATTACTTGGTCGGTGGTATCTGGAACATCTGGGGAGTACTCTCACATCGATATATCTATACTTTTTGGCATTAAGACTTTAGTTGATGCTGACAAGATTGAGAGATTATTAATTTTTGGGTGATTCAGGAAGGGAGTCATTTGATCTCATACTGGGATTGTATTATACTGATCCAATTTAATGCATTTAACATATTATTTTCATTAGTCAAATGGAGGCAGCTGTGTTTAAAAAAAGGATTTTGCTTAGATCAATTACTTACAATCTTGTGTTTTTTTAGTCTTGTTATGTTTAGTCAAATAGCTTGGCCAGGAGAATGGGTTTTCGACTTTGAGGATCCCAAGCAGGCGGATCACTGGAAAGTAGCCAATGGAACCTGGGAAATCCAAAAAGGTGTTTACGCCGAAATTTCAGCTGCTGAGAAAGCTGCCCATACTCTCTTTGGCGAAGCCGATTGGGTTGATTACACGGTCGAAGCCAAAATACGTATAGATGCCAACAAATGGGCGGGCTTGGTTTTTCGGGCTATAAGTGAATATGAATACTACATTGTCTATCCTGAGCCGACGCCTGGAGTTTCGGCCTTTTTTCAACATCATGGGAAAGAATGGGAAACACGGGCTCGACCCAAACCCAACAAAACTCAAATTAAGGGGAAAATTCAGGTAGGAAACTGGTACCACCTCAAGGTTGAGGTCAAAGGGAACGATCTCAAATGGTTCAATTGATGATCAACTGCAGGCGGAAACCAAGTTGGAACGTGTTGGAGACCTGGATGTTTACAAAAAGGGCAAGGTTGGCATCTGGGCTTGGGAGACAAAAGCGAGCTTTGACGACTTTAAAGTTTATGGGCCTGATATCGAAGGGCAAGTCGTTGAGCCTCAGAAGAAGTTGGCGCTGACTTGGGGAAGACTAAAAACATTCCATTAAATCATAATTTATGCTACATAATTCTGTGGCTGTATTGGCACACGTAGGAATGGACATAATCGATCAAACAAGCTAGACTCGCATAATAACACTGTCATGCCTTCAGCCAAACAATTAATAAAACTTCGCCTTAGTAAAGAGTTTGGTCGCTGAATTATCAACAAAGTGAACGTTAAAGTGTTGCCGAAATAAAGCAGCTTATTGTCAAATCTGTTATCATGTTGTCAATTAAAGTTGAGAGGTAAGGGATATTATGATTGAACAAAAGCAAGTTCGATTTTTCCAACAGAATGGCTATTTAAAATACGGACCTGTTCTGGATGTGGAGGAGGTAGAAGAGCTGAGAGATGGGCTTGATCGAGTGATCCAAATTGAACAAGCCGGTGGCGACGATTCTGAACCGGAATTCCATTTCGGGCACCGAAGAGGTGATGATTCCAGCCGACGATCAATTACACAATTCGTAAATATGTGGAAGCGCGAACCAGCATACGAACGTCTGTTGCATCACCCAACTATTTCGGGGATTTTGTGTGCCTTGCTCAGCACATCTCAAGTCCGACTCTGGCATGACCAGATCATCTCCAAACCTCCTGATGATAATGATCATTTTCAATTTCATCAGGATTTTTATTTTTGGCCGCTTGATCGGCCAGAAATCGTAACTTGCTGGCTGGCATTGGACGATGCCACGGTCGATAGTGGATGTATGCACGTCATTCCAGGAAGTCATGCTGATCCACGCTTTGTTCCAGAGGCACACAGAGAAGAACAGCAAGCCAAAGCGGCAAATGAAATTATGGAATCGGAGCGGGATAAAATTTCGAAACAACCCGCATCATTTGGGACGCCCGTTGAGATCAAAGCTGGTGAGTGTATGTTCCACCATTGTCTCAATTTTCATGCAACACCCCCCAATATTACCCAAAATCAGCGTCGTGCCCATATCATGATCTTCATGGCCAAAGGCACTCGCGTCAACTTATCTCAATCAGGGAATCATGTCTTGGTTCCAGGATTCGAGGTTGGTCATGGGGAAGAGTTGGTCGGTAAAGGGTTTCCTGCCTCTGAACCCAAACTGTGGGGCAATTGGCATCAGGGGTAAGATAGCTGGAAGAATTGAAATCTATATCTAACTACACCCGCTGGTACAGAGGTGGAATAGTTAGGGTTGGTGTGTACTTTGACAAAGTTTGACGTTATGGTGAAATCGTATTAAGTGGAACAATCCGAAATGTCCCGCAAAAATCCTTTTCATTCTGTACTAAAGATTTGATGTTTAATACATTCAAAAGTAATATTACGGGAATTAGGTGTATTTCTGTACTTTAACTTACAGACTTTATGTACTGTATTTAAGTTATAATTCAAGTACAAGGTTAGGTTAGTTTTCTATCGTAGCTTCTGTCGCGGGGCAGTCCTGAGTTGCCATTCTGTCTCATCCGCTATCGATTCCAAAATAGTTGGGTATAAAGATGTCGATAATATCTGTTTTTACTTATCCAACTAACCAATTGAAACCCGTTGATATAAAGCTGAATATATTTTTGTGAAAAACATTATATTAGTGGGAAATGTACCACAAATGTGCAAGTTACGTATTGTAAAATCAGTTACACTTATTCTGATTGTGCCCGTTTTTATTAATGTTTACGGAGGGGTTCCAGATTGGTTTTCAATTCCGTTTGAAGGTTCCAACTATCCATATGCTGCGGCCACTGCCACCTCTAGAACCCCATCGAAGCGTCAGAAGATGCTTGAACTTCTCCAGCGGATTGCCGACCACACCTCAGAGGAAAACACCTACATCGGTTCGGGCATTGTGCGTCGATTGCAAGCCCAATTCTCCTCCCTCCCCGCCGATGCGCCAATTCGGCGTCAGTGGGAGATTCATATGCAATTGGCACAAGCGCAGCTTAACCTTGGTAAAGAAACAGAGGCGATTGATCGATTTACAAAGGCGCTCGAGTTGATTACCCAGCCGAAGTTTAAGGCACCATCGGTAGCAATTAATGGAACTCACTTTCGCCTTGGGGTGGCGTACATGCGGCTCGGCGAAACGCAAAACTGTTGCTTGAAGAATACAGCTGACAGCTGTATTCTTCCGTTGCGGGACAGTGCTATCCACACACAGCAAACTCCATCCCGAAAGGCAATTAAACATTTCACAGAAATTCTACAAAACACAGTGGAACGCGACTTCTTTCATCTGCAAGCCAGATGGTTACTCAACCTTGCTTATATGACAATTGGCGCTTACCCAGAGCAAGTCCCCAAGCCGTACCTGATTCCGTCGAAAGCCTTCGAATCCGAGGAAAAGATTCCGCGTTTCACGAACATCGCACCAAGTCTAGGGCTTGATACTTTTGATATGTCCGGTGGTGCTATCGCCGACGATTTTGATAATGATGGATACCTTGATATCATGGTTTCAACCTGGGATACTGCCGGTCAGATCCGTTTTTTTAGAAACAATCATGACGGGACTTTTTCAGAAGAAACACAAGCGGCAGGATTGATGGGTTTGTATGGTGGCCTTAACCTTGTTCAGGCAGACTATGACAACGATGGAGACGTCGATGTTTTTGTGTTGCGTGGAGCTTGGCTCGGAAAGAATGGTAAACACCCGAACTCTCTGTTGCGCAACAATGGTAACGGTAGCTTCACGGATGTTACCTTCGACGTTGGATTGGGGGAGGTCCATTACCCAACTCAGACAGCGTCCTGGGGCGATTACGACAACGATGGGGACCTTGATTTGTATATTGGTAACGAATCGAATGAGGAATTAAAGAATACTCCTAGCCAGCTTTTCCAAAACAATGGTGATGGCACTTTTACCGATGTTGCTGCCAAAGCGGGGGTACAAAACTTTGGTGCAAGCAAGGCCATAATTTGGGGAGATTACAATGACGATCGTTGGCCAGATCTTTACGTGTCTAATCTTGGAGGGGTCAATCGCTTGTATCGCAATAATGGCAATGGGACATTCACCGATGTCGCTAGAGAACTTGGTGTCGCTGGCTTGATTTTTAGCTTTCCTGCTTGGTTTTGGGATTTTAACAACGATGGGGTATTGGACTTATATGTATCCGCCTATTCTGCCAATATTGCAGTTCTTGCGGCGAATCTGCTTGATATGCCTGTGTCTCCAGACGTTTTTGCACATCTATATCGAGGCAACGGGCAGGGCGGTTTTGAGGAAGTCGCCAAACAATGCAATCTGATACGTCCCAACGCGCCGATGGGATCTAATTTCGGAGATCTTGATAACGATGGCTATCTTGATTTTTACCTTGGGACTGGAAACCCGGATCTTTGGAACATCATGCCGGGTGTCATGTACCGAAATAAAGGTGGTACTCGCTTCGTTGAAGTGAGTTATGCCGGTGGTTTTGCCCACATACAAAAGGGGCATGGCGTTGTCTTTGCTGACTTGGACAATGACGGCGATCAGGATATCTTCGAGCAAATGGGTGGAGCTTTCCCCGCTGATAGGTACAACAACGTCCTGTATGAAAACGACGGATTTGGTAATCACTGGATAACTGTCAAACTTATTGGTATTCGCTCTAACCGATCGGCAATCGGTGCGCGTATTCGTGCTAAAGTGGTTGAAAACGGGGTGCGTCGTTCAATCTACAAGCATGTCAACAGCGGTGGAAGTTTCGGTGCTAATCCCCTTCGACAAACGATTGGGCTTGGGAAGGCTTCGAAAATCGAGACCCTTGAGGTGTTCTGGCCGACTTCTGGGCTCACACAGACATTTCACAATATACCAACTGATCAATTCATTCAAATCGTCGAGGGTGAAACAACGATCACAACTCTCGAATTAAAACAGTTGAAACTCTCCGGGAAGTAAGAAGATGATTTGCCGAGGCATATCGCCAAAATCATGCGTCAAACACAATATTAGTAAGGGTTTGACGCATGTTGTCATAAAACTATAGCTCCCTGCCATCAGCTGGACTTTGTTCCTATCGGTGAGCCAACTTACTAAGCGAGCTCCGACTTAGTAGGATCCCCGGCTTTTTAGCGATGACAAATGGTCAAATAGAGTTACCTGTATTTATTTCTCCAATCATGGCTGATAATTCTGCTCTTATTGTCGATGATCTTCACCTGTCGCCATCATGGTCACTCCTTGGGTGATGATTTCAATATACTTCCCTAACTACTGGACCTTGGCTTTAACAAGCTTATCTACCGTCGAATGAACTTACTGTCATAACCGTCAACGACCAGCATTAATTGGTGTCTTAAAGCTGGATCTTGAATCTGCTTGATTATTGACTCGATAAATAAAACTCCCTCTCCACTGATGAATCAGCTAAGTCCTTAACTCGCAGATTCAATGAGGGTTTCTTCTCTTGGTTAAGAGTAGGCAATCAAAGCTGAAATGACATTGAGCAGAAAGTTAATCCCACTGCCATATCAGGTAGATGTTTTTCAACTGATCACCAATGGTTTTAATAATTTCTCGCTTGCCTAGTAGAAGCTTATTTCACAATGGCGTCAGCTAGTTTCTCATGTTCCGCCTTGCCTTGGTTCCCAGCACCAGCAACCAACAGAAGGTCAAACAGCTTCTGTGAGATATAGCTCTTATTCCCAATTCCAACAATGGTTTTAAGATCAATCTTGGCAGCATTCTAATCGGGGAATATACAAGTTAAGGATTGAGAGGCATGAAGAATCCGGTGGTGAATTTCATTTTTAATACTTAGCTGTTTTCTGGATTTGATTTGGTCGCAGTACCCCGGATCATTATTAATAGCCACTTTCGTCTGCCTCCGTGATATTCTTGGCAAACAGGGCTGTCAAAATATTGGGAGTTAGAGTGGCAAACATGTTTGTGCATATACGTTAAGCATGTCTTTCATTGATTTTCCATGTTCTAGTGAGAATCGAACCTCAATTGCTAAAACGAAAATTAGCAGTCGATCAGCATACAGGCGCAACTTCTGTTCATCTTTTTGGGTTGTGATGATTATGTCCGCTTTCATTATTTGCGCTCGTTTTTGGATGTGCAGTATATCGTTTTTCTTATATGGGTAGTGATCTGAAAACGCCATCAGTTCAATATGGCTCGGTTGGGATGCTTCAACGATACGAGCGAAAGTTGCAGGATTTCCAATTCCGCAGACCAGAAGAATTCTCTGATTCTTCAAGGAATCGAACGGTAAATCCTGCGAATCACCTAATTTGTAGAGTCTTGTTGGGTGATATTGGCTCTCAAATATTGGTTTCTGCCCAGCAATAGTTTCAATTTTTAAACGTGTCTGTGACAAGTTGGAGACGAAATTAGTATGGGTAAGTAACAACAGATCTACGCGTTGGAGAGACCGCTTGGGTTCACGTAAGATGCCGGCTGGCAGCAGTTGTCCATTGCCAAAGGGGTGTTTACTATCCATGACCACGATATCAAGATCGCGTTTCAATTGCTGATGTTGGAAACCATCGTCCAGTATAATGACTTGGGTATCCCATTTTCTGATTGCTTCGATTCCGGCTTTATACCGATCCTTGGATACCAGCACTGGGATTTCAGGAAGTTCCAGTGCAATCATGAACGCCTCGTCACCACTTTCCTCAGATGAGAGCAGGATTTTTGTGCCGTCTGATACGATTCCTATTTCTGATTTGGCTTGCCTTTTATAACCTCTTAGAATAATGGCTACCCTATAACCAGAATTCCAGAAATGCTTGGCTAGCCAGATAACGATCGGGGTCTTACCTGTACCACCTGTAACTATGTTGCCAACGCTGATGATGCCACAAGCCAGATCAAGGGATGCTAGTATCTCTTGATCATAGAGGTAATTTCGTGCCACCACGATCAAACCGTAAACCCAACTCAACGGCATCAAAATGATTCGAACGACTGAGGAAATGACACTGACAGATTCGCCTGTCAGGATGGCATAGATTCTCAATATAAAGTATCTGCTATACATAATTTAAGATTAAATCGGCAACCCGGTTCCTTGCACCAGTTGCCCCAAGAGAATCAGAAACTCGTTTGAGTTCTTCCCGTTGTTTTTGGCATCGATCAGGATTCTCAAGGAGGTCAATCGCGATGGTAGTTATCTGATTGGTTGTTACCTCATCCTGCAACAATTCTGGAACAATTTCGCGACCAGCAATAATGTTGGGTAAACCGCTTAATTCGAGATTGACGAAATGCTGTATTATCCACCAAGTCAACAACGAAACTTTGTAAACAATAATCATTGGTGTACCGATACAAGCAGCTTCCAGTGTGGAGGTTCCAGATGCTACAAGTATAAGATCCGAGGCTCTCATTGACGGGTAGACGGCACCCTCAGTTATTTCGACAAAAGGCATATTGGGCAGAAATTTCCGGTCGATCCCTGGTGCTAAAGGGAGAATAAATCGGCACGATGGAATCCGCCGTAGAAGGTTGCGTGCAACTTCAAGCATAATCGGCAATAGGTACTGTATTTCTTTCCAACGGCTACCAGGCATTAAACCTACAACGGGACAATTGTCTGCAATGTCAAAGAGTTGCCGTGCTTCTGACTGTGTGAAATCGGTTTGAGCGACGTCAAGTAATGGATGTCCGACAAACTCCACGTTCGCTCCCTTCTCACGATAAAACTCAGTTTCAAAGGGGAAAATTGAGGCAATTATACTAGTAGTCTTGGCCAATTTTTCGGCACGACCTGCGCGCCATGCCCATGCCTTGGGTGGAATATAGTATATTGTTGGGATACCCAACTGATGCGCGAATTTGGCTATTCCTAAATTAAAATCACCAAAATCGACAAGAACGACCACTGATGGTTTCTTAGTGGTAATCAGTTTTTTGAGATCGCGCTGCTTTTGCAAAAATGCTGGAATGGTGTTAAGCACTTCGCTGATTCCCATGACAGCTGAATCACGGATATGAAACAGCAACTTAACGCCCGCTGATTCCATCAAGTCACCTCCCATGCCTATCAACTCGATTTCAGGCAACTTCTCTTTCAGCCTTTGGGCTACCTGTGAGGCATGTAGATCTCCTGACGGTTCACCAGCGATAATGACAACTAGCTTTTGATCGTCAACTGATAATTGAGAATCGGTGGTCATCCTAAACCATATTATGGCATAAGCCCGGGGATCATCAGGCCTGCGGTTTCATCATACCCAAACATTAGGTTCAAGTTCTGTACCACTGTGCCGGAGGCACCTTTCACTATATTGTCAGTTGCTGCTATCACGATTACCCTATTGGTACGAGGATCAACCTCTAGGCCAATATCGCAAAAATTACTGCTGAGTACCGCCTTTGTTTGCGGATACTCACCTAGATCCAGAACGCGTATGAACGGTTCGTTTCGGTAGAAATCTGCATAGATACCTAAAAGATCTTGGGTTGACATGGATTGCTTGAGTTTAAAGTACAAGGTAGTCAAAATCCCACGCGTCATTGGTACTAGATGCGGCGTAAAGTTGACAACAATCTCGTCTCCATTGATGGCGCTCAGTTCCTGTTCAATTTCTGGTGTGTGCCGATGGGAGACCAACCCATAAGCTACCAGGTTGGATTCGCGATTAGGGTAATGTGTTGTATCTGTCGGTTTGCTTCCCGCACCTGAAATACCGGATTTGGCGTCGATGATGATTTGATCAAGTTCAACGAGATTTTCGCTAATTAGTGGAATAGACGGTAGAATTGAAGTTGTTGGATAGCAGCCTGGATTAGCAACTAAATCGGCTGTACGGATCTGATCACGATAGCGTTCAGGCAAACCGTAAACAGCGTTTGGCATACGATCAGGATCTGTATGATCGATACCGTACCATTTTTCATAGACCAATTGGTCATTTAATCGGTAATCGGCACTAAAATCAATTACACGGATGCCCTGATTTCGGATCTGAGGAACAAATTCCATAGCCACTTTGTGTGGAACCGCTAGTACGACAACATCAACCCGATTCCTCAAGCTTTGGATTTCCAACTTCTCGAAATCAAGGTTAATAAAGCCTCGGAGATTTGGTAGGACATGGTCAACACGCTGTCCAGCAAATGTCTCGGAAGTTACCAGCTCAATCTTTAAGTCCTTAGGATGGGTTACCAACAAACGCATTAACTCACTGCTAGTGTAACCTGATGCACCAACAATCCCAACTCTAACCATCATTCCCCTCCGCTTCACAGTTCTGATAACTTGCAGGGGCTAACCAGACCTGCTACTATTTATACAAAAATGATAGCAGATATTGACTGAATTAATCAAAAGAACTGTGTTAAGCAATATGGAATGGAAGTTAGAACTACAAGAGATTGTGGATAATAGTCATTCTCCCGCATCACGGTTGCGCTTCGGTGAACCGTTGAGTAAGCATACCTATTTTGAGATTGGCGGTCCTGCAACTGTCTACTACGAGGTGGGAACCATCGAGGATTTAATCCGGTTTGCGGTCTTCAAAAGCCAGCAGACGCTGCCGGTTGCTTTACTTGGTCGTGGATCGAATTTTTTGGTGAGCGATAATGGTTTTGAAGGTGTGGTAATCCGATTGGTCGGTGATTTCGATCAAATTCGATATGAAGGTCATAGGGTCCGTGCTGGTGGGGGCGTATCACAGCCAAAATTAGCCAAATCGGTCGCGGGCCGCGGATTGAGCGGTCTTGAATTCGCGCTTGGCATTCCAGGTTCGGTTGGCGGTGCAATGATCATGAACGCTGGTGCTTGGGGCAGTAATTTTGGGGAACGTGTTGAGCAGGTACAGGTCATGACAGATAAGGGGGAAATACTGGAACTCTGTCATGATCAAGCTGGCTTTACTTATCGCCGGAGCAAACTGGACAACTACTTTTGTGTGTTCGACATATCTCTGCGTTTGGTTCAGAGCAGTCCGAAAGAAGTTACACAGTTAATGCAGAAATTTTATCAGCGAAAAATTGTCACTCAACCATTTGTGGAGGGGAGCGCAGGTTGTATGTTCAAGAATCCGCCGAATCATTCTGCGGGAAAATTGATCGACGGGTGCCGTCTCAAGGGCACAAGAATTGGAGATGCAGAAGTCTCTAAAACTCACGGTAACTTCATTATCAACCACGGCAATGCCAAAGCGAAAGACGTACTCGAACTTATTGACTTGATACAAAACCGCGTGAAAGCTGAGAGGGAAATTGATTTGCAAATGGAGGTGAAACTCCTCGGTTTCTGATTCATAGTAACCGTAACCTTTTATTCATCCTCTAATTGGCGTCGATGCCAATCGTCTTGCCATAAATTGAAAAACAACTCACGATACGGATGTTCTTTGATCAAATCTTCGTTGAGGGTCACACCAAGCCCTGGACCTGACGGCAGAGAGAAATAGCCATCAACGACTTCAGGACAACCGGTAGCCGCCTCTTTGACCCAGGCTTCAGAGAAATCGTTGAAATGTTCCTGGATTTTGAAATTGGGTGTACTGGCAGCGAAATGAAGCGACGTTGCTGTGGACACGGGGCCACCGACGTTATGCGGCGCAACCAGCATGTAATACACGTCTCCCATGGCAGCGATCTTCTTTGTTTCCAAGAATCCGCCTGCTTGGGTAATATCAGGCTGCAAAATGTCAGCAGCTTGCATATTAATGAGTTCACGATATTCGTACTTATTGTAGAGTCGTTCTCCAGTTGCCACGGGGATATTAATCTTTCGCTCAGCTTTGGCTAAGGCCGCCAGATTATCTGGAGGAACAGGTTCTTCTACCCAACTCGGTTTGAACGGCTCAAGTTCCCGTGCAATCTCGACTGCCGTTGATGGATTGAATCGACCGTGCATCTCAACCAGAATCTCCACATCTTCACCAACCGCATCTCGAACCGCTTCAACTAGAGAGATGGATCTCTGCTTTTCGTCGTATTCCAACTCGTAATTACCTGCACCGAACGGATCGAATTTCAGAGCCTTGTATCCTTTTTGGATTACCTTTTTGGCAGCGGCATGAAATTCTTCAGCTGTGCGTTCAACCTTATACCAACCATTGGCGTAAGCCTTAATTTTTTCCCGACAGGCGCCACCGAGCAGGCGGTAAACTGGTTGATTGACAACTTTTCCGATAATATCCCAACAAGCGATTTCAATCAAACTGATTCCAGTAGAAACAATTTCGCCAGCACGCCCATAGTCGTTTCGAAACATCCTCAAATATAGATCCTCGATATTGAATGGGTCGTTGCCAATAACGTGTCTGTGTTTTACGCCGTCAAGATAGGCTAGCAGCGCATCTGTTCGGTTTACCATACGGGCTTCACTAATTCCGCTAACGCCTTCATCCGTTTCTACCGTAACGAAAGTCAAATTCCGCCAACTTGTTCCCATAACCAGTGTTTTTACATCTGTGATTTTCAAATTTCTTTACCTGTGTTGACGCTAAATTTTTAGTGATTTATTGCAATTAAAATCTAGTTTAACAATTTTTAACTTTAAACTCAAATGGAATAGTATAATGACTTTATACTTGATATAATTTTTTTATGAGTTCAAAACAGGCGCTGACAGAATGGGATAAGCGGTATCTTTGGCATCCTTTCACTCAGATGAAGGAGTGGTTCGAAGAAGAGATTATCATCATTGAACGTGGAGACGGGATTTACTTAATTGACATTGATGGCAAACACTATATTGATGGAATTTCTTCCATGTGGACAAACGTGCATGGCCACAGGCATCAGGCAATTAACGACGCTCTCAAAACTCAAATCGATAAGGTTTCACACTCTACACTATTAGGGTATTCAAACGTCCCTGCAATCCAACTCGCCAAAAAGCTGGTAGAAATTACGCCAGAAGGTTTGAATCGCGTTTTCTTTTCCGACAATGGATCGACCGCGGTAGAAATTGCCTTGAAAATTGCGCATCAATTCTGGCAACATCAAGGTGAGATTCATCGAGATACTTTCGTCTCGATCGATCATGCCTATCATGGCGATACTATTGGCGCAGTTAGTATCGGCAGAATAGATTTATTCCACCAGATCTTTCAATCGCTTCTCTTCCCATCAATTTCTGTTTCCACTCCTTATGCGTATCGATCGACAATTAGCGATGATCCCGCTGAGGTTCGTGATGCGTGTTTGCACAAACTGGAGCGTGTTCTTCAATCAGATGCTGACAAAATTTCGGCTGTCGTGGCTGAGCCCATCGTTCAAGGGGCCGGTGGCATGCTGATTGCTCCTGATGGCTTTCTGCGGGGTGTCGCCGACCTGACCCAAAAATATGGGACCCTCTTAATTCTGGATGAGGTGATGACTGGTCTGGGACGAACCGGCAGGATGTGGGCCTGTGAACACGAAAATGTTGCACCTGATATTCTGTGTACAGCCAAAGGATTAACCGCTGGATATTTACCACTGGCGGCCACTTTGACAACCAACCGAATTCATGACACATTTCTAGGTGAATATCATGAAATGAAGACTTTTTTTCACGGTCATACGTTTACTGGAAATCAACTGGGTTGTGTTGCTGCATTAGCTAACCTTGAGATCTTCGAACGAGAAAATTTGCTTGAGAAGATCCAACCAAAAATTATCCATTTCAAAAATCGTCTCCAAACATTTTATAATCTCAAACACGTTGGTGACGTCAGAACCATTGGAATGATTGGTGCCGTTGAACTTGTGCAAGACAAAACAACCAAAGCAGAGTTTTCGTCTCAGCACAAAGTTGGCATTCGGGTTTGTAAAGCGGCTTTGAAGCATGGGGCAATACTACGACCACTGGTAAACACAATCGTTATCATGCCACCACTTTCAATTGCAATCACCGAGTTGAATCAGCTACTGGACGTAGTTTATGCTGCAATTCAAGAAGTATTAGAAGCTTGAATTTTCCTAGAAACTCCCTCTAGCAACGGATTTGTTACCAGAAGCATCGGCGACCATAATGGTTATTGTGTGTTCTTCTCCTTCACGTTTTTTGGTCTCAAGAAGGAGAACCTCCCGATGGGAATCGAGAATTCCGTCTTCGGGAAACATGGCTTGCCAATGTTCTGCGCTATCGATCTTATAGCTAGCCGAACTGATTGGGCTAAGTTCATCAGTAACAACACACGAGATCTGGAAGGTGCTGTCGTCTGTTGGGTTGGATTTGATTTCGGCCAGAACCGGCTGGGTATTGTCAATGTCGAAAGGGTTACTTATTTTCTTTATTGAAATGGCTTTGTTTTCCATATTGCTTAATTTATCCGTAGCTTCAACTTTAAGTTCGTATCGACCGTTCGGCATTGAAGTCGAATCCCAAGTGTAACTTGGGTCCGTCAATTCTTTTTTTGTCAATTTCCAGTTTTTTTCGTTGATTCCTTTATAGTAGACAGCAAACAGGAGCTTATCATCATTAAGGTCTTTCGCCTTCCAAGTAGCGGACCGGATTTTATTATTTGGCGAAGAACCCTGTTTATTATTTTGGCGTTCTTTAGGAGGAGGGCCAATGTGTATCTTCAAATCTTCTATGTTTGGTGCAACATTAAAATGCACTGACGCAACCCTTACCTTTTCCAGTACAGGTGCTGCTGTTGCCACGCTTGTACTAAGAGTCGATCGCCACTGAACAAAACGGGCAGGCGGACTCGTAATTTGCGATCCGTCTGGTTTGGAGAGTTCCTCTGACCAGTTACTCCAAGTATTGTCAGGTTTTTCTGTATTACCGGATCTGGTTGCTAGTGTCATTACGGTTCCTTCAGGCAAACTTCCTTCCCAGTGGATCTTTCCCCATTGGGAAACTGATTTCGTGTCATGGGAAACTGAAGTCAGTGTTCCTTTTGCTTCGTATTCATCTGCTAGTTCAAAAATCTTACCGGCATTTCCAGTAGCAAGTACCAGTTTCCCTGATCTCGCTTTATGCATGGCTATTACCTGTCCTGCTTCGCATTTAGCTAATGATACAAAGTTCCCGTCCATATCAACTCGATAGACCTTGCCGCTGTCACCAGTACCAACGATCAGGTTGTCCTCCTCCATTACCATTGACAAAACCAGTGGATCTGGAGCCACCCACAGGCGCGAAACAACATCATCTGGGGTAATCCGGTAGATAGATGACTTTTTTGGTTCAGGGGGTTTGCCATCCGGAGTAGGAGGGCTACTGGGTCGCTGACGAGGTTTTCCTTGGCCAGGTTGTGGTGATTGTGTCGTTACTGTACCAGCAAAAATATCGCCGTCTGTTCCCGCTACGAGTGCGCGTACTTCCTTTTGTCCGGTTTGGTGGATAACCGAAACTGTCCCATCCATTTCAATTCGGAAGATTGTGCCCTTGCCGTCACTGCCAGCATAGATTTGATCGTTGTGAAAGAGTAAGCTGGTCAGATTGGTTTCGTCAGAATCAAAGAGGACATCTGCCTTCCCCGCCGGCGTAATTTTGTAGAGTCTACCATTTGTACCAGTTGCGGCGTATAGGTTACCAGACTTGTCGAAAGCTAATGACCAAACATAGTTCTCATCTGCATTGAGAATTGTCGTTGGCGTATTTCCACCAGCGGAAATTTTGTAGACTAAACCGCTTGGGGCTGTGCCAGCATAGATATTATTTTGAACGTCGATGGCTAAACTTAAGATTGAGACTTCAGGGGAATTGTAAAAAAGGGAAAACTGGCCGTTGGGAGTAACTTTATAGATTTTACCCTTATTTCCAGTTCCCGCATAGATATTGCCGAGTGAGTCCTCCGCCAGACACCAGATATAAAGTTCTTCGGTTTCGTCAGCGATTTTCTTTAACTTGTGTGCCAACATCACCTTGCCATTACTGGAGATTGCGACAGATTCTAGAGTGCCGCTGGCAAAATTCTTGTGATTTTGTTGCGTCCATGTTGCTGTTTTAACCGCTAATGCCGGACTTGCAACCAGTAGAGTGAATGAAATCACCATGAAAATGCAAAAAAACCGATGAAACGTGACCATATAATTCTCTCCTCTAATATAATTGAGTACCGTACGAGTGATAGTTGAAATCAAAACAGTCCATAACGTTTTTTTACCAGATCTATCGTGCGTTTCGATTAACCATAATTCGCAGGAAGCGACTTCCAGCCAGAACATAATCAGTTGATGTTTTTTCCGTATGGAGGGTTCTACCGCGAGTATACCCTCCCTCTCCAGATTGCGTTTGGCTATTCATAATGGATAGCATCGACACAGTTGGCTCAGGAAATTCTTCGCCTTGAACAGTCATGCCGAGTTTTGGGATAAAAAGTTCAACTATAAGATCCGAGTTACTTTCACCACGTTGTAATAGTTTAACAAGCTGATTGATGTTTTTCGGTTGATAATTAAGCGGTGCACGCTGACGTTGCCAGTTTTCATAGGATGACCCACTGGAAACAAGTAGTGTTACCTGATCTTCAGGCGTATCCTGCGGAATAGTAATTTGAGCTTTTTGGACAACTGGATTTTCCAGATATGGGCGTAAAATCACAGATATACCGATTAACTCCCCAGGACGGTAATTGTCTTTTTCAACTCGTAGACCTTCAATGATTGCAGTTTTTCGCTTGTCTTCAATCTTTATATCGATACTAACTTTATCAACGATTACTTTGCTATACGGATTATCCATCAAATCAATTAGTGGGCTTATTGAGCGATATGCTGCAATACCTGGAGATCCACTTGATGAGAAGATATTGCGACGGTTTATTTCCTGTGCGTCCAGACCTTTTTGCGCAGCTAATTTGATCGTAGTGTCGATGTTTATTTGGTGATCTCCTCTATACATCTCTATAGAATCGATTATATTCCAAACACCTATCATTGCCATCATGCTGGCAATGTCTGGATCTCTTGCTACTTCGTACTTTTTCTTATGAATTTTGCCATCAGTTGTTTGAATCTTAGCATCTATTGGAAGGAACTTTGGGTAGTCTCCGATTAAACCGGCAATAGCACCTTCTCGGTCCTGTACTAGTGTGCCGATTGGTCCTGTTGCAGACGCGTACTTACTCGACCGTGTATTAAGAGGCAGGGTAAAGTGTACATAGCCACCTGAAAGAGGGAGGTTTACGTTTCCCTCACCGCTCATCTTATGACCGAAAGCGAGCATTTGTTTGCCTTCTATGTAGGTGATCGTGCCATAACCGAAAGCGGCAAAATCGCCTCTGGCATATTCAATTCCAACTATCTGACCTGATGCCACTGGTGCACTTTTTACTGGTGTGCCACCACCAGAACCTTGAATAGGAGTCATTCCGTATTCCTCAAGCACTGGCATAAGGACTTCCGTAATTTTGGGATTCATCGTTGAAAGAGCGAGGGGTGTTTGGATAACAGCAGATCTATACTTCATGGTTGAGAGGAGCGGAGTATCAAACTGATTAGGTGACTTCTTAGGAGTTTTACCAAATGGGAGAAAATCGATATCCTGCACCGCAAAATTTTTTCGCAGGTTAAATAAATTATTGCCTGCATAGTCTGGGTTTGGAGTCATGCCTCGTTGAGTTACTTGGATCATCATCTGAATGGGTGTAACCCCTCCTATGTTGGCATGCTCACGTTGATTCCAAAAGGCTAGAGAAAAAGCGCCAATCAATCGACCATCAATATAGCAAGGACTGCCACTCATTCCTCCAGCACCACCAGTTTGCTTGAAATTTTCACTTAATCCTTTTATCCAGATGACGTGCCAAGTTGGTGTATAGTCATATTCGATACTAATAACTTCGAAATCAAACGGTTCAACAGTCGTACCGGAAAAGACGGTGTAGCATTTGCCTTGCATGCCGGGTTTAATTTCCTCTAGTGGCATGAATTTCTCCGGATCCCATGCGATCTGCGCTTCCACTAAGGCAAATCCTACCAAAATGGTTGTCGTAATTATTGCTATGCTAATCCTTCTAAATTTCAATCAGTCCACCTCAATTATACTTAACACCAGTTTATCATAAACAATTGCATAGTTGAATGTCAAAGCAAATCTCGTTTAGGTTGATGCCTTTGATCTATGACATTCTGTCTCAGTTTTAGGTGTATCGTCCGTTTTAACGATATTTACAGCTGGTGTGTTTGTTTCTAACATTCGCTTTAATTAGTTAGAAGATCAGTTTAAATAGATCAACCAATATAATGCCGTCAACAGCCAAAACAACAAACGCAAAGTAGAAGCGTATTGAACTGGCATTTATCTTTTGAGTCGCAATCGCGCCAAATTGTGCTGCTATGGTTGAGCCGACAAGCAAAATTGCAACCAATGTCAGGTTGCAATTTCCTCTTAAACCATGAGCGACAGTACCAAAAAAAACAGAAAAAAATACAATAGATAGACTGGTGCCAATTGCCATTCGGGTACGAACACCATAACCATAGATTAAAAGAGGTAAGATAATTATTCCACCGCCAATACCAAGCAACCCTGGCATAATCCCGATTAATAGCGCAGGGTATGTAGCAGAAATAATTGAAATTCGTTGGATTCGGCTGGTTGGAAATGTAATGTAAGGGGGAACCTGCAAACTTCTAAGGAAGCCATTAGGCGGATTACCGCTCTCCCGTTTTCTGGAGGACTCAATCAGGATTCCCATAGCAACAACTAGTAATAGTATAAAAAACAACCATTTCGGATATAATTCAACCATTGGTATCTGTTGCCGGCCAATCTCTATTTGCCCCATTAATTTAAGGTGATCAAGAATGCGCGCGCCAATTTCGACCCCGATTAAACTACCACCAGCGAAAGTGATCGCCAATTTCAAGTCCACATTACCGAGTTGCCAATGCCGGAGTGTAGCTGAGAAAGAAGTCCCAATTGCTTGAGCAAGTATACTGCCTACACAGATCTCAAAAGGGATGCCGAAGAAGATCTGGAGAATTGGGGTGATTAGGGCACCACCTCCTATTCCGAAAAATCCAGATAAGAAACCGACCGCACATCCCACAGCAAGTAGTCCCAGAACGTTGACAGGTACACTATTGATAAGGACTAGCATTCTTAGATGTGGTATTCAATTTCTGAGGTGAGCTGATGTGATTTTCTAAAACGGCGATGGTACCAGTTGAAAACCCAGTTTACTATCGTTGCCCAGACAATTGGAATAAGAAGGCAGCTCAAGATATAAATTAATTTCATCCTACCTCAGAGTATAGGTTGAAGCCAAGCAGCATGTAAAGCAGAAAATAGCTGGATTTGATTTAGTGTTGGTTTGACATTTGGAAATAGACATGCTATTAGATTTATATATAATGAAGTAGGAATGGGAAACTATAATTCCGTAGCACCGTCATGATGAGTTACCAGTAATTAAAAGCAAACGCGGAAGCCAATTACGAACTCAGTATATTCTTTGCTGAATAGGTCGTATCCGATACAGGTCGCGTGGTCGTGATTATAATACCAAGCACCGCCGCGCACGACTCGAAAATGTCGGTTCTCATCATACCACGTGCTAGTCCATTCCCACACGTTTCCAAGTAGATCGTAGCAACCAAATCGACTGATGCCACCCGGAAAGGTGCCAACGGGTGTCGTTGTTCTGGCTCCTGCTTCTGCTGTATTGCAACGAGGTTTATCGATCTCGCTCCCCCAAGTGAAGAGCCTATCATCGTCGCCACGTGCGGCTCGTTCCCATTCTTCGAAGCTGGGAAGGCGTCCACCTACCCAATCTGCGTAGACTCCCGCATCTTCGCAGTTGACCCAAACAACTGGATGATCACCAGTATTGAGTTGGAATTGGTTATCTTCCCATGAATAGGGAGACCGATGGTCTGTTGCATCAATAAATCTTTTGTATTGCGCGTTGGTTACCGGGTAGCGGCCGACTTTGAAGGCGTCAACAAAAACTGAAGTGAGATCTTCACCTATGAGAACTGTACCTGCCGGAATTTCAATTTGGCTGTCAAAAACGGTGAGGGCGGTATCTCGAATATCTGGGTCACTATGTGACAAGGCTCGTCCCAATGGCGAAGTCAAGGCACCTAACGGAACGCTTAACTGGCTTGTTTTCTTCCATCCCAGATCAGTCATTAGGAGTATCATGGCGGCATTTGTAACTGAAGGATCAAAGTGCCATGACCAGTATTGATCTACGATGAATTGCAAATCTTCTGAAGTATCGCTCTGCAGGGGAGGTCGACGCGGCTGAAACATATCATATGGTTTCCGGTCGCCACTATCTAATTGTATTAGTTTTGCCATCTGATTTTCTATGGGCAATATTTCTCTGCTCAAAGGTACCACATCAATTGGGTCGTGTCAATTGGGATACCTTGACCTTGACACGTAGTACGCTTAAGCGATATAATCGACCGCAGATTAAGGACTTAGGCAAGCAAGATGGGAAAGTATGCCAGCCCCAAGTACGATCTATTTCCCTCAGGTTGCCAGGGGCGGATGGGCTGATTGGGTTGAAGTTGTAAATGTTGGCACAGAAGAAGCCAACGTTACCGCTCTGGCACGGGATCAGAATGGGAATGCGGTCTGGAGCGTCTCTAAAAGAATCGTATCTTTTCAGTGCTGGGTTGTCCCGGTAGAAGGACAAGCAAATAAGAAAGGTGTGGAGGTTTCACTCGAAGTATCTG
>DTUY01000376.1:19233-19977 GCA_012963885.1 Candidatus Poribacteria bacterium | reverse complement strand
TCAACCTATTATTGGTGAGCGGCATTCACACTATCAAGGTGGAAAAACAGCAATCGGCCAACTTGCACAGGTAACTGAGGGACGTAAACCGGCGCCGACGGCAATCTATTTCCCTCAAATTGCTGCCGGCGGATGGGGAGATTGGGTGATTATTACCAATGTAAGCAGCCACGCCAAAGCGAACCTTAACGCGTTGGCTCGTGATATTAATGGTAACTTTGTCTGGAGTGGGACGAAAGCATTGGAACCTTATCAGTGTTGGATTGTTCCGGTCGACGGTACCGCCGACAAAAAAGGGGATGTTTCACTTGAAGTTTCGAGTGACCACGGTGTACTTGGTGAAAGGCACTGTCATAGTGGTTCTCAGGTCTTGAGTTTTGCCGGTGCTTCTCCACATTTAGGGTCTGTTGGTACTCGGCTGTTCTTTCCAGAAATTTATTCTGGTGCCCATGATTTCTTTAGGTTTTTTAACACTGGTGAGGCTGATGCCCTAATCAGTGTGGTTGCCAGAGATCGAAACTCAGCGCGGGTGATTCACCAGATTCAGGGACGCTCAACCCCTCAGGGTTTCTGGACAGTTCCGGATGAAAGCATCAAAAGTGTTACCGGCACACTTGAGGTAATGAGCACCCAACCGATTGCAGGTGAGCGGCATATGCATTATCAAGGTGGAAAAACGGCGATCAGTCAACTCGGACAGGTTATCGCACTATAGTTTTCAGCAGTTGATAATTCGATGGTAAT
>DTUY01000376.1:17429-19223 GCA_012963885.1 Candidatus Poribacteria bacterium | reverse complement strand
TAGGATGGCTGAGATGATTAGTACCCAAGTTATTGATAAATTGTTATTGGAGAGAGAATAAGATCTAAGGACTAGTATGGCAACAGCAGCAGGAGCGAAAACACTTTATTTTCCGGAAGTTGGACCACAGTGGGAAGATTGGGTTCAAGTCATTAATGTTGGTTCTGAGCCAACTAAAGTCTTGGCTATTGCCCGCCATGCCAACAGTGGCCAACCGGTATGGTCAGAAGAGAAAACGATTGCTTCTTTTGAAGCATGGGTGCCAAATGTTGAATCGATCAAAGTTAATTCTTCGATGCAATTTAGCGCCGATCAACCAATTGTGGCTGAACGGCACATGCACAATAAATCAAACGTGATTGATCTAATTGGCGCGGCAGAGGAATATGAGACAGTTGGTACGCGTCTCTTTTTTCCGGAAATCTCTTCAGGGGCGCGTGACTGGTTCCGTTTTCTCAACGTCAGTGAGGCAGACGCGGTTCTCAGCATGATTGTTAGGGATCGATCAGGCAAGGTTATCTGGCAACATCAACATACTATTAAGCCTCAGACTACGTGGAGCGTCGATGAAGGTTTGATGCCGCAAGCCAGCGGCACACTCGAGGTAATGAGCACCCAAGCCATTGTTGGTGAGCGACATATGCATTATCAAGGTGGCAAAACCACGATTGGTCAATTTGGCCAAGTAATCACGGATGGGGCTAAGACACTCTTTCTCCCGGAAGTTGGTCCCGTCTGGCATGATTGGGTAGTCGTAGTGAATCTTAGTCATCAGGAAGCCAAAGTGTCGATGATCGCGCGTCAGGATAATAACGGTCAGCCAGTCTGGTCAAAAGAATCAACCCTTAACTCGTTCCAGTGTTGGACACCTCCCATGGACGAGGTCAAAATAAAATCGTCAGTCGAAATTAAAAGTGATCAACCGATTGCAGCGGAACGGCATATGCATCGCGGTACAGAGGTTATTGACTTACCGGGGGCATCGGTTGAAGGAGGGTTTGTTGGGCGTCGATTGTTCTTTCCAGAGATCTATTCTGGTGCCTACGATTGGTTCCGAATCCTTAACATCAGTGAGGCAGATGCTCTGATTAGTTTAGTGGTACGAGACCGGAAAGGTAAGGTCACCAATCAAAGAAAAGGAAGGGTGAAACCCCTTCACTGCTGGGATTTTGACGATAATACTCTAAAAAATATCGTTGGCACAGTAGAAGTGATCAGCACTCAACCGGTGATAGCGGAACGGCACATGCATTATCAGTCTGGTCATACGGGTGCGGTCGTCGGGGAATATGGTGTTGTAATTGGGGAATAGAGGCATAAAGTTAAACTATTGAATTCTTTATACAGTTGATAATAAGTAAATGTCTATGGTATAATAATTTCCCTCTGCTTCACTAAAGAGTGAAGTCACTAGTCCAAAGGGAGGAATCAAATTTGCGTCAGTATGAAGCGCTTTTTATCGTTACTCCGAGTTTCGATGAAAGTGAGATGACAGAAGCCTCAGAAATAGTAAAAGAGCTGATTGAAACCAACGGCGGGAAAGTTTTGTTCATTGATTTATGGGGAAAGAAAAGATTGGCTTACCCTGTTCAAGGGCACGGTGACGGCTATTACGTTTTGATGGTGTTCAATGGTGACTCGGAATTACTAAGTCGAATCAATAATCATTTTCGAATTACTGAACCGATTATCAGGCACCTTGTTGTAACATTTGAAGGCGATCTGGATAGCATAATCGTAAAGCAGCAAGAAGTGGCCAGTCGGATCACTAGATCAGATACTCAGGTCACTAGA
>DTUY01000376.1:0-17329 GCA_012963885.1 Candidatus Poribacteria bacterium | reverse complement strand
AAAGAGCCCAAGCCCTTACCCGATGTCATTTCTGAAGACGAAAATGACGAAGAAAGTAGTGAAGAGTAGTTATTTAAGAACGCGTGGAATTTTAAATTTGATAGGAGGTCGATTATGGCAAGCTACAATAAGGTAATTCTGATGGGGAATTTGACACGCGATCCTGAGCTGAAATTTCTGCAGAGTGGTACGCCTGTTGTTAATTTTGCCTTGGCGACTAGCGAGTCGTGGACAGATAAGCAAACCGGTGAGAAACGAGAAGAAGTTTGCTTTGTTGACCTAGAAGCGTTAGGGCGTCAGGCTGAAGTAATCAGTGAATATTTTAGTAGAGGAAAACCTATACTGGTGGAAGGTAGACTTAAATTTGATCAATGGGAAACTGAGGATGGTCAAAAACGGTCCAAACATCGTGTCAAAGTTGATCGGTTCTCATTCGTTGGAGGGCGCCAAGATGACGATGCTTCTGATTTTGGTCCCGCTCAATCGGGAAGCGGACAGTCATCTTCAAGTCAACCAGGTGATAGTACTGATGATGATAGTACTGATGATGATATACCATTTTAGGTACATGGATTTCAGATAATACTTATAGTATAGATTATAGACATAATGACCCAGTAAAAGTATCATCTGTTTTTTGTTCCAGCCTGAGAAGGGAGAATTTTTAGCTAATGAGGTTTAGAAGAAGACGCAAAGTCACACTCGCCAATATTGATTATAAAGATGTAGAATTGCTGAGAGGTTTCATCGATGATCGGGCTAAAATTTTGCCTCGGCGATTGACACGCCTTAATACCAAACAACAACGTCAAGTAACAAAAGCAATTAAGCGTGCAAGAAGTATTGCATTACTGCCTTTTACAAGATAGTAAGGAATGAGGTTTTTCAATGGAAGTTATCCTGAAAAAGACGTTTAGCAAACTTGGAACAGAAGGTGACATCGTGAATGTTGCTGACGGCTATGCACGTAATTACTTGGTTCCAACGCAAATCGCTGTTCGCTCAACTGAGCGAAACCGCCGAATGTTGGAGCACGAAAAGAAAGTTTTAGCCAGTTTGGCTGATAAGACGCGGGATGCTGCTGAAGAGCTTGCTAGACGATTTGCAGAAGTTACCTGCACTCTCAAACGACGTGCTGGTGAGAATGATCGCTTGTTTGGTTCCGTCACCTCGGCCGATATTATCGCCGCACTGGTGATAGAATTGTCAGTTAAGATAGATCGCCGTGACGTTCAATTGCAAGAACCAATAAAAGATCTTGGTATTTTCACCGTTCCCATCCAACTCCACCCTGATGTTACATCAGACCTAAAAGTTGTTGTTGTCCGAGAATAAGGACAAATAACATCCATTAATATCTGCTAAAGTGTAGTGGGAATTCAAGGTTTATCATCCCTTTAGATCCCAGAGGATCGAGTTGTGCGCTCTGAGCCCGCCGATACACTCCATGATCGCCAAGCAGAACGAGCCATACTTGGTGCGATGATGACGGATCCCGCCGTTATCCCTGAAGTGGTCGATCTTTTGGGAACATCTCCTGAGGTTTTCTTCACTACCGATCATCAACTTATTTACAACGCTATACTCTCCTGTTACGAACGAAATAACGCTACTGATTCACTCCTTGTTGCAAATGAGCTGCAAAATAGCAACGATATTAATCGAGCTGGAGGTGCTGTTTACCTTTACGATTTGCAAGCAGAAATCGTTGAAACAGAAAACACAAGATATTATGCTGAAATCATACACGAGAAATATCTTCGTCGCCGAATGGTTCAAGCCAGTCAGCAACTTCGCGAACTAGCACAAGATCAGCATACTGAATTGACCGAACAGATTAACGATGCGCAAGAAATGGTCTTTGATCTCAGTTTATCTAATCAAAAACGCGGCTTTTCAAGCATTTCATCAATCATAAAAACTTCCCTCGATGAAATAGCGGATTCTGATAGTGTTGGCGGCGTATCGGGTATTGCTACTGGGTTTCAGGATTTTGATCATCTAACAGCTGGTTTACATCGTGGGGATTGCTTAATCTTTGCTGCTCGACCAGGGATGGGTAAGACAACTTTAGTCCTCAATATCGCTCAGAATATTGCGATTGCCAATAAGAACCTTCCGGTGGCCATCTTTAGTCTTGAGATGCCGCGTAGCCAACTCGGATTACGGATGCTTGCTGCGGAAGCCCGCGTGGACTTTGGTCGACTTCGTACAGGAAATGTCAATGACGAACATTGGACGTTTCTTGCTGAAGCCTCTGAGCGTTTCCTAGATGCACCAATTTTTATCAATGATGAACGCGGATTAAAAATGCAGGCTATTCGATCGGAACTCCGGCGTTTGAAGGGGTTGCATAACGACTTGGCGGTGGTCATTGTTGATTATATCCAGTTGGTTTCTGGATCAGATCGTTATGTTGGCCGTGAACAGGAGGTTGCTGAAATCTCTCGGCATTTAAAGCAACTGGCGGGTGAATTGGAGCTCACAGTCATTGCTTGTTCTCAATTGAGCCGCGAGGTTGAACGTCGTCCCGATAAACGTCCGTTGTTGTCAGACTTGAGAGAGTCTGGGTCCATTGAGCAAGACGCAGATTTAGTTGCCTTTCTGTATCGAGATGATTATTACAACGATTTCAGTGAAGACGAAGGAATCGCTGAGTTAATTATCAAAAAGCACCGAAATGGTCCGACTGGTGTCGTTGAACTTGAATTTCATAAGGAGCAAATGCGCTTTTCAGATAGTTTTAGAAGTAGATAATGATGAAAAAGCCGACAATAACTCAGGCTAATTCAGCGTTGATGATACCATATATTAATCAAATCGGTGCTCAGGTCACCAATTTGATTAACTCAATTGGATCCGTATCGATTCTTATTTCCTCTACCATAATCCTCTCGTTTCGTCGTCCATTACAGCTTAATCTTATCGTTCGCCAATTGCTGTTAATCGGTGTTAATTCATTGCCGATTGTCTTAATTTCAGGCCTTTTTACCGGTATGGTACTTGCCACTCAAGGTTATCATCAGCTTAAGCAACTCTCTGCTGAAGGTACTGTTGGTGGATTTGTCAGCGTTTCTGCAGTTCAGGAACTCGGTCCTATCATTACAGCGGTTGTTCTAGCCGGTCGGATCGGTGCGTCAATAACAGCCGAATTAGCCACTATGAAGGTAACTGAGCAGATTGATGCTCTTGAAGTAATGGCAACTGATCCGATTAAGTATCTGGTTGTTCCAAGGTTTATCGCCTGTACTGTCATGTTACCGGTTCTGACGAATTTTGCCACTGTTTGCGGAATTACTGGTGGATGTTTGGCTGTAGTTGGGCTTTTTAACATGAATGGCCGTTTCTTTCTCAAGCAAGCATCAGATTACATGTTCATGAGTAGTGTGTTTGTCAGTCTGATTAAAGCGACTGCGTTTGGGATGGCCATTGCGACGATTGGGTGTTATAAAGGCTTTTCTGTATCGCCGAAAGACGGTGCAGAAGGAGTAGGGAAGGTGACAACAGGATCAGCAGTCAGTTCGATTTTAACTATTTTAATCATTGACTTTTTCCTCAATCATCTACTATACACAATTTTGGGGATGCAATGATTCTTATCGAGGACATCTGGAAAAGTTTCGATCAAAAAGAAGTTCTTCGAGGTTTAAGCCTGCAGATCCCTATCGGCGAAACTCTGGTGGTTATGGGACGTAGCGGGTGTGGCAAAAGTCTTCTGCTCAAGATGATTGCTGGATTAGTGAGCCCGGATCGCGGCGAAATTTTTCATAATGGTCAGGGACTCAACAATCTAAACCGGAAAGATATGAACAGGATTCGTAATAAAATCGGTTTTTTGTTCCAGTCTGCTGCCCTCTTTGATTTTATGACAGTTTCTGAAAATGTTGGTTTCATGCTTTCACAACATACCAGAATGTCAAGACTGGAAATCGAAGGGATTGTCGCTGAAAAGCTGAGTCTGGTCGACTTGGGTGGAACAGAATCACTCAAACCTGCCGAATTAAGCGGTGGGATGCGAAAACGGGTGGGTCTCGCACGGGCAATTGCCTCTGATCCGGATTTGATTCTTTATGACGAACCGACTATGGGGCTAGACCCGATTACTTGCGTTGAGATTAACAATCTCATAAATAATTTACATGAGACTCTAGAGGCAACTTCGGTTGTTGTTACTCACGATATTGATAGTGCTTTTTCTGTTGCTACGCGTATAGCAATGATTCATCAAGGCAGAACTATCATTGACGGAACACCTGATGAAATTGTGAGTAGCACAGATCCTAATGTGCAGGAATTTATTTCTCAGGAGTCCAGAAACCAATCAATATAATGTAAGGAGTCCAATATTGAATTGGTGGGATTTGCATTTTAAGGTTGGTATTGTTGTACTGATCAGCTTCATTTTATTTGCCTTTTTGCTGTTAAATACTTCCAATTCCCCTTGGAGTGCTAGTGGTGATATATTGGAGGTTCACTTTGATTTTATTAATGATCTGCGTGTTGGAGCAGATGTCCAAATATCAGGTGTTTCCGTTGGTAAAGTCACGAGTATTGAACTGCTAAATGATGCTAGCAAAGTGAAAATTAAATTTAGCGTTGAAAAAGGGTACAGCCGACTACGTAAAAACCTGCAAGTAAGAATTGGAACCATAGGCTTTGTTGGCGAAGCGTATATTTTGTTGAGAAATAGTGATGTGTCAAACCCATATTTAACTGAGATGGATATGCCGCTGACCGGTATGAATCCCGTCGGTTTGGGCCGTATACTGAGCACGGCTGAGGGGCTTACCAGTGACTTAACACAGATAGGGCAGAACATAAATCAGATTGTGGAATTAAATAAAACAACGGTCTCCGAAAGCATCATTCAATTGCAGGAATTGATTAAAAAGACGAATGGGATGTTAGTTCAGATTGAGAGTATCAGCCAGCAAACGATCGCCGACTTGGATGGTTTTGTTAACAATGTCAGTCAAGAAACGCAAAAAACATTTACAAAATTGAATTACCATCTTGACCAAATTAGTAAGGATATTTCAAATGTTACTGAAAATGCCGCGCAGGTCATCAGTGATGCCGCTCATCTGATAGATCAAAACACAGAACCAATCCAAGCTACTGTGTCGGAATTACACACTGCAGCCAACAACTTTCATCAAGCGGGTAATCAGATTAGTCAGAATGTTGCTGATTTAATGGAGCAACTGTCTGAATTAATCACCAAAAGTCGGGATGTGATTGAAACCGAAACGCCAAAACTTGATCTCCTTCTGGAAAGAATCACAGTAACAACTAAAAATCTTGATCAATTAAGTAACGATTTAATTCAGGTTACACGAAAGATACAGGAGGGTGACGGTAGTATTGCACAGTTAGTGAACAAACCCGATGTCGTGGGTGACGCACGCGAAGTCCTACAAAACGCCAATAAGACACTTACATCGTTACAGTCTCTTTCGCAGGAGCTAACGCATCAAGGTAACAAAATTAAACTACCACGTATTACGTGGGATTATGAACTTCGTTACCTTGATCCAAATCAATATGTTCACAATGAAGTTGCTGGGTTATGGCTGCCGACCACCAGAAGTCGTTTGCGTTTAGGATTGGGGACGCGTAAGGAAGATACCAAACTCGAATTTCAGTATGGGTACGATTTAACATCATACCTGAGGGGACGTTTGGGATTTATGTACTCAAAGCCAGGGATTGGGATCGATTTGATGCTGTCCCAAAAATCACTTGGATTATCTTTTGAAATTGGACGGATTACAAGTCCTAGTCCGGAACTGCATGGTGAGATCTTTTGGCGTTTTTTGCCCAATGCATATTTAATCATAGGTGCTGAGAACTTGACCGCCGAAATCCGTTATACTGGTGGATTTCGGCTGGCTGGCAGAAAGTGGTAATTTAAATGGTAAAACAGCGTCATCAGTATGCTTGTCAGGAGTGTGGATATGTATCCCGAAAGTGGTATGGCCGCTGTCCGGATTGCCAAAAATTTAACAGTCTCATCGAAGAGATTGCGCCGGAAAACCATCCTTCAGACTCACCACATAGAGGAATGGCGATTTCTTCTAATAAACCGCAACCGATTGCGACGATAACGGCAAGTGATGAAGACCGTTTAACGACTGATATTAGTGAGTTTGACCGTGTATTGGGTGGAGGACTTGTGCCTGGATCTGTTGTTCTCATCGGCGGAGATCCAGGTATTGGGAAGTCGACTCTTCTGCTCCAAATGGGAAGCCAACTTAGCCAAACTTATGGACCAGTGCTTTATGTGTCCGGAGAGGAATCTGCTTCCCAAACAAAGCTGCGTGCAAATAGACTTGACATAAACTCGGATTCATTGTATGTTTTGTGCGAAAACAATTATGAACAAATAGAGTCTCACATTTCAGACCTGAACCCACAGGTGGTGTTGGTTGACTCAATTCAGACTATATACTTAACGCGAATCCAGTCTGCTCCAGGGAGTGTGTCCCAGCTGCGCGAGTGTACTGGACATTTGCTCTTACTCGCCAAAAGTAAAAATATCCCGATTATTTTGGTGGGGCATGTTACGAAAGAAGGAGCAATTGCAGGCCCAAAAATTCTTGAGCATATGGTCGATACCGTACTCTATTTTGAAGGAGAACAACAACAGATTTATCGTGTGTTACGCGCTGTCAAGAATCGGTTTGGGTCAACCAATGAAATCGGGGTCTTTGAAATGGTTGCCAGCGGTCTCAGAGAAATCAAGAATCCTTCTGAACTTTTTATCGAAAGCCGGCAAGAAAACACATCTGGATCTGTAATAGTATCAAGCGTGGAAGGTACACGCCCACTACTACTTGAGCTTCAAGCGCTTGTCTCTCCTTCAAACTTAAGCATACCGCGGAACACGACAACCGGCGTGGACCGGCATCGAATCGCTCTGCTTGTTGCTGTGTTGCAAAAACGTGTTGGCTTCAGCATCGGTGATTCCGATGTTTTTGTTAATGTGACAGGAGGGATGCGTTTGACTGAGCGGGGAATTGATCTTGGCATTGCCTTAGCAATTGCATCAAGTTATCGTGACAACCCCATAGACTCAGCAACTGTAGTTTTAGGTGAGGTAGGCCTTGGAGGGGAGGTACGCCCTGTTTCGCATATAGAACAACGGCTGCAGGAATCGCGAAAACTGGGTTTTTCCCGTGCGATATTTCCCAAGTTTAACCGGAAAGGAATGAAGATGTTAGACGGAATTGAACTTATCGGTGTTAAAGACCTGTATGAAGCACTTGGTGTAGTTTTTTAGTATATGCTCAATGACATAAAACTTATAGCTTCAAGGTTAATTTGAATTAAAGATCTAATCCATATCTTCATCTTCCTTAATGTGTCGATCTAGTGCTTGATCTGCCCGATGATGAAGACCATTAATTCGATGCAGTACAATAAATACTTCCGTTTAGTTTAAATACTTCCGCGATTTTATTTATGATAACAGTATTTTGGCCAGAACAAAGAATCTCATGCTTTGGATAATACGTGCTTTATTTATAATAGCCAGTACAGTTTTTGGCGCTATAGTTGCGGGGACTTCTGGAGGAATTATTGCGTTTTTGGCTGTCGCTGTTTCGATTAGTGTCGAAATCTACATTAAACAATCACCAATCGATAGTATATTTGATTGTCTTGTTGGGTTGACACTAGGCTTTACTGCCGCCGGATTACTAATCTATATCATATCAAAGTTCATCAAACCTGAAGATTTGAGTTCGAGGCCGTTTTCAACGTTTTTTATTGTTGTTACATTGTTGTTTGGATATCTTGGAATGATAACAAGCTTGCGAAAGGCTGGCAGAAACGAGTTTTTATCGATTGACTCTCCAAAACGACCAACCGATATAACACAGAATTACAAGATTCTGGATACCAGTGTTATCATCGATGGCAGGATACGCGAAATTTCGCAGGCAGGTTTTATTGATGGTGTAATGCTGATACCCAAGTTTATCTTGAATGAGCTTCAACGTATTGCTGATTCAACCGAGGCCCTTCGACGTGATAAGGGACGACGTGGTTTTGAAATTCTTCGGTCGATGCAAAATGATCCGGAGATTGAGATGGAAATGATTGAAGAAGATTTCCATGATGTGTCGGAGGTAGATGCCAAGCTAGTCCGACTAGCGTTGAAGCTTGATGCGAAAATCCTTACCAATGATTTCAATCTTAACAAAGTTGCGGAACTTCAGGGAATTATGGTCCTTAATATTAACCAACTAGCGAGTTCTGTTCGTCCTAACGTTGTTGCTGGTGAGGAACTAATGGTTAAGATTACGCGTGAAGGGAAAGAACATCATCAAGGTGTTGGCTATCTTGATGATGGTACAATGATTGTTGTTAAAAATGGACGGCAATATGTGGATGAGATGGTAGATATCATCGTGACGCAGACTCTGCAGACAAATGCGGGAAGAATGATATTTGCACGCCTAAAGGGAGATAAAACGGAGTCTGATGAACCAGAAGATTTGCGCCCTTATTCCCGCGGCTGGAAGCGGAAATCGTATGGGAGATCCTCATACTAAGAAAACATATCTACCTTTGTTGGATCTGCCGGTACTGAGCCAGACGATTCGAGTATTTGATCTGAATCCAATTATCTCTGACATTCTTGTGATTGTGAGTGAGGACGATCTGGAAAATTGCCAAGTTGTTGCAATTACTCCGTATGATTTTACCAAGGTTTTAGATCTAGTTGTTGGTGGATCTACACGACAGGAGTCAGTTTACAACGGTTTGAATGCTGTACCTGAAGACGCCCAACTCGTCATCGTACATGATGGGGTGCGTCCATTCGTAACAAATAAGATGATACACGAATGCGTTTCATCTGCAGACCAATTTGGTGCTGCGGCAGTCGCAGTCCCAACCAAAGATACGATTAAAGTTATAGATGAGAACCAGTTTGCTGTTGAAACTCCTGACCGAGATCAACTATGGGCAGTACAGACTCCACAGTGTTTCAGGAAGGATATGCTGGTTAAGGCCCACCATCAAGCTAAGATAAATCAGGTTGGAGTTACAGACGATGCAGCACTAGTTGAGCAACTTGGTTTCAAGGTGAAGTTGGTGATGGGTAGTTACAAAAATTTAAAGATTACTACACCGGAAGATATAGTTTTGGCTAAAGCTTTTGCCCTTTTACCCAATACTGCAGAAAGCACATGATTCGTGTTGGAATAGGGTACGATGTCCATCGCTTAGTTGCTAATCGAAAATTGATTATGGGTGGCGTTAATATCCCGTTTGAGATGGGGCTTCTTGGTCACTCAGATGCTGATGTATTAACACATGCGATATGCGATGCAATCTTGGGAGCAGCAACTCTTGGTGATATTGGTCAGCATTTTCCAGATTCAGATCCCGTTTACAAATCAATCGATAGCCTCATTTTATTGAAGAAAGTAATGGAGCTAATTTTATCTGATTTTGACATAGAAAATATTGATAGTACAATTATCTGTCAGCGTCCGAAACTAGCACCATACATCCCTGAGATGCGAAATCGGTTGGCTAGAATACTACAGGTTTTACCTAATCAAGTTAACATCAAAGCCACGACATCTGAAGGTTTAGGATTTGTTGGTGTAGAGAAAGGGATTGCGGCTCAGGCCATTTGTGCATTAAGAATCAAGTTATAAAATGTCCTGTGAGAAAATTAGGGAAGACATATGGGTTTAAGAATTTATAATTCATTAACGAACCAAACCGATGAATTTGTTCCCATTGAGGATGGGGAAGTGTCAATGTACAATTGCGGACCAACGGTTTATGACTATTTCCATATAGGAAATGCTCGTACTTTTCTAATAGCTGACGTAATTCGCCGTTATCTGGAGTACAAGGGGTACCAAGTAAAATTTGTCCAAAATTTTACTGATATTGATAATAAAATTATCAATCGTGCTAATGAAAAGGGAGTAAGCGCTTCTCAGCTTTCAAAGAAGTATATTGATGCTTATTTTGAGGACTCGCAAAAACTGGGAATTCGTTCGGCTGACGTACATCCAAAAGCAACCGATCATATTCCGGAGATGATTCAGCTTATTCAGCAGATGATCGATAAAGAAATTGCCTATGAAGTTGATGGGGATGTATATTATCGTATCCATAAATTTTCCGATTATGGAAAATTGTCAAATCGCAAACCTGAGGATCTGCTTTCAGGAGCCCGTGTGGACATTGACAAACGGAAAGAGAACCCACGGGATTTCGACTTATGGAAGAGTGTCAAGCCAAATGAACCAAGTTGGTCCTGCCCATGGGGATGCGGTCGACCAGGATGGCACATTGAATGTTCCGCAATGGCGATGAAACATCTTGGTGAATCAATCGACATTCACGCAGGTGGCCAAGATCTTCAGTTTCCACATCATGAAAATGAGATTGCTCAGAGTGAAGTGTTAACGGGGAAAACTTTTGCCCGTTATTGGATTCATACGGCCTTTTTAAGAATTAGTGGTAACCGTATGGGAAAGTCCGAACAGAATTTTATTTATGTTCGTGACGCACTTAAAGACTACCCGGCGGAAACGATTCGTCATTTCTTGATCTCAGCCCATTATCGAAGCCCACTCGATTATAATGAAGCGAGTCTATCGGATTCAAATAGTGCTGTTCGTCGCTTGTATAATTGTTTGTCAAGAATCAGTTCTTACTCAGAGTTTGCTGATTCCGGAATAGATGTAGGTGGTTCCGAAATTGCTCACACTACATCGGCAATGATGACCAGTTTTGAGTCAGCAATGGATGAGGATTTTAACACGGCTTTGGCTGTAGGTGAAATATACAAACTTGTTGGTCATGTGAATCGTTTTCTCACTCAAGAGCAAGAACAGCTAATGGAAGCGGATCGGGTTGCTCTTGGGGTAGCATATCAATCGTTGACCAAAGTTTGTATGGTACTAGGGATTTATACTGAGTTGGAGTCAACGACTAATCGAAACACACTATTAGTTAATCAGTTAATGGAACTGGTTATAGATATTCGTAAGGATTCTAGAGCACGTAAGGACTGGGTAACGGCGGATAAAGTTCGAGATTGGCTACATGAAGCTGGAATTGAGCTACAGGATACGCCATCTGGAACAAACTGGAAATGGAAGGGCAACTGATCCATAATTAAGGAGGAAAATAATAATGACTCGTTTTACACTATCCATATTCATTCTTCTTTTTGCTGTAATTTACGCTGGTTGCATTTTTACGGGACCCAAAGTAATTTGGAGCGAGAATTTAGCCATTCAGGCAAATAGCAAGGATGGAAAAATGCATGATGACAATATATATACCGCAGGTGAAAGTTCCCCTCTTATCTCAGACAGAAAGGATAAGAACTCAGTTGAGGAAGCGGATAAGTATACCCATGCAACACTTAGTTGGGTACAAACACAGAAAATTGAAAAGATCGTGATTAAATCTGATGAAGGACAGCTTGAGTTTTTTGAAGCGCTCTACGCCGATGATGAAGGGAATTGGAAGTCACTCCGAAGCGTGAGAGACAATCTCAAAACTGCATATAGCATTAACATGCTTGGTAAACCAATCATGACAAAAGCAATCCGTTTAAAAATACCCAGACGTTGGGATTCACGTCGAGTTGGCGGGCAAAAGCGTAGGACGCGTGGTGAAACAGGCGCACCTCAAGGTACATCTAAAAAAATTCGTGAAATTGAAGTTTATCATTCAATAGCACCCGAGCCAGAGATGCCGTCAACAGAAGAATAAAAATTGAAGTTTGGGAACTATGCTATCGAATGAAGCGAAAAGCCTGATTCATCTCAATATTATTCCTGGCATTGGATCTCAGAGGATTCGCGCACTCATTAATGCTTTTGGTTCTGCAGAGCAAGTATTGGCTGTACCGAAACGGGATCTGGAAACTGTAGACTTAACCTACGATGTACGTCAAAAATTCATTAATGGCAGGTCAGCTGTTTCTATTGAAAAAGAGCTTGAACTGATCGACTTGAACTGATCGAAAAGTCCAATTGTCAGGTTGTACCGTTGGCGATCCCGCTTACCCTCAATCTCTTCGGCAAATTTGCGATTCCCCTTTAATATTGTATGTGAAAAGGGAGTTACCTCAAAATATTGACTATAGTTTAGCTGTTGTTGGCTCCCACAGACCAACACGCTATAGGGAAAAACTTAGCTATGACATTGCCTATGCTTTGACCGAGAATGGATTGAAAATTGTTAGTGGAGGAGCTCATGATATTGACACATACGCTCACCAAGGCGCACTTGATGCAGGAGGTCACACGGTGGTTGTAATGAGATGTGGATTGGGTGTTATCTATCCTGCCAGTAACCAGCAACTGTTTGAAAAAATTGTGGCTTCAGGCACTTTAATTTCCGAATATTCAATGACCATGCCACCGCGTGGATCGAATTTCCCACAACGAAATCGTTTAATTAGCGGCTTAACACTTGGTACTGTTGTTAGCGTCTGAACATAGTGGTTTGCTTATTACTGCAAGATTAGCCGCAGAGCAAGGTCGGGAAGTATTTGCTCTGCCAGGACACATCAGATCTAATATGTCAAAAAGTACCCATCGTCTAATTAATGAAGGTGCTAGTTTGATCCACTCCATTGAAGATCTGCAGCTACCTCAGGTGAGTAATGTCCGCCCCAATATTACTGACATACCGATCACCTCTAACACTGGTGAGCCAATTGAGATTGATAGACCAGAATTTGCGAATGACAACCAGAAGATTGGAGAAACGATACAAAAACTAGCGCCAGTAGTTGAAATTGCACCAGATACTAAAGAGGAGAAAACTGTAATCTCGGTCATTGGTGCAGACAAAACTCACATAGATAAAATTGTTCGGGATACTAATTTACCGGTTCATAAGGTTTCAGGTATTCTGACAATGCTTGAGATAGACGGAATAATTGAGCAACTACCAGGAAAATTTTATAGAAATCTCAATCAATAGCTTTCGGTAGAGGATGTGGTGTGCAATCAAAATTAACATTTGAGAAACCTTTAATCGAACTTGAAGAGCATATTAACCAGTTGAAAAACTTTGCGCAGAAACATCCGGACCTAGATATCTCTGAAGGTTTAAAAGCACTGGAGAAAAACACAAGAGCTCTTAATATTAAAGCGGTACAAACCCTAAGTCGTTGGGATAAGGTATGGTTCGCTCGTCATGAACTACGGCCTCAATCGTTTACTTATATTGAATCGATTTTTGAGGGTCCAATTGAATTACATGGTGACAAGTTATACGATGATGATCGTGCCCTTGTAGGAGGACTTGCCTGGTTTGAAAAACAGCCGATTGTTTACTTAGCCCAGCAGAAGGGAAGAGACCTTTCAGAACGTCAGGAGATGAACTTTGGCTATACGCATCCTGAAGGGTACCGAAAAGCGCTGCGACTCATGGAATTCGCTGAGAAGTTCAACCGTCCAGTGATCTGTTTTGTGGATACTCCTGGTGCACACTTCGACGGTGGATCGGAAGAACGTGGTCAGTCAATTGCGATCGCTGAGAATTTAGCTAAGATGTCAAAGCTACAGGTTCCTATACTTGTAGTTCTGATTGGTGAAGGTGGAAGCGGTGGAGCATTAGCTATTGGTATTGGAGACCGCGTTCTGATGATGGAAAATGCGATTTACTGCGTCGCCCCCCCCCGAAGCATGCAGTGGTATTGTCTGGAAAGATGATGGAGAACATGCGCCCGAAGCTGCAGAGGCACTTAAACCGCTTGCCGCAGATCTAATTGAATTTGGCATTATTGATGAAATCATTCGGGAACCGGTGGGTGGTGCGCACCGCAATCCGACCCAAGCGATTAAAAATGTTAAAAAAGCAATAAAGCGTCATTTTCACGAACTACTCGAAATGGATCTCACTGATCTATTAGAAAATCGGTACAATCGGTATCGGAACATTGGTGTCTTCGGTCATAATTGAGTATGATTATGATTCAACAAACATGATTAGCAACTATAGGAAAAGGAGAATAATTTACCGGTAGGACTAAATGGCCATATGTAGGAAAATCAGAAACGGTTGACATTCTATTTCAGTTTTGTTATTATTTCATATAATTTAGGTTGTATGGGGGATTTATGGTTTCAGCGATCGGGCAACTCTCAGGCAGTTCTCCGGCAGTTTTGAAAATGAATGGGGTTGGTTCAATCTCGGGCGGTGAAGCTGTGTCGCGCATTGAAAGTAACTATACCAAACTACAAAATAACCCTATACAATCAAGGAATATTCAAGGGCCATCACCTTCTCCGCTATTTCAATCACGTCCATTGAATACAAGTCATATGTCCGATGTCTTGAGTGAGAAAGCTAATCAAAGGGTTGGTCTTCTAGTTGACGGGCAGAAATGAGAAAGCTAGCTGTTGAGTTGGCCTTCTCATCTGATTTGATTGGAACCATTATTCGCAACATTCCTTAGAGATACAAGCAGTTTTAGTCGGCGCATATATTGGGAAGATGGAGAAAGCGTCGATTTTTTTTTGCGAAATTCTCGTAGAATAGAGTTTTGAAAGTAGATCTTCCCAAACGCGAACCTCATATCGGAGCATCTTGGCGAGCTATTTTAGTTGGGTTGCTACTGATTCCCCCCAATACCTACTGGATTATGGATTCAGCAGGTCAAGGTTATCCTACCACTGTTTCCCTTTATTTTAATGTCATATTTTGTGTCTTTGTTTTTGCCGTTTCAAATTATTTATTAACGCAGATTAGCTCAAAGTTTACTGTTAAACAGGGAGAGTTGTTGACCGTTTACATTATGTTGGCAATTGCTTCGTCAATAGCGGGGCACGATATGCTCCGTGTGCTGATCCCAATGATTCCGCATGCGTTTTGGCACGCAAGTCCTGAGAATGATTGGGTCGGCTTGTTTCACCGTTTCGTTCCTAGCTGGATTGCAGTCAAGGATCGAAACTTTCTGACCAATTATTATTGTGGTGAGTCAGACTTTTATCAATGGGAGGTCATTCAGGGCTGGTTGATACCGACACTCGCTTGGGGAAGTTTTTTATGCATAATGTTGTTTTTTATGGTTTGCGTCAACAGTCTTGTTCGCAAGCAGTGGACGGAAAATGAAAAACTAAGTTACCCGATTATTCAATTACCCCTTGAACTAACCATTGGTGGTGGAGCATCAGGCATTTTAAAAAGCCGAATCATGTGGATTGGATTTGTCCTGGCGGGTACAATTGATATCCTGAATGGACTCAATTTTCTGTTTCCAAGTGTTCCTAGTTGCGAAATTCTCGTAGAATAGAGTTTTGAAAGTAGATCTTCCCAAACGCGAACCTCATATCGGAGCATCTTGGCGAGCTATTTTAGTTGGGTTGCTACTGATTCCCCCCAATACCTACTGGATTATGGATTCAGCAGGTCAAGGTTATCCTACCACTGTTTCCCTTTATTTTAATGTCATATTTTGTGTCTTTGTTTTTGCCGTTTCAAATTATTTATTAACGCAGATTAGCTCAAAGTTTACTGTTAAACAGGGAGAGTTGTTGACCGTTTACATTATGTTGGCAATTGCTTCGTCAATAGCGGGGCACGATATGCTCCGTGTGCTGATCCCAATGATTCCGCATGCGTTTTGGCACGCAAGTCCTGAGAATGATTGGGTCGGCTTGTTTCACCGTTTCGTTCCTAGCTGGATTGCAGTCAAGGATCGAAACTTTCTGACCAATTATTATTGTGGTGAGTCAGACTTTTATCAATGGGAGGTCATTCAGGGCTGGTTGATACCGACACTCGCTTGGGGAAGTTTTTTATGCATAATGTTGTTTTTTATGGTTTGCGTCAACAGTCTTGTTCGCAAGCAGTGGACGGAAAATGAAAAACTAAGTTACCCGATTATTCAATTACCCCTTGAACTAACCATTGGTGGTGGAGCATCAGGCATTTTAAAAAGCCGAATCATGTGGATTGGATTTGTCCTGGCGGGTACAATTGATATCCTGAATGGACTCAATTTTCTGTTTCCAAGTGTTCCTAGTTTGGGCGGGAAATTATATGATCTGCACCCATTTTTCTCGCACCCTCCTTTAAATGCTGTTGGTTGGACTCCGATTGCGGTCTTTCCGTTTGCAGTCGGACTAGCGTTTTTTATTCCACTAGATCTCTCTTTTTCATGTTGGTTTTTCTACCTGTTCTGGAAATCTGAACGGGTAATTGCCAACTCGCTTGGAATGAAAAGTATTCCTAGTTTTCCGTTCGTGGATGAACAATCGTTTGGCGCATATATCGGCTTATTTGTTATCGCAATAGTAGGAACGAGGCAACATCTTGGTAAAGTCATTGCTAAAAGCCTTAATAAAAACTCAGAAATAGATGATTCAAGCGAGCCACTCTCCTATCGAGCCATGATCATAATGATGGTTGGGTGTATAATTTACATTACGGTTTTTTGCAGAGCTTCGGGGATGTCGCTTTGGGTTATATTGATGTTTTTCGTCATTTACTATGCCATTTCAACAGCGGTTACCCGAATGAGAGCTGAACTTGGGTCACCAGTGCATGACTTACACTTTATTGGCCCCGATGAAATGATGCCAAAGATGTTTGGGACACGGCTACTTGGAGCACAGAACCTAACCATGTTGGCTTATCTTTTCTTCTGTAACCGTGCTTACCGGGGACACCCAATGCCACATCAACTTGAGGGATTTAAACTCGCTGAACGCACCAGTATAAATAATCGGCGGTTGTTGGTTGCCATGCTAATCGCTATTATTGCTGGGACCTTTTCCTCTTTCTGGTCTTATTATCATATTTCCTATATTGAAGGTGCAAGAGATTGGTTTGCTTGGCGTCCTTTTAACCGTCTTCAGAGTTGGCTGATTTCACCCCGTTCGCCTAATTATCCTGCAGTGATTTCTATGTTTATTGGGTTTTTAATTACATTCTTTTTGATGATTATGCGTATGCGAATGTTTTGGTGGCCTTTTCACCCTGCAGGTTTTGCTATATCCAGTAGTTGGTCAATGAATGTTTTCTGGTTTTCAATTCTGGTTAGTTTTATCATTAAATGGATTATTTTAAAACATGGGGGAATGGGAACCCACCGAAAGATGATTCCCTTTTTCTTAGGACTCATTTTAGGAGAATTCATTATTGGAAGTGTATGGAGTTTGATCGGTGTAACCATCAACCTGCCGATGTACCGTTTTCTCTTTTAGCCTCAATTTACAATCTTTGAAATGAGTTCCTAAAAGATGTAATCCATTTTGACAGATCGTCGTCTATTAGGATAATGGGCATTTTATATCATATTAAGGACATTTTGAAATTATGA
>DTUY01000375.1 GCA_012963885.1 Candidatus Poribacteria bacterium | reverse complement strand
AAAATATATGATCGTTTGGGGCGGATATGGTCGTAATGGAGTTTCGCTTAGAGGAGGTGGTAAATACGATTCATCAACTGATAGGTGGACGCCTTTATCTGATATGACAATTCCTAGCGGGCAGGTTCTTCATACAGCAATATGGACAGATACCCAGATGATTGTTTGGGGCGGAACCAGTGGTAAAAATCTAATTAATACTGGAAATAAATATACTCCAATTTGTGAATAACATTCTATCTTGACAGCTCAAGTTGTTCTAACATCTTTTGAGCGTGTTGGTTATTTGGTTCTAAGCGTAGCACCTGTTGAAATTCATCAATGGCTTTTTGCCATTGTCCTCGTTTGTAGAATATGATTCCCATAGCACCATGAACGAAAGTGTTTTTTGGATTAATCGATAAGATCTGTTGAAAGTAGGATAACGCCTCATCAAGCATATCCTTTTTTAAAAAAGCCAACCCAGTACGATAAAGAGCCTGTTCGTTTAACGGATCATGTTTGATGACAATTTCGTATTCTTCTGCTGCCTGGTCATACATCTTACCTTGCCAATAAATTCCGGCTAAATTTTGATGAAATTCGATATTTAGAGGAAATATCTCAATTGCTTTTTTGTATTGGGCAACAGCTTCATCAAAGCGGTCCGCTTTCCAGTATGTCATTCCGAGCCTACTATGCACCTCTGTGAAATCAGGTTTTATTTGAATAGCTTGCTGGTAATTGGAAATAGCCTTAGATAGTCTCCCGGTATCGTAATAAATTCGTCCGAGGTGATAGTGACTTTGTACTTTTAAATAGTTGAGTTCATCCAGTTTCTTGGGTGTCTTAGCTTGCATTTCATCGGTCTTTTCTATAACCGTTAGGGTACTTTCTAAGGCAGCAACGGCTTTGCTGTATTCCTTAGTGTGGAATAGAGCGATTCCATAGTTTAACCATACTTCGGGATCTTCTTGAGCAGCTGAGATAATTGTGGATAGTTCGGTGACTGCTCGTTCGAAATTTCCGTTTCCTATACACCGTTTCCCGCGTTCCACGAACCACCTTGATGTTACACCGATGTCCATAAGTTGAAGCCATAGTGGATCATTCATTTCTGTATGCTGCGTGGGTTGGCGTGCAACTATAGCATGTTGATAAGCAGATACTTTATTACCTAGCGCCAAGTCAACCTGCGCCATGACTGCGTGAGCCTCACTTTGTTTAGGATTTAGGTTTAAAGCACTTTGGAGATGTTTTCGCGCGTCATTGAAACGCATATCAGCCAGCGCAAGTTCTCCTAACCATAAGTCCGAAAACGGATTTGAAGGATCTAATTCTTTAGCCCGTTTGAGTTGTTGCTCTGCTCCCTTGAGACGCCCTGTACTCCTGAGCGCGTAAGCATAATAAACATAAACTGCTGGATATTTGGGATTAATTGAGACCGCTTTGGCGAAAGTATTAGCGGCTTCTTTGGGATTAGTTTTGTATGTAATCAAACCAAGGTAGTAAAGCCAGCGAAATTCAGTGGGTACAATTTCCGTCGCCCGTCTATAACACTGAATTGCTTCAGCCTCCCACCCATGAATATGGTATACCTTGGCCAAGTTTCCCCAAGCATTGGCATCTTCCGGCGCCTTCTGCAACGTATTTTGTGCCGTTTTGATACTTTCTGAGAGTTTTAGATTGCTAATCTTTAACAAACCATGCGGCTGGGGGATCCAATCTTTGGCGACGAGACAAACACTTGTAACCACAAAGAATATCGTGCACTGAATGGATATGACTGCAAAACATTTCATAATGGTTGACCATTACCTTGATGAATTGTTATTTCTGTATCAACATCAACGATAGAAAAGTGTTCTTGCTGCCCATTAGGCCAGATAATTTCGATAGCTTCGATCTTATTAATTTTTCCTAGGCCAAAGTGAACTCGCGGATCATTACTGCTTATATAGCTGTATCCAGGTAGTACAAGCCTAACAAGTCTTATTTCTTCTGCGATCACCGTTACTTGAGCACCGATTGCGTCTCGATTCTCAGTAAGAGCCTGCACAAGGAGCCAATGATTATTAGATGAAGTATCATTTCTAAACACACGCGGCAATCCACCAAGGCTGTCCATTACCAGATCGATGTCACCATCGTTATCAATGTCGCCGAAAGCAAGACCGCGATTCACTTCAATTCCAGAACAGAATGTACTAGCAAACAAGTTAACATTCGTAAAATTCCCGTTTCCATCGTTTTGAAACAGCAAATTAGGTTCTGCATAAGCATTCCAAAATTTTCCTAAATTAGCCTTTGGAAATACTGGGCCGCGTTTTACTCGGCCATTAACTATAGCTAGATCAAGGTTACTATCGTTGTCAAAGTCAAAGAAGCCGCAACCGAATCCGGTGAATGGTGAATCAATTCCCGAAAAGCCTGAGGTATCAGTTGCATCAATAAATATTTCATATTCCGAAGCAGCGTAGAGTGTGTTCGTTTCACCCGTCAGGTGTGTCATAAATAAATCGAGTTTTTGGTCACCATTCACGTCACCTACTGTTACCCCCATACTTCCTTCAGGTTGTCCATAGGAATTGAAAGCAACGCCACGTATAATAGCTTCATCTACAAACTCTCCGTTGCCTTGATTGACCCAGAGTTGATTTGCCTCTCCATCATTGGCGACATAAAAGTCCGCCCAACCGTCTCCGGTTAGATCAGTACACAAAACGCCTAATCCTCTTGCCAGGGTCGTAATACCCGCAGGAGATGTAACATCAGTGAAAGTCCCATCACCATTGTTACGATAAAGACTATCCTGAGCCCCTTCAAAAACTTGGGGATTACAATAGTCTTGCAAACCGTGATCTCCTCGGCAAACATTTGTCGGATCATACTCAACGTAATGTGCAATGTAGAGATCAAGGTCGTTGTCGCGATTATAATCAACGAAGGCAGCTGATGTGCTCCATTCATTACCTGAAAAACCTGATACTGAAGTTGCTTCAATAAATGTTCCATCTCCATTGTTGCGATAGAAGGTGTCATGACCAAAGTTGGCAAAATAAACATCTAAATCACCGTCATTATCAGTATCTCCAATTGCTACGCCCTGTCCATAACCTGAGTCACCCAGCTGGCTTTCCTCAGTAACATCTAAAAATGTTCCATCCGCTTGCTGTTGGAATAGCAGGTTACGTGATGTGGCGCCGGATTGATTAGGTGGTGGAAATCGAATCTGTAGAAGATCGAGCTTTCCGTCACGGTCATAATCAAACACTGCTACTCCCCCTCCAATGATCTCATGCATGGCATAGGTTCCGTTTGGCCAAACTCTAGATCCGGAACTCAGGCCAATTTTATCAGTGATTTCCGTAAAAAATGTTTGTTCTCTATCAACAGATTGTACTGTTGATGTACCAATTCCAATGGATAAGAAAGATAGAGTAATTACTAAAAGTAAGGTAGTGGTTAGAAAACTCCGAAGGCTTCCAAGTTGATTGAACATCTCAATACTCTATAGATCTAACATCCATCAAAAATATGTGGATTATCATTCACTGATTAGAATATATTGAATAGCAATTTATCCATAGAAATGAAAGTTATAATCAATTATAGTACTCTTATTCCTAAAACAGTATTTAAATTGAATTATAACTGTCTTGGAGAGGGAAATAATTCGAGGACCAGCAGCGTCTGGTTGAAACTCAGAATTCATTGAACATGTCACCATCGCATTTGGACAAAATCGTCAACACTAACGGGATCAAACCCAAATCTCCAAACGTGAAGCTGATTGATTGTCTCTGGAGGATGAAACTCAATTTCGCCATTAACCATCGATTTCAGCTGCTTGATAAAATTTAACTTCGCGGATAGTTGGTCCCTTTAAAGGAATATCAAGTTCAAAAATAGAGATTCCGAGCCGGTTCCCGCGGTGTTGGCCACGAGAAGTACCTTGTGATGCGTCCTTAACTGGGTCGGCAGTGATTTTTAGAAGCGATACCCTTTCGCTCAGCCGGAATTTGGCCGCTGAACCGGCTGGTATCGTGTGCGTTGTATGTCGAACACGGGTGGGTTCAAAGGTTAACCGATTGCCCACTTTAGGCCTTTCTTTGACCACAAAGATCTTCACATTCGTCATCTTGGACATCGCGTGAATTTCAATGTGCGTAATATGCTTGGGTTGATCGAGTTCAATAACCGCTTCAGCATATTTTTTGCCGG
>DTUY01000374.1 GCA_012963885.1 Candidatus Poribacteria bacterium | reverse complement strand
ACCGCCGTGGGCCTATCGCGACTCGTGGGGGTAAGGAGAGCTCCATTGGATTGTTCCGTCTACGAAGCATCATGCAGATACTGACCAATCCCAAATGGGTTATTAAACACATGCTGATACCCGCTTGATAACCCTATACACCAGTTATCTTTTGTGCGGGTTTCACTGGGTGTTTAGTCGACTACTTCAGGATCACCATCTTTCGTGTTTCTGTATAATCTCCTGCTTTGAGCTGATAAAAGTAGGTACCTGAAGATACTTGCTCTCCAGTATTGGTCTTACCATCCCAATAGATTGCTCTGTTAGATTCAGCGTAATTTCCTGCTGGCAAATGACCTAATTGAATCATTCTGATTTGTTTACCCGTTACGTCATAGATTTTAGCAGTAACAGTTGCATCTTGAGCTAATTGAAAAGGAATCCAAGTTTCAGGATTAAATGGATTGGGATAATTGGCTAACAGTTGGGTTTGTGTTGGTAATCTTGCAGGCAAGATTGATTTAAGAACGTTCAATGCTATTTGTTCTTCATTGGAGCTGCTTGAATTAGACTCCAATTGATCAATAGCAAGACCAATATGTTGTTTTTGGTCAGTAGTCAATTCAATCTTAGAAGCCATAGAAGGTGCTGCACTAACCTCACTCTGACCAAAGTTGCCTGCTACTAAAACTAAATCAAAGATGTTGACGGATCCATCTCTATTGACGTCTCCCTTCAAGTCGTCTCCCGCTTGGCCAAATTGACCTGCGGCTATTACTAGATCGAAGATATTTACTGTTCCGTCACCATTGATATCACCTTTAAGTGTAATAGCTTTATTTTCAAGTAACCACAAGCTGCCTTGGTCACTGAGGAAATAGATCTTACCTGTTCGATTTTCAACTTTGATATCTCTTATTCTTCCGATTTTACCTTTAAATACTAATTCTTCCTCTAGTACTTCATTTTTATTGAAAATTAGTTTTCGTAAGGACTGATCTTTTAAAGATGTGATTAAGGCTGTTCCATTCCAATCAGGAAACTCGTCACCTTTATAGATCGTAATTGCGGAAACTGCAATTGAAGGAACCCAGTAAATCAAGGGTTTGGCAAAACCAGGAAGCCACTTTGGTCCAATATCTGTTGAGTCATAATTTGTTCCTCCCCATCCGAGTATTTTCCAGCCGTAATTACCACCTGGATCATCTGCAGAACCGAACCAGTCCCCACCTTTGGCACCATGGTTACTCATATAAACTTTATTATCAAAAGGAGACAGAGCAAGACCTTGGGGATTCCGTACCCCAATCATGTAAATTTCAGGAAGCCAACCCTCTTTTTCTGGATCAAGGAATTTAGGGTTATCGTGAGGTATAGTGCCATCTAAAAAAATCTTGATTATACTACCAGGATGACGGCTGCCATCTTGGGCAATCATTCCCAAACCTCGTTCACCAATAGAACTATATAAATAATTATCTTTTATAGCTAATCTAGATCCAAAATGATACCCTGATTCTATCGGTGGCTCGGCACGAAATATATTTGAAAAGAACAGGTAATCATTATTGAATTCGGCTTTTGCAATTGAAGTACTTGATAAACCTATTCTATTTTGGTTCTCAGTATCATCTCTTTTCTCGGAATAAGAAACATAAACAGTATTTTTGTGATACAGAATATCTAACAGACCACCTTGGTTGTACGCTAGGATTTGTAAATCATGTTTTATTTCTTTTTTTTCCTTTGTCGCTAAGTTAAGTTGGATTATACTCCCGTGTTTTTCGGTAATTAATACATTAGTTTCGTCTACAAAAGTTAAGCTCCAAGGCCGCGCTAGATTATTTATGACCTCAGTAAGTTTGAATTCACTAGCGTTAACTTTCACAAATAAATCAAGGAAAAAGAATAAAATTACGACTTTTTTCAAACCAGCTCCTCATACAAATTCCTCATACAATTTTATCTCTAATTCAAAAACAATCCAAATTTTTTGATTGTTGGCATAGATCCATTAATAGTTATTTTTGTAGTACCTACCACGCGAATATCATAACCTCCTTGACCTATTCTTATTTCATTCAGGATATTGGTGCTAGAAAGTGCAAATCAAGCAAAGTGGAAATTTTATGAGGGAAATAGACTAATGGAGAGAAAAAAGGTGCCAACTGGGTGCAGATACCCGCCTGATTACCCTGTATACGAGTTATCTTTTGTGCGGGTATCAGTAATGGGACTAAGAGCTCAAGTATTTTTAATGATTCCAGACATTGGCTACTTTACAGAACCTACCAAGTTATACTTAATTGACAACTAGATTTTGAATGAATAACATTATTCCTGTTTTCTCAACCCCCATTTAGACACGTATCGATCTGCCGAAGCGGCAAAGTTTGTCAAGAAAGGAAGAGATTTGGAAAAAGCAAAAATAACCCTGCATCGTGAATTTAAGATTGGACAAATAGACGATCGGCTCTACGGAGCTTTTATCGAGCATCTAGGCCGTGCTATTTACGGCGGTCTGTATGAGCCTGAACATCCATCCGCTGATGCCGATGGGTTTCGACAAGACGTCCTTAATTTGGTCAAAGAGCTCAATGTGCCCATCGTTCGATATCCAGGTGGCAATTTTGTTTCTGGTTACAATTGGGAAGATGGTGTTGGTGATAAATCCGAACGTCCTCAGCGTTTAGAACTAGCGTGGAGAACGGTGGAGTCCAACTTGTTTGGTACTAATGAGTTTATTGATTGGGTGAAAAAAGCTAATACCCAAGCGATGATGGCAATTAATCTTGGAACTCGAGGTGTTGATTCCGCTCGTCAGTTGGTTGAATACTGTAATCATCCAAGTGGTACAGATTGGAGTGATCTACGTATTTCTCACGGTTATCCTGAACCTCATAAAATTCCGATCTGGTGTTTAGGAAACGAGATGGATGGCCCGTGGCAAATCGGTCACAAAACCGCTAGTGAGTATGGCCGCTTAGCACAGGAGTGTGCTAAAGTCATGCGATGGGTTGATCCAACCATCGAACTGGTGATATGCGGCAGTTCACATCGTGGTATGGATAGCTATATTGATTGGGAAGCAACGGTTTTAGATTATACCTACGATTTAGTCGATTACCTCTCCCTACACACCTATTTTGGGAATCGGGCCGACGACACCCGTAACTTTTTAGCCATGTCAGTCGGCATGGACACTTTTATCGAGGAGGTGATTGCAACCTGCGACTATGTTCAGGCCAAGAAGCGAAGTCCAAAAAAGATGATGCTGGCTTTTGATGAGTGGAATGTATGGTTTCATTCTAACCAAGCGGATCGAGAAATTGAACCCTGGTTGGTTGCCCCACCTCAACTTGAAGATGTTTACACATTTGAGGATGCGTTAGTTGTCGGCTGTATGCTGATCTCTCTGATGAAACACGCCGATCGGGTAAAAATTGGCTGTATGGCCCAACTAGTCAATGTTATTGCTCCCATTATGACCCAGACAGGTGGCGGCATTTACCGTCAAACAATTTTTTATCCTTACTTGGATGCATCTTTGCATGGTCGGGGAATTGCTCTCAACTTGAACCTGAGTTCTCCGACATATGAGGATGCTACGTTTGGTCGAGTGCCATATCTGGAAGCAGTAGCAATCTGGAATCCAGACCAGGAAAAATTAACTTTGTTCGCAGTTAATCGGAATTTAGAACAAGAACTGCCATTGATAGGGGATCTGAGGGATTTTGATGATTACCAGCTAACCCAACATTCAGTACTCAACCACCAAAACCTAAAGGCGACAAATTCATTCGACCGACCTGATAATGTTAAACCTGTTTATCAAGTCGGCGGGCAATCAAATAATGGCAAGCTAGCAACCATTTTACCCAAAGCCTCTTGGAATGTGATTATTCTGCAGAAAACCAAGATACAAAATTGAAACAGTAATGCATTGCCAATCTGAACCATCTAGTTCGAGCTTGAATTAATTTAAGCAGAACAGTTCTTAATTGATTATATTTAAGATGTCTGAAAGATGGCTAACTAGGGGTAAGCTGTAGCTTTTTATAGTAGTTTGTCGTATGTTAGGAGAGGGGAAAGGGATGCCAACTAAGAGCAGTTGATACCAACCTGATTTATACCCTTACAGGAGTCGGACCCGTGAAGATCATTACGCCGTTTTTGAAGCTTGTCTTTTACGCCGAAAAATCATCCGACGTAATGTATGTACCGCCGTGGGC
>DTUY01000373.1:5912-15542 GCA_012963885.1 Candidatus Poribacteria bacterium | reverse complement strand
GATTCAGGTATCTGAGTCCAACTGACTCTCTTCCGAAATTTCCTGCTTGTCATCTTTTCAAGCATACCTAAGTAAATGCATCAACCCATTGTTCAACATACCACTGCCATGTGGTAATGAGTTCATCCATTCCCAGGGTTTTAACTCTTTTGCAAACGGAAACGAGAATATAACATCAATTCCCTTTAAATCACCAATGGTTTGACTCGTAATAAGTTGATTTGTCCATGTGACACTTGGATCATATCTATGTGTTGCGGCATAGGTGTGCTTAACACCTGCTTGTTCAACTATCTTGTGCAGATGGTGTGCCTCCTCGGCTGTCGTGGCTAATGGCTTCTCACATGAGGAGATGACATCCGAGTTGAGTTGCCAGTTCAATAACCTCAGTTCTCAAGATCGCTGGTGTTGCCAGTGAAACAATATCAGGTTTTATTTTCAACAGGCTTTGTCGCCAATCTGTTGAAGCCTTGGGGATTCCTAATCAGGACGCTACTTTTTGGACTACATCCTCTTTGCGGGCACAAATGACGACCACCTCAACTCCGTAGTGTTGTAGTGCTTTAGTATGTCCTTCACCTGCCCAACCGGCTCCGACAACTATAGCCGTTAATTCCCTTGATTTCATGTTGTTAATGACTCCCTTAGCAAAGTGCACGATGGTATAGTATCTTCACCAACTAGCTTAGGCTGAACAAGTTGTGAAAAGCATTCCAACATAATTTAGGGTTTGAGACGAAAGAGGTAAATTGCGGTAGTCATTCGAATTGACGGAGGGTTACTGCATATCCACAACACAACGAAAACCGCAGTAATAGTAGGAATCATCTGGATCTTTGTGGTAGCGGTCAGCTAAGCTAAGACCGAAGATACTGAAGGCCCAAAAACCCCCGCGCAACACGCGAGAGGTGCGTGTATCACCGTACCAATCGTCGCACCACTCAGAGACATTGCCCACCATGTCGTACAAGCCATACCCATTGGCTTGAAAACTACCTACTGGGCTGGCATACTTCCACTTATCTTTTCCACTAGTTCCTTTATAATTAGCATTATCTCTAGCAATATTTTTGTCATTACCCCACGAGTATTCCTTATTTATTAACCCTCCGCGTGCTGCATATTCCCATTCTACTTCTGTTGTCAACCTCTTTCCTGTCCACTTGGCATAAGCAACAGCATCGTTCCAAGTGACATAAATCATCGGATGCCTATCAGTAGGTGAATATTTAGATATTTTTCCCCACAGATCTCCATCAAATTTATAGTCAGTTGATTGCAGGAATTTTTTGAACTGTCCTACCGTCACTTCAGTACAATCCATATAAACAGCACCAGATGTTTCGAATATTTCACTTGGCACCAGACTCCTGATTTGATCAAAGATCTCCTTATTAAAACTTTGTGCTGGAATTAAGACCATCTTCGCCCCATCTTTTCCCCACGTTATTTGTTTTACATCGAGATCTTTGATATCCTTCATGTTTTTAACAACCACCTCTTCAGATGGCCCTGAATGGACTAAGACAGCCAATCCCACGAGCATCAATGCGATAATTGATTTCTTAACCATGATATCCTCCTGCTTAGACTGATCCAACTGGGTGAAACATTTTAGCGCGATTTTGATTGAAGGTAAAGATGAAAACATGTGTTACTATGTTGCGCTGTTTTGGATCTTGGCTGTTTGAAATCAATCCAGCATCTGTCTAATGGTAGACGAGCCATCCCAATCAGCAACAATTTCATTAATTGTATACTGTATGGTTTTCTTTGACGTTCCCGTTCTAAAGTCTTCATTCAGAAATCCCAATCAGTATTTTCCTTAGTATAGCAACTTATACTGCCGCTAGACGACATCTTGACTTGCTGATATAATACACCAGTAAACTTAGGGACGCCTAGCTGGTTATTGTAAAATACAGTAGATTCCATTATCGCATCATTTTGTATCAACCAGGCAATCGAAAACCTGTTTGGTAAGGCGGATAAGCTCCGATGAAAGTCACAAACATTCGAACGTTTCTTGTTTGTCCTGGTACAAGTAAGAACTGGCTGTTCGTCAAAGTTGAGACTGATGAGGGTATTCATGGCTGGGGGGAGTGTTATACGCAAGCCGACCGTGACCAAGCTATTGAGATTCACGTTCACCAGCTTGGACGTTACCTTGCCGGGCGGAGCCCCTTCAATATCAAACATTTTATCTTCATGGCATATCACGATTTTGCTGGCAAACGTGGTGCCATGGATCTTTATTGTGCTATTAGTGGGATAGAACAAGCACTCTGAGTATTGTGGGTAAATCATTGAATACTCCGGTCTACAACCTCCTGGGTGGCGCATGCAGAGACAAACTTCGTGTCTACGCCAACGGTTGGAGTAGAAGTACAATTGCTGAGTCCGTTGAAAGTGCTGTACAACTGGTTGAACGGGGATTTACGGCTATGAAGTTCGATCCTTTCCCCGGTCCATGGAGGGCGCACATTAGCCGCGATGATGAACGAACTGCTGTTGAATATGTGTCAGCTGTACGCGAAGCTGTTGGACCTGCCGTGGATCTGCTGATTGAAGTCCATCGACGGCTGGCGCCTGATCATGCTATCCGCGTGGCTAATATGGTGGAAGATTTTCAAGTATTCTGGTACGAAGAACCTGTCTCCGCACGCAATCTGGATGCTTTAGCCGAAGTACGGCAAGCAATTAACCTCCCGGTTGTAACCGGTGAAGAACTGTATACCAAAGTGGAGTTTCGCCAAGTCTTCGAAAAGCGTGCCGCCGATATCCTGAATCCCGACGTCTGTAACTGTGGTGGCATCTTAGAACTGAAAGAGATTGCGGCAATGGCAGAACCATATTTGGTTGCCATGTCACCACACAATTACAATAGCACAACCGTGGGCTTGGCAGCGACGATACAGGCGTGCGCAGTGATGCCTAACTTCCTGATCACCGAATACTTTGTCAACTTTACCGAGTGTGGTGATGCGATCTCAATTAATCCATTTTCGGTAGAAGATAGCTACATCCAATTACCAACTGCACCGGGGTTAGGACTAGAGTTAGATGAAGATGCGCTGGCACAGTATCCTTATCGAGAACTTCCCAAACGGCACTTGCGGCGGTTTGAGGAGGAAGGCCCATAAAGGTATCCGGAGAATAAATATCCAGACTCGTACCCAGTACTAAGTCTTTCGCTTTAACAGGTTTGATGTTGACATTACAAATCGGTAATAGTCCTCTTAACCGTTATGTGATGATCACTACCAAAACCATACAACGTATAAGGGCGTTTGAACAATTACGCTCAGGATTGACCAGTAGCTACCGCTGACTACATCTCCCAAAACCAGTCCCAAGAAGAAAGGTAGTGTCCGTCGGTACAAACGGGCGCCGCCGTACTTGAGAAAGCAATATTTGAGACTTGAAGAGATGATAAGTGCGAACCAGAAATGGTCTAAAGTACCACCGTTAATGCCTGTTACATAGCCCACTGGGTGAAACGGCCACCAGACACATTTGAGTCGCATGATTCCTAGAAACATAGTGAACGCAAATCCGAGAAGAATTGCCAACGTACCGTACAAGTCAGACGGGCGTGGAGACTGCAGCCAACTGGCAAGTTGCTGATATGTGGATTGTCCAGGTCCCAATACCTGCCCGGGTGCGTCAACTGCAATTGAGGCTCCGTACCTGTATAATACGTAAAGGTAAATTGAAAAGGCAGAAAAGACAGCTGGTACGATGGCTAGGGCGATAACCCAGATTAATCTTTTATGACCGATCCCAGTGCGGTGTGCCAGTTTAAAACCTTCGAGCTGGTGTGGCATCGGATGACTCCGATTGGAGCCGTTGAACCATGAAAAAAGTGAAAAAACGACAAGATTATTGGTTCCAAATGGACGTGTCCCCATAGCAGTCATCAGGATCGTTTGTGGATTAACCCCCCCCATGTTGTGCACTGGAGGACCCAGTTCGGCTCGAATACGCGTTACCGTTACAGAGATAATCACGTATAAACCAAAGAACAGTAAAAATACCCATGTCGACATTCCTGCCCGGCTACAAATGATATACAGAAACAAAAAGCATACAACTATTCCCAACGCTGCTGTTCGATAACGCATCGGTTCCATTGAATCATCAATGATTGTGAACATACCAATGATCTTTTTTGCAATTTCCTGATAGTGTTTTCGACCTGCCCACAACACTATCACAAAAATCGCGATTGTTGCCCCCGCTGCTTGATGGGGTTGAAAAGGATAGTAAGGAATTGTGTAAAATCCCGCTGCTTTTCCGCCAACGAATTGTGCTTTACGAATCCAGTAGAAAAAAACTGTTGAAAAACTTAAATCCAGCGGTAGCAGAAAACACAACCCAATCATGAACAGCCGAAGATGTAGGTAAGTTGGCCCGATCGAATTCCACGGTTCGTTTTTCAACCACAACGATAAATCAGCGGTTTTTTCACGTATTGGAATAAGTGGAACAACAGGATAAAGGAAGTTTAGGCCATTGATAATTTCGATAACCACAGCAATCAAGAATCCCAACCACATCCCACGATGGCGGAAAAACTGGACTCCAGGGGTGGTCATATCTAGTGGAAGCTGGACTATTGGATATGGCAGTTTTTCTTGTTCGATCCACCGGCGACGTAGAAATACGTTCAGAAATGCTGTCAGAAAAAAAATCAGGGATGCAATTGCTGTCCAATTCAGAATTGGTACAATCCAATAACGCAAGTAGCCTTCAGTAAAAAAATTGCTGCCACCTTCATAAAAAGGTCGGGCTATATTGAACTGTTCCACTACCAGCCATTTCGGCAGGTGCGGTTGGAGAATCTGTATCCATTCGTTTTCTGCTGTAGCAAACCAGAATGGATGCGTGAACAATCCCATCAAGCTGACCATATTATCATGAGCAATGACTGAAGTTGTGGTTGCCAACATGATGTAGATGACCAAAAGTTCCGTTTGGCTTAGCCCCGCCCTAGCGGAAGTACGTTGCCAAAGCGCATTGAATAGAGCGATGGTAAAGACAATGAAGATAACATTCATGGGAATGGAAGTAGCGGAAAAATGGAACCCATGCCAAACCATTTCGACCATTGCGATCCAATAAGCATTGACAGGTAAAAGCATGCAGCCCAACAGAACAACGCGTAAAGTGACAGGCGATGAAACAGGATTTAGTTTGGACAGATCTGACCTGTAAAACGAGGGAGATGTAAGTAAATGAGTGGATTTTCTCTTCATTGAACTATGATTGAATCAGATGTTTGAGCCTACAAGCAATCATTCTGTTAACAGGTCTGGCATTGATTATCGAAGATCATCCAAATTATTAGCATACGAATGATAATGTGAGACGAACCTGACAGGTGTGTTTCAAACAGTTATGATAACATCGCAAATTAAAAGGGGAAACGGGAAACTTCTAAATAAGACAAGGATCAGTATCCTGTAAGCTGAAACATCACGCGTGGATTTTTCTACTAATTATTGCCTGTGGCCAAGGCACGAATTTCATGAAGATGGTTAGGCGATCCCCATTATGTGTGAGTCCAAAATTATTAGTTTTTTCTGCTTGAGAGTCTACACATGGCGTGCTAGACTTTGCCCATACTATTATCGATTAGCTATCAATCCAGAAAATTCTTATCTATTTGAATAGAACAAACGTAAGTTGGCCTACAACGCTGTAACCAGCAATCAGAAAATACAACTGTCAGCTCTCGAAAGGGAAGATCCAGCATGAAAGGAAGCATAGAATATGTCCCGACAATGCCACAGAACCCGCTTCTGGTTACTGAAGTGCTATATCCAATGTTAGCTAGGCTCCTGTTGATTCCAACCAGCGAACTGGCCAAGGCTACCCGCCCAGACTTTTTGGTTAACGCTCAATCCCCAGTGCAGTGGTCCGGCAATGACTGGGACCGGTTGGAAGCGAATCGCCAGGACATATTCGACATGTCGGCGGTCATAGAACAATTCGATCAGTCAAGCTTTTTGTCCGATGGATACGCTGTCCTGAAAGAGATCATGACGTCGGAAGCTATCAGGGAGTGGACAGAAGCACTGAAATACGGGCAGCAACTTAACGACAAGTTGCTAAGGTTGGACTGGACCCAGATCGACTGGCATACCCTTGGTCGAACACTACCGGTAAAATCTCTCACTGAGGATGAGATCAACAACGCCCTAGGAGGAAGCCAAATGGTGCCGCAGACCGACGATGAAGCGGGCGTTAAAACGCTGCGACAACACAGTGTTTTGGCCGAGTATTTTCCAGCCGGGCACGTCCCGTTCTTGATGAACGTACTGACGCACCCACAGATGCTCCAATTGCAACGCCTGTGCCTGGGTTGCGACGACATCTATTTCGATCACAACCAATTGTTGACGCGGCCAGCTGGTTATGCTGGCGGTGCTTGGCACAGTCACAAAATCGGAGGAGGAGCGGACAACCGCGGTATTGCCAACCTGCTGGAATATCAAGCACAGCCAAATTTCAACCTCGTCCTCTGTTATCCTCAAGGCTTCGAAGTGGAAAACGACGGGGGGCTGAAACTTATTCGAGGTAGCCATCTCTTTCGTGACCCAGCTGGGTGCCAAGCCGCTAGCGATGAAGAAATGCAACAGGGTTGGCTGGCAGGGCGAATGCATCCGGTTACTAATCAGCCACTGCGAATCGAACATCTCTCATTGCCGCCGGGCTCGGTCGTCTGTTGCCTGTCGCACGCTGCGCACGCGGTAGCTCCCAAAGCCCTGGACAAAGAGACCCGATGGTGCTCACTCTACTGCTACAAGAAAGCGGACGATCTGAGTGGACACGTCCAACCACCGCATTCCGTCCCGCCGGTATGGGCGATGAAAGCGCGGCGCGGCGAACTGCCAGTCATTCTGATGGAACTGTTTCGACCGAGTTTCGACAAAGAGTTGACGGGCGGACGGGCCTACGATGAACAGGTGTGGTAGTAATAAAAAGTCTAGCCTCGAGTACTAGGCAAAGAGATGTTCGTGACATTGCATCCACTCTTTTCAAATCTTACTTAATATTTCCTTAAACTCTATCATCATAGTTTCCTACGTAAGCCTTTCAATATTGACTTATAAACGTATTCTTGTCAGGAAGCAATTGGTTAATCACTTCTAAGCGTATCTCTGAGATTCGAGATCTCAGTGAGAACCTCTCTAGCAGCTAGAGGGGGTCTTTCCCAGATACGCAGATGGGTTTCGCAACATATTCTTCAAAGGGGGTCTTAATAAAGGTTTCAACCATCTCGCGATGCATACTTCCTATTCCCTTTTCAGAAAAATCGCCGCAGATATCTAACTTTTCCCGAAGGTAGTCCCGATAATGACTTCTTCGAATGCCACCATGCCGCTGGCGCAAAAAGCAAAACAAGCAACCAGAGCAATAAATATCTTTTGCTTCACAACAATGCCTCCCAAATTTGAGTTTGCTTCAATTTGAATTTCACCGCACAATAGTTCTTAATGCATATACAATCCTAATAGTATTCGGGGAGAACGGCCCACTATCCCATATCTTGCATACAGTGTCAGTAGTGCGCTTCCTTGGTGGCTTGTAAACCATAAGCAGCACAAGGCTGAAATCCAGCGTTTTATAACAGTTTGGTAACAATTTTCGCCATGCTCTAACGTATCACTGGTCGGCTTGTGGTACATCTACAACACACCGAAACCTTTATAATGAATACATCCGCTCTGCAATTTCAGTAAGCTTTCTTACAATCCATGCATTTCCCAACTCATCAACGACATTCGTAAATTCATTCGGATCCTTCTCGAGATCAAAAAGTTCCGACCGTGCCCAACTCAAATAATTCAGTTTCCACCGATCTGTTCGTACCATCAAGATGGGTGGTTTGCCGACATAGCGATCATCCTGTGTAAAAACACTGTGACAGAAGTCATATTCTGAATAAACATATTCCCTAGGTTCATACGTTTCATTGCAAAGTAGCGGCGCAAAACTCCTACCCTGGATATTTTTCGGCGCCGGCAAATTGCACAATTCGGCAAGCGTAGGATAGAGATCGAGGTGCTCAATCAGGTGATCCTGAACTGTCCCTGCATCCCGGTCATCGGGTAAGCGCACAATTAGAGGCACACAAACCGACTGCTCATACATATTGTGTTTCGTCCACATCCGGTGAGCACCCGCCATTTCGCCGTGATCTGAGGTGTAAAGAATAATAGTATTCTGGCCAAGATCGAGGTCATAAAGTGTGTCGAGCACTTTACCCACACACGCATCCATCTGACTGATATTGCCATAGTATCCAGCCAGCGCATACCTGAGTTCTTCATCGGTTTGATCATATCATCCGCGTTGTTTGGCGCGAATGATATGCCCCTCAAATCCCGTTTTCAGGGCATTGTCACTGCGTTTGGGAAGCGTGAGTGTTTTAGGGTTGTACAGGTTAAAATATTCTAGCATCGGCACCAGAGGTGTGTGTGGCATAAAGTACGACGACCAGAGAATAAATGGTTTGTCCGGATCTCTCTTTTCACGAAGATACCGCACCGTTTCATTAGCATAGTACGTATCCTGAAAATAACGCGACGAAAGCCTGGATGGACGCCCTATAATCCCGCCACCACTCTGATCCCGGCGCAACTCCTGCCATTCACTGCCTGTAAGTGTCTTGCGAAAATCACCCAGCTCCAACCGATAATCAAACCCATGTTTCTGTGTTTCGTCAACAAAATGCATTTTACCAATAGCCGCCGTTTGATACCCGTGCTTACCAAAGTGATGGGCAATAGTACATGCATCAGCCGGCAGAGCATCCTGCAAAATCCTCGCACCATGCTCGTGAGGATACGCCAATAAACCCGCGGGCAGGCACACATACCGGCGATTGGCAGTACGTGCGGTTAAACCGCACACCTGCCGCCGCAATACGATCAATATTGGGCGTATGCACTTCCGAATGGCCATAACACCCCGACGCCATAGTTTGGTGTTGGTCAGAACATATGAATAAGATATTGGATTGCTGATTTCTCATTGTAAATGCCTGCCGTACTAACCTTATTATATCTTTACTAATTGGGTCAAATTGCAGCCCAATCGTCACACATCACCTAGCGTAAGGTGCATCTTGGAATTTCTTAGCCATGATATCCTTCTTACTAAGTTTGATCCTGTTTTTTTACCTTGAGTGAAGGGTAGACCTTGTACTCTCTAGCTAATCACCCCAAATCAATTTATGCGACTATGTTTGAAATGTACCCCCAATAACCATTTTTGCTACAGTGGCCATAGATGGAAAGGTGATCCAGCACTGGAACCGGTAAATCACTCATGTCTATTGCCACTAACCTGATGTTGCTCTAGTGGAGCAAAGTTGGAAGAAATCTTTTAAACACTCGCTGTTACAAATCAAGGATCTTCTGACAGTTCCATCGGTAACACAGGGTTCGGTCAGGTGAGACCTCGCTTCTGAAGTAACACAGATTTCTAAAGATTGGACAAAGGAGGGTTAATTAACGATGCGTTTGGCTCTGACGAATCTGTGGAATCAATATCGGACAACCTTTTTTCGCTTTTTCACCTCGGTCTCCAGTTTCGACCAGTGTTTGAGTATGACTGACA
>DTUY01000373.1:0-5812 GCA_012963885.1 Candidatus Poribacteria bacterium | reverse complement strand
TTTCGCTTTTTCACCTCGGTCTCCAGTTTCGACCAGTGTTTGAGTATGACTGACATAGGTTAACAGCTATCAGTAGCAAATAATTCTGAGCCGAAATTAAGAACGTTCCAAAGCAGACCACGACCCAACAGGCCACACGGCTACTCATACCCAAAATATAGAATGGGAGCTTGCAGGAACGATGCTCAATTAGGTTTGAAACTAAGAACTGGAGCCACATCCACCTAGTGATCATTAAAGATCCTGTTACGCCAACAAGAAAATTATTTTGGGTAAGTTTGTATGTAAAGGTGGTTAAAGGAGATGCGCATGAGAATTCCTTGGGCTAAGGCAATTCGAAAATTGTACTTTTGATTCTTTTTTTGAGTCTGATATTCTAGCGAATCTGTTGGAACAGGCTTCATAGAAATAGATTTTTACTAGCTTTTCACACATAGAAATTTGGAGCTTAAACAATTGCTGGTATTGATGATTTAACTCGCGTCCCGTTCTAGTTGATGTTTTTTCTTGATCCGTTTTATTTGGGTAGGTTCCCATTACTCATTATCCTGTTTAAACATCTTCCACTTAACGATAAAATCTACGATCTTAGGATTAATTAAATTCAACCAGGGAAGGATTTTTAGCTTTGGCGGAACTACCAGTTCTTTTTGTCGTTTGCCGATGGCGTTTAAAATAGCTTGATTGCATTCCTGAAGCGAAATTGATTCTTGACTGTGTTCCCTTAACGATACACCAATGGAGTTCCCATCTTTTCCAAAAGCATTTTCGCGTAAACTGGTACCTCTCAACCAATGAGGAGTGACGATCAAAATATCTATATCATTCTCAGTCAGTTCAGCTCGCAAAGAAGCAAAAAATCCCTGTATGGCGTGCTTAGAGGCGGTATAGCCAGTATGAAACGGTACTCCTATCTTTCCTTGAATTGAGGAAATAGCCACAATCATCCCTTGACTCTTTCGCAAGTGGGGTAGAGCGTAGTAAACGCAGTGCACCGTTCCAAGATAGTTTGTTTCCATAATCTTGCTGAAAATGGAGAGATCACAAATATTTTCGAACTTAGCCCACATGCTTATTCCTGCATTGGTAATAAGGTAATCCAGCGTTCCAAATTGAGAAATTGCTAATGCAATAAGTCGTTCACAATCTTCAGGTTGGGCGATATTACCAGTTACAATAACAGGACGATCACCTGGCCCTTGACATAAACTCTCGACTTCTTTCAACCGTTCCTGATTTCGCGAAAAAAGAACCAAGTTGGCTCCCATTTCAGCGAATGTGACTGCCAGAGACGCGCCAAGTCCTGAAGAGGCTCCAGTGATAACTACTGTTTTTTTTCGTAACATTAATATTTTTTTGTTTCAAGGATCTAACCAGTCTTGGATGACTCATAAAAAACACCATTCCCGATACCAAATACATTGTTTGGATCCACAGTTTTCTTAGACTGACGTAGCATCTGAAAGCTATTTTCAGTGTGAACTTGGGGTAGAAATCCCTGCCGAATCTTACCAATACCATGGTGGTGAGAGAGAGAACCTCCATTGTCTAGAATTACCTGTCGTAGACGCTGCTCAATGTGGTGGTATGCTTTATCCGGATCTTCTAAGCCTTTTCCATAGAATGCCATGGTAAAGTAGATACACACTCCCGTGTGATAGGTCTGGGTAACTCGGTAAGAAAGATAGGGTGTGCCTGGTACCTGATAGGTTTCTGCTTGTTCTACTAGTTCTTGTTGTACGGACTGGCAGACTTGGAGAACCTTACTCCAGGGTACTGAGGTTTCAAACGTTTCCCCCAAGATGTGAAACTGACCGAAGAAATCCCGAATATAGGCGATTCCAAACGTCAAGCTATATCCCCACTTCCCGTTGCTGGCACCACCACTGATTCCTTGGTGTCTTTTTGCAATGCGAAAGAGAGCTTTTTCTTGTTGATTGACTTCTTCTTCCGCTCCTTCCATCAGAACGGTGCAAGCAACCATTTCCAAAGGTTGGAACCCTTTTACTTGTAAAAGGATAAACTTTTGGAAGTAACTTATGATTCCTTTCCAGAATGTTGGTTTAGGTTTTAACGCTTGTCCAAACCTGAATTCATTGTTATTGACTAAACGAATGCTGGCCGGTAAGGTTCCACTTTGCCGGAGTTCTTTTAAAAAGCGAATACCGTTCTCAAAACGAGGAAACACGAGTGATCCAAATTTGCGCGCTTCGGGCTTGAGATGGATTTTGATCACGGCCTTGGTAATGATACCTAAATTACCCTCGCTACCAAACAAGAATGCCTGAGGCTGAATACCCGTGGAGTTTCTGGGTGTAATGCACTTGGTTTTTATATCTCCCGTAGGAGTAACGAGTGTTGCCTCAATGACGATATCTTCAATATTTCCGTACTTGTTCTTTTTCATTCCGCTGGCGTTCGTCGAGATCCAGCCGCCAAGGGTCGAAAACTCAATACTATCTGGGTCATGACCGGACGTATAACCTTTTTCATTAAGCAATTTTTCTAGGTGTTTGCCCATGATTCCAGCCTCGATACAGGCCTGAAAATTCTCTTCGTCAATCCAGATAAGCCGATTCATCCGCTGCATATCAACCGAGACTACCATTCGTTCTTCTTCTGCTGGTATAGCCAATGCACCACTAACATTTGTTCCTCCTCCATAGGGGATTAAACATACATTGTGTTCGTTTGCCAACTCGATAACCCCTTTGATGTCCTCTTCACTCTGAGGAAAGAAAACCAGATCAACAACACGTTCTAAAGATGATCCATACAAGATACGATAAATCTCATCTACACTCAACTGTCCGTGGCTGTGGACCAACCTGTCCTTCTCATCCATGGAGGATTGATCGGGCTTGAATTGGGTTTCGATTGCTTTCAAGAAGTGGGCCTTGATATTGGGCTGTGGGATATTGTGGTCTTGGTTCTCAACCGCCATATCTTCCGGACAAATTGAAAAATTCAGCATTTCTTCAACAAACGGCATTAAGTGCGGCATACGGAAACCTGAGATTGGATAGCGGTTTCCGGTGACTTTAACGTTTCTTGGATCGTCAAACTCGAATCGGGTGTCAACATACCCCCATTTATGACGGTGTCTCTCTTCTTCCGAGAGGTCGTAGTAGGCTTCTGGTTTTGTTTGGGAATTTGTGGATCTAAGGACTAAAAGCAGCAAAATGATTGCGGCAATAGCAACGATTAAAATAACTGGCATAAAATATGTCTCCCGGTTTAAGCATCAGGAAAATCTGTGTCTACGGATAAGGACTAAATTCTATATGAATTTGGAAAGCGTATTATTTTTCGGCAGTGTTCAGTTCCTTTGGGAAAACCTTTGCGATGCTATCCAATCATTACTCGCGTCATTAGGAAGCTCGTAAGATTTGAGAATCTTAATTTCATCTTTTAAGATAGGTTTTTCCCTCTGTCCACCAGTAGAAAAAGTTACCATCTCCACATTCGAAAGTCATGGTTTATTGTGTCAAATAGTATCTCATCACTCACTCTCTTGACCGTTACCCAATAATTTTATTATTTTCTACGGGAGAGATAGGACGAAAGTGCGTAATCAAATTTTGTAGCCGTGCCAATTTGTTCGTAATCAATTAAATTGGTACCACATCCTCTTTGGTAATCTCTAACAAATTGATTGAATTGGCGAATGTAGCTAGCTTTTACTGTATTCGCGTGTGTAGGAAGTATGCGGCCTGTTTCAATATCTCGAAACACCACGGTGCCGTCAAAGGGGAAATCACGCTCCGCTTCATCTATCAAATGCAGGACGATGATCTCGTGTTTTCGATGCCGGAAATGCTTAAGTGCTGTTAAGACTTCGGTGGGTTGATCCAATAAATCGGAAATCAGAATCACCAATCCCCGTCGTACAATTCGTTTGGCTAAGCCATGCAGTATTTTGCTGATTTCTGTGTCCCCACTGGGCTCAGTTTTCTCTAGTGTTGAAATGATGGCGTGCAAGTGTGAGGCTCTGCTGCGTGGTGGAATATAATCGCGTATTTCTTGATCGAAAATTGTGAGACTGACCGAATCACGTTGCTTCAGCATCAGGTAAGCTAATGAAGCGGCAAGATAACATCCATATTGAAACTTAGTTAATCTTTGATCAGAAAACGTATAGTTCATTGATCCACTAGCGTCAAGCACTATATATGTACGTAGATTCGTTTCTTCTTCAAATTTTTTGACATAGTAACGATCAGATTTACCGTATACTTTCCAGTCGATATGCCGAATTTCGTCGCCCGGCATATACTGCCGATGTTCTGAGAATTCAACGCTGAAGCCCTGATATGGGCTTTTGTGCAATCCAGTGATGAAGCCTTCGACCACGAGTCGTGCTACAAGTTCCATATTGCCAAGTCGTGAGAGTGCTACTGGATCCAAGTAATTATGTGATGTTTTGATCATATTAGAATTATCAATCGGAAATTGTCGTTTGGATAAAATATTATGACTGAATTTGGTCAGAAAATCAAGTAATCAGAATTTAAAAAATTATTCCAAATATTGGGTAGACGATAAAGGAGGTCCCTGGTACACTTTAAATAGACAGAGATCATTGATGGAGAATCTTATGAGCTTAAAATGGGGAGTTATCGGTGCTGGAAGTGTAGCACAACGTCGAGCAATGCCTGCTATCAATAAGGCCTCAAACGCAGAACTCCATGCGCTGATGTCACGTGATGAAGATCGGGCAAAACACCTTTCGGAAACGCATGAGGCATCCAGATACTATACTTCCGTTTCAGATTTGATTTCCGACACAGAACTTGACGCCGTTTACATTTCAACACCAGTCTACATGCATTGTGGGCCAACGATTGAAGCCGCAGAAAATGGTTTGCATGTTATGTGTGACAAACCGATGGCAATGGATGTAAACGAATGTAAACGGATGCTCGATGCTTGCAATGCTAATGAGGTTCAACTGCAAATTTGTTTCCTCTTTCGTTTTCACTCTGCATTTCAGCAGATTAAGGAGTGGATAGCTGAAGGACGCTTGGGCCGTATTGTTCACGCGCGAATGCCGTTCATGAAATATGCTCCCAAACCGTCAGATGATTGGCACATAGATCCCAGCAAAAGTGGTGGTGGCAGTTTAATCGATCTTGGTGTCCACAGTATTGATCTGCTTGAGTATCTTATTGGAGAAGTGGCTGAGGTGAGTGCGTTTTGCAATAGTGTTATTCATAATTACGATGTGGATGAGACCAGCACGCTGATGATGCGGTTTAAGAATGGGGGGCAATCGGTCACGGAGACAAGTTTTACAGCAGTTGGATCAGATCAAATTCTCGAGATTTATGGAACTGATGGATCCGTCGTTGTCTTCAACGATGACGGTTGGAAAATTAAAACAGTGATTGATGGTAAACAGCAGGTGATTGGATCCCAATTCGAAGATTTGTTTCAGTTGCAATTTGAGCATTTTGCTCAATGTGTTTCTGGAGAAGCTCAACCTATCGTGTCAGGATACGATGGTCTACGAAATATGCGAATCGTTTCAGCCGCATATAAGTCAGCTGAAAGTAAAAAAGTGGTTCTAGTGTAACATATTGTTACGCAGCCTTTATTTAAACGTGTAGCATATTATTACGTTTTTCTTGACAAATGGGGCCGTTTAAGATAGAATCCACAATCTAAGCCGTTTGCTGAAATGCAGCAGATTCAGTAAACGGTTAGATGGAGTTCCTTTCATCAACAGATACCAAAAAAATATCAAAGACTAGGAGAATTCTATGGCAATTCAACCCCTCGGAGACAGAATTCTGGTTGAGCGGCTTGATGA
>DTUY01000372.1 GCA_012963885.1 Candidatus Poribacteria bacterium | reverse complement strand
CATCGCCCCAAAGAGGTTTTGTTGTACCACGTTCCAGACCCCCACGTACCGTCAGACGCCAAGGGGGTCGAAGACGTTCAACCCGTTTTGCTGATCGATTTCAGGGAGCTGCCCCAAATGACCCTCTTGTAGCTACACTCAACGATATCCAAAATACTATGGATGAAAACACCTCTCGAATCGAACAGGGCGTTCATGAGCGAGCTCGTGAAGGTCGTGAAAGGGCTAACGAAAGAATTGCAAAAGTTGAGAGAGGAATGAACGACTTTATAAAACAGGAAGAAGGCCTTGGCCTTGGAAAAGGAGCTCAACAAATGCAAGCTACCAGAAATAGAAGTCGAGAGCTTCATCGACGAAAAAGGTTACGAAGGGCTGGAGTAATTGATTTGACTCTGGAGGGCGAGGACACAGAAGAGAAAATAGATCTCTTAGCGGAGAAAGCAATTGAGTTAAAAGAAGAACTTGATAAAAAAAAGGACGAAATCCAATCGGTGGACCCTGGAATTCCAATGGGCACCGCAATGGGTGACGACGAGAAAGAGTTTCCTACTTCAGACGGATTTTCCGAGCGCCGTTGCTATTTGATTGACGACAAAGAAGAAATAGACTGTCTTCCTGTGCCCTTGAGCAATTTGAGGATGGGCAAAAAAGATCAGAAAAAAATATTATCTCTTTCGGTGGCAAGGAAGGAGGCCTGCGAAAGAATTCATCTTCTACGTCTAAAATATGAAGAGTTTCGTTGGCAAAAATTGGTTTGGTCAGAGTTCCAGAAAAACAATCGTGGAGACTTCCTTTCTAGTTTTTCGAAAGACAGAGTCAACCAATTAGCTAGGTGCAAGAAAGATAATAAAACAGTCTTCAATTCATTGGATCTGAACACAATGAAATCGGTCGCCCATTGTTTTGGAATTTCGCAGGACCTTTGCAAAGCTTTTACTGAAACAGAACAAAGGTTTAGTGATAAAAAAGTTCTAATCAGCAAGAGCTACACCCTTGGAAACATATCCGATGATGACTTAGTTCGTAAGTGGAACCAAAATCAAGACGACTGGACCAAAACAGCTCTGAAGAACAGGGTGAGAAATGAAGACAAGGACAAGCAAATTTATTGTGAGCCTGTCACTGGTGGTAAACCAACCCAGATTTCTATTTCAAAGATTGACAGGCTTCAAAGAGATTGTCCTCAAGGGAATTGTGTAGGCCTTCCGCTTACAACGGGAACCATTGCTACGTTACCAGCCGCTCAAAGACAAATAGTTCAACAGACGGCGACACAAGCCCCTACAAGACAACTCTTTTCTGGAGGGGGATCGACTTTTGTGCCCCAAGTTACTCCACCACAAAGGCAACTATTTCCTAGATCAGACTCGTTTCAAGCACACCAGCCTAATCGTCAACTATTTCCTGGTTATAATGTTGATTTTCTACCTCACCCACAACCTGGACCCCCACCTGGGGGCGGTGTTACCCCCCCTGCAACTCGAGATTGTGACATGTTAGTGCGTTTTGCTAGAGATGTTGTAAGCGGACAACCATTCAATCCAAAAGGAATGCGGATGGCAACTAAGTGGATTCAAGACATCGTACGCAAAATTGTACCCGATGAAGAGTTGGCTCGGTTTGCTGCCAAAGTATGGGGCGCAGTAAGACGTGGAATAAAACTACCACTTTCCAAAACTACCTTTTTCTTGGATTTAATCGACAACTGGTGTAAAGGCGGAAAATGGGAAGAAGAAGATTTTGACAAGTCGGATCTGTGCAGCAGACTTGACCAAGTACTTCGACTTATGAAAAGTAAGTGGATTACGGACAGATCTTGGTCTCAATTTTCAGATGATATTGCAACACTTGTCGAAAGCAAGCTCGCAGATTTGAGAATGTATCGACCGACTAATGAACATGAAGCGAATAATGTGAAAAGATTGACAGATGAATGGACTAATAAAGGAGACCAACTTGTAAACCAAATTACCACTATCTACCAAGACATCGGGTTTCAAAATGGACTTGTACCAAAGGGTGTAGAATATCTACCATTTCATACTGATATTATTTCAAGTTGTATGTCTGGGTTAAACGTACGTGTTGACATTCCTGACGAAATTCCTTCTGAGTCTTCAATGTCTGATTGGTCTCTATTAAAAAAGGACCCAGATAAAGACCCCGAAAAAGACGACAAAAAAAAAGGCAAGAAAAAGGATGACGAATCTGATGCCCACCTTCAACACTGTTGGACGTTAGTGAATTCTTTTCAAATTCATCACGATGTTGGTGACCCTGGCGACAATAGGTGGCAACGTCACATTGTTCCAGCAACTCAGGCTATTATTGATAGTATGCCTGACGTTTGGAAAACTGACCTAAGAGATACATTACTGAAACTTACACACCATAGACAATTAGGGCGGACTCCTGACGAAGCACGTAGGACTTTCGATCGTTTTAAAATGGCCATTTTTAACCAGTGCATGGGTCGTCTTGTGTCTGATTTCAGGCCAGGAATGGATGATATGTGTGTACGTATAGAGTTTATGATTCATGAGACAAGGCATCTTAATTTGACAACTGATGGCTGGAGTGATCTGACCGAACTGGTAGAAGGCTCCCCAGATGTTGGCATTGGCGTAATGGCAATGGTCCGAAGAACAGAAATACGTGAAGCACAGCGCTTGTGGATTAAACTTAAAAATGATAACAGGCTATCGTTCGATGACACTTATACGCTTGCCGATATACTTTATGACGCTTGTATAAATTGGCAGGGTAGCGAAGGAGACGTTAGTTTTGATTTGGGGCAAGATGAGGAAAAAAGGCACGAACCTTTGCTGACAGAGACACCTATCCCTTCTGTTGGAAGTTCCTCAGTTCCAAGCACTGTTATGAAAGGCCCTTTCAGCGAAGGCACTCAATCAATGGTAAGCACACTGAGTTACAAACCCGATCAGTCAGGATCAGAATCAGCTCCAAGCACTGTTATGAAAGGCCCGTTCAGTGGAGGTACTCAATCAATGGTTACCACACTTAGTTACGAACCATCCGAATCTGATGTCGGACCTGTTGGAACTAATGTTTGTGACATGCTTCAACAGTTACTACGAAATTACCAAACAATGCCATTTGTTCAAAGAACATCCGAAAATGATAGACGGCTTGGCGCAATTATTTATTCGCTCATGTCTCTATCAGATGACACACAAGAAAGGATCTGGATTCAGGATAGGTGGATTCGGTTACTAAAAAACCCACCTCTCACACGTAATGAATTCCAGCGTTTTAGTGCAATACTGGATAAACTTTGCAGAAACAACCCTGATTTTTCACTAGATGATGCTCCAGGGTGGTTTGGGGCGGAAGATATCTGCCAAAAAGTTATGGCCAGTTTTCGCAAAGTTCTCGAGGACCCGACACTGGAAAACAGAATTGAATTAGCCGAAGATTTAGGTCCGCTTGAGGATAAAACGGCCGACCAAAGACTCAAAAATGACCTTGGTATCTTTAATATGGAATTAAGACGGCAAGGTTATCGCCCGAGGCGTCAACATCTTCAACCACTTCTGGATATAATTAAAATAATTTGCAAAAGTAAAGCCATACCACCAGACCCATTCGGCCCACAAGTTTCTAACGAATGTGACCAAATAAATGTCCTCTTAGACCAAGCTTTCAATCGTTCTTTATCGCCCATTGACAGAAATGAGCTAATTCGGTTATTTGGAAAGTACGCCTCGAAACTCGATGGTCTCCGAAAGGTACATCTAGAAGCATTGTTTGACATCTGCGTCGTGATACGTCAAGAAAAACCACCTAGAAATCTAGCAGCGTTACAGACTGAACTCAAACTCAGCTTAAATAAACTTTGCAAAGAAGTGACAAGTGGAACATGGACAACTCGCCCAAAACCTCCTGCTGGCCAACGACCTCAAATTGATTGTAATTTCTTTATTAGTCTTATGCGGTTAGCTGCGAGCGGAACGTTAGACAATTTACCAGACGCTGCTCAAGTGCGTACCCAACTCAATAAAATAGGAGGTCAGTTGTTTGGTGCTATGGCAGGTGATCTATCTGTCCTCCGAACCTTATGGCAACAGCTTTTGTCTGGTGAAATAACGCAAAGGGGATATGAAGTGCTTGAAAAAGATTTGAGACAAGCATGTAATGATTTCACCGCTCCCAACTGGACGAACGTCCCCCCCGTTCCCGATCCTGGACAACAGCCCCCTCCAGG
>DTUY01000371.1 GCA_012963885.1 Candidatus Poribacteria bacterium | reverse complement strand
ATGACTTGCAATAATTTTCGTAGAGGGATATTTTTAATGTTGCTGAAATTTCACAATTATACTCTTCGTTGCTTGTTTCAATTGAAAACAACAATTTGCTAGGTGAAGCCATGAAAGACGAAGATTACCAGTTTTTCCGAGAAAATGGTTATGTCTCACTGGGAAAAATATTGACTGACCGGGAGGTGGACTATTATCTCGATCTGTATGATCATGATCGTGAGCAGAAACAGGCTTTCTGGTTTGACTTTGGCTCTTACCAGACCATCAGACCATCAATTACAATGTCTTGGCCAGCACCCCTGAATTCGACCAACTGATCGGCACAGCAGAGTCATGGAACCTCTTCATCGGTTGATGGGTGGTGACCTCTGTTTCTCAGGGATGACAATTCGCCACATGGGGTCTTACACGGACAGCCCTAACCATTGGGTTTGGCACCGTGACGGCCCACACCTAATGGAGCACCCCCTGCGGACACGAAATATTCTACTTATAGTATACCTAGCTAAAGCGGATGAAACTACTCACTGTCTTTCAATTTCGCCGGAATCTGTTGATCAACCGATTTTGAAAGACGACAATGAAGCCTAGTTGCAACGAGGCGGAATTTGCAGTCTTTATGGTCCTGCTGGAACTGCATTTCTTTGTAGTTATTCGCTTTTGCATACGACTACAGTGCGCATGACGGAACAAGAGCGTAAAACAGTGCAAATCTACTATGGGCATCGTGACCAACCTGCTATGGCTAATGACTCATTCACCCCAACCCAATTTTGGCGTGATCATCCCGAATTGGAAGTCCGGGATTTTTATGGCGTACTCAACGATAAAACCCGAAAATATTTCGAACTGGCAGGACCAGAAGATAACTCGGTTGAACAGATTGCCAAATTTCTCTGCCAGCTAGATTGCCAAAATCGGTGAAGGAACAAAACATAAATGTCCCAAATGTTGAGTGATGACATAAAGAACCATGGAACCGCTAGGGTGATTCTCATAAAAATAAGTGGAAAATGATTGTAGTCAAACTTGATGTCTTAACTAAAACCGAAGGGTAGACCAATATTTCAGGGAAAGTTGGGGTAGATTTTCTATTCAGTGGGCCGAAAATCAAATTTAAGAATTAAACGCATGGACAGAAAAGGTTACAGATGATAACAGCAAAACAACGGCAGCACCATTAACAAAACGGGTATTTTAATTGTGCGGAACTTGGTTGAGCCTGCCACATGAGCAGAGGCCAAGGTCGACATGCTAGATTTTATGGATAATCTGGCTGATCTAAAACAGTTTTAGATCCAAAATTAACCGTACCACTACAATGAGGAGAGAAACCAAGTCTATGAAGAATAAGCTTAAAGTCGGTATCGTCGGTGCACCGAGAGGGCAATCATTTATTCGTTCGTTTCAGGCAATTGAAGAAACTGACGTTATCGCCATCTGCGATTTGAATATCGATGTCGTCGAGGGAGTTGCAAGCCAATTCAATATCGATCAGAAGTACACCGAGTTCGAAGAGATGGTACAATCTGACCTGGATATCGTAGTGGTGTCAACACCAATGCCTTTGCACGCCCCGCAATCGACTCTTGCCTTGCAGGAAGGAAAACACGTCATTTCAGAGGTGCCGGCAGCTACGGATCTTCAACAGTGTTGGGAACTTGCAAAGTCGGTTGAAAACAGCAAAAAAAAATATATGATGGCCGAAAATTATGTCTATACCAAACCAAATATCCTGATCCGTGAACTAGCAATGCAGGGATTATTTGGTGATATTTATTTCGGTGAAGGGCAATATATTCATGAACTTAAGAGCTTAAATGAGATTACTAAATGGCGGCGCAAATGGCAGACGGGCCGGAATGGATGCACCTATTCAACTCACAGCTTGGGACCAGTCCTACAATGGTTTGAAGATCGCGTGTGTACTGTGTCCTGTTTCGGATCGGGACATCATTATGAAGATTCAGAGGGTAAGCAGTACGAAAACGAGGATACAATTTCGATGATTTGCAAAACAACTCGTGGCGGGCTGGTCGAAATCCGGGTTGATATGCTATCTGATCGGCCAGCCCTGGGACAATATTATAGTTTACAGGGCACAAAAGGGTGCTACGAAGCCGCACGTGGTCTTGGAGATCAACCCAAAATTTGGTTGGCGGAACACTCCGATCAGATCGCCTGGCAGTCGCTATCGGATTTCGAAGAACAATATATGCCTGAAATCTGGCGAAATCCGTCTATGGAAGCTTTGCAAGCTGGCCATGGAGGTGGCGATTATCTTGAAGTCCGAGAATTTGTCGACTCAATTATCAACGATACCAAATCACCAATTGATATTTATGAGTCGCTGGACATGACCGTTCCGGGCTTGGTCTCCGAAGTATCCATTAATCGGGAGAGTATTCCAGTCGAAGTACCGGATTTCCGATCAATCAAGAGGTTTCCTGAGGATCTGCCGAGCATTTTGCGAGATAGCGAAATTGTGTCATGGAACTGATAATAGTTACCTAAACATAGCTAATGAATAAGCCAATTCATCAATTGATATTCCAGTCTTTTAGCGGGTGTGCCGAAGTGCATTCGACAAAGCCAAGATCACTTTCGGAAAATCAAAGACTAGGGCAAACCTTGAATCTGAATTCGTAGTCAAGCGGAATGAGTGGCCACCCCGGCCCAAGCACTGCAGGATCAGAATTAGTTTGTTTATGATGGAGAGGCTAAGGCACTCAAAGAAGAAGTCTGGAGGATCACGTCGCCCTTGACCAAGGCTTGATATGGACACCTTTGAACAGTTGGAGGAAACAAATATGACCTTTACCAAACAAGATATTCCCCAAACTGAGATCCAGGGATTCGACGAAACCGATTCAACCAGTCGCCAGGATAAAGCCTGGCAACCTGTGTCGGATCGTAAAATTCGCGTTGGCATTGCCGGGTATGGCGTCTGCCGTTTCGGTGCTGCATTCGGATTCCAGCACCACCCCAATGTGGAAATTGCTGCCGTCTGCGACATTTCTCCTGAGCGTTGTGCCGAACTGGCTGCTGCCTGCGATTGTCAAAAAACCTATCTCTCCCTGGAGGAAATGGTCAAAGATCAGTCGTTGGAGGCTATCTTCCTGGGTACGGACACTCCCAATCATGCGCATCATGCCATTCTCTGCCTGAACCACGGCAAGCACGTTGCTTGTGCGGTGCCGGCGGTCTTCGGGTCATTGGAAGACGCCGACCGACTCTATGAAACCGTCAAAACGACCGGCTTGGAATACATGATGTTTGAGACGTCTGCCTACCATCCCCCCTGCTACGCCATGCGGACAGCCTATGAAGCGGGTGCTTTTGGCAAAATTATCTATTCGGAGGGACAATATTATCACTATTTCCCCACACCCTTAGCTTCCCATGGGGAGTGGCGAACGGGACTTCCGCCGATGTGGTATCCAACACATTCGACGGCCTATTATGTAGCAGTGACGGGGCAGAGTTTCACCGAAGTTTCCTGTCAGGGGTTCAAGGGGAAGATACCACAGTTTCAGCCTGATGCCAACCGTTATCAAAACCCTTTCGACAGTGAAGTTGCTCTGTTCCAAACTTCTGAAGGCGGGTCGTCACGCATGAGTGTTTGTTGGGGCATGCATGGTTCCGGAGGAGGACCAACCGGTTTGGTACACGGCGAACTTGGGTATATGCATGGCACTTCATTTCAGCCGGCGGAAGATCAGGCCAAACTCCCTGATTTGTTCAAGCCTCAACTGCCACCCGGGATGGAAGCTGGAGGGCACGGCGGTTCACACGGTTATTTAACCGACGAGTTCGTCACTGCCCTCTTGGAGAATCGGTCGCCACTGATCAACATCGCCTGGTCTTTAAACATGACCGTACCGGGCATCATCGCCCACCAGTCAGCATTGAACGACGGTGAACTCCTGAAAGTGCCACAATATACCTGGCCAATCTGATAGCATGCGGCATTTTCTGATCTTAATGAAGGTTGCCGCCAGTAATGTGTTAATGGCAAACCATATGGAGTAATCCAGGAACGTCTAAACCTTCAAATCAAAGGGAAACATCAACGGTGAAAGGTTTAATGGTAATGAAGTGGAAAATTATCCCACTTGTCATACTGCTGATCTGTTTTGTATACCCGATGAATTTCCTGGTCAGGTATGGTGAGATGTTCGGAAAAGGTTCAGATGTGGTATCGAATGTGGCTTATGGAATGACCATGTTCCAAGATGTGCATCAAGCCAATTGGAGCGTGCCCAAGCCTGCCCAGATGATACTATTCGGGCTGATTTACTGGATAACCGGAAACATATGGTTTATTCATGTCCTGTTTGCTGTAGCCGGGGCTCTGCTCGTATACTGTGCCTGCCACATTATGGGCCAACGTTACGCCACACCAGTACCTTTTCTGGTCTTTGCAGTTTTAACCATGATGACGCCATTCATCTTTGGGACGATGATGGGTGGTGGTTCCGGACTTCTAAGCACCCTGTTCCTGTTCGTAGCGCTGGTGTATCTACAGGATCTCAGTCCTCTGAGAAATCGTCTTATGGTTATTATCTTTCTTAGTGTTGCCAGCCTGGCCCGGCCCGACAACTGGATCAACGTAGGTCTGATCGTGGTCTGCCTATTCGGACTGAAGTACCTGCCGAGAAATAGGCCACGCTTCAACAGAATTGACCTGCTATTCCTGATCCCACTGTTGATGCCAGCTGTGTGGCATATCTGGGATTACGCCATCTTCGGAAACGTGTTTTTCAGCAGATGGCTGGCTCAGAGATTTGTCATCGAATATGCAGGCCGCAGCAATTCCTTCGATTGGCAACAGTTTCCCGGACTACTAAAATCTGCCTTTTTCAACGCCTTCCACGTGTCTTCCTGGTTCTCCCTACGAGCGCTAGTATACATATCATTGTCTGTAATCGGAGTGGTGGTTATGTTCATGAAGCAGCCGCGAATGTTGCTCTTCATGGCCTGTTCGTTCTTCGGAAGCATCGTATTCTACTTCATAACCTATACCCGGGGCATGCTCTTTGCGGGTCGGTTTCTCTTCTACAACTATGTCTTCATCCTTTTTGCCTTGAGTGTGGGGATAGCTCAGTTAGGAGTTTTGATTCTGCATCTGCCAGTTAGATATCTGCGGAACATATTGCAAATAGCATGGATTTTCCTGATAGTGATGTTTATCGTGTATACCCCCTTCAGGACAAAGATATTGGTTTCCTTACCCCGTCTTAAGACACGCGCCAACATAGTAAAACAAGAGAACAAAGCTATTCAGGCGCTGAAGGGTGATCTTCCTTCGGGTGAGAAACCTATCATACTATCAACCTTGTCTGTATCAAGTTCTAGAATCGCGCTGCAACTGGGAATGGGTGAGGGGCTTTATCTTTTGGAACGCCTGGCTGGATCTGAGCGCATCGATGATGTTCGGCTGATATCGAATACCACTGGACTTGATGTCCCGGCTTTTGCGATTCGGTTCCACGCTGGCAGCGTGGAATTCTGGGGTTCAACCTGGCAACCTGTCATTCCAAAGTTTGAGGATAATCAATGGGGACATTATGCCTTCGTATTTGATGATAAAACAAATGTGACCGGGTATTACAATGGCAAAAAAGGCCTTACAGTGCAAGATAACTGTGCTTTTACTGACATCGGTATTGGCGCGAATTTTATTGGTCAATGGGGACAACATTTTACCGGTCTTATGGATGAGGTGGCATTTTTCAATGTCGCCCTGACTCAGGATGAGGTGGTTACTATCAAGGAAAACAGTTTAGCCGAGGCAGATGTTCAGGGTGGTTCCGTGGCTATGTGGCTCTTCGATGAAGGAACAGGGGGAGTAGCCAAGGATTCGTCTGGCAACGGTAATGATGGGGTACTTAAAAATGACCCCCAATGGGTAGTGGGAAAAGTCGGACAAGCATTAAAATTTGACGGTGGGAAGAAAAGCTATGTGGATGTCGGGAATTTAGGCTTAAAAGGACCGGTGACATTAGTTTTTTGGGCCAAACCGGCTGGACTTGAGGAGCGTACCGTCGTACAAAGCGCTCTTCCGGCACTGAAGAACCACCTAGTATATGTTGCCTATGAAACATCTGTGCAAGGCAGAATTAGAAGCCTGATACAGATGGTAGAGGAAGAAGCCACCCAGACAGGAACGGTATTCGACGAGAATGGATTGAGAATACGCCGGTGTATATACTGAGAAAGTATGGAAACAACCTTTCTTAATTGGAAGAGTCTATATGGAAATTATTAAGGAAGGTGTCAAAATGGATAACGGGCCCCACCAGCTTCATATAGGACCCGATAAGAGATTCCCTCGGTGCAACAAACAGGACCAACGCGGAGCGAATCCCCTTTGCCACTCGCAGCATCCACGCCGTGAAGTGGGATTAAGGCGCCGACTGACGTGGATGCTGGACTGACCAAGAATCAGTTATAGAAAGAAGTTCGCGTGAACGATCAGTAAGTGAGTCTAGTAACTATTTGACTTTCAGTGCGCCCCAGACGATCGCAAGTTTATCCTGACTCGGCAGGGTGGGCTGTGCTTTATTTTTAGTAAAGCTAAACACCATTCTAGCAGAATTGATACCTTCTGCCAACGCTCAAAAGAATTTATTTTTCATGCTGGTGAAAAACGTTAATTTGATTAAGAATATTCTATTCGTTGCTCTTCACTTATTGATAATTCTGGTATTAAAATCTTTACTATTGTTTTCTGTACTCAAAAGCATGTATAATTGTGCGAAACTCGAATCTGCATTATCTGAAGTAAAAAGTATGGATTTCCGAAAAGATGAAGTTCAAAAACATTAGTATTCTTCTCCTGTTAACAATATTGACAGTTCATTTTATCTGTCCTGTATTATGTTCAGTTTCAGTTGCAAAAAGTTGTCTTGTGCCGGCGGCCGGTTCACTTTGGTCTCAGCCTCAGGAACAGGGCAGTAGTTCAAACTGCTGTCATTCACAGCAAATACCGCAAGCGGATCAAGGGGAAGACAACGCACGTTGTTGTTTAACTCAGCCAATATTCGTCAACAGTAATGAGTATCGAGTTTCTGTACAATTTGCCAAAGTCCACCTCTCCTTTGCCGGATCTATTCCAACACACCCAATGATCCTGAATGTCAACTCCTGTTCCGTTCTTCGCCTAAGATGTATTCCTCCACTAAGCAAAGAATTATTCATTAGCCATTTCTTGTCTCGAGCCCCTCCGATTTCCCTCTCTTAAGTTTTATTCTTCATACATCTTACTTAATTTCATCTTCAATTTCCAAATGTAGTTGGATTTCAACGGGGGTTTTCATGCGATATTTCACCACGCAGCCTATTTCACTTTTTTTCCTTATTGTTATGTTGAATTTTACCAGCGGATGCTCCAAGAATCTTTCCCAAATGGAACTGTCATTGGATCATCCTGCCAATCATAATGCAACTCCAACGCAGTACCAAGCATCTATAAACACTCTGACCTCAAATCATGACGAGAACATTGAGGACACCGTTATTATAACGGCTGTATTCTCAGAGGGAAGGCAAGATGACATCAGCCTGATGCTCAACGCCTACTTTGATATAGGCGATCAATTGGCAGAAGACAGACTGGGTGATCTTAATGAGCAAGCACAGACGATCATCGAAACCTTTCATCACTTAGAAGAAGAAACACCGAGCGATGCGCCACACTTCTGGCATACTCATCAGCTGATAGCAGAGACAATACACGACCAAGCGCACGAACTGGCCGAATTGTCTGACATCAAAGCTGCTAGGATCGCCTATGGAATCCTGAGCGACGCTTGGATTCATTTTCTTCAGGTCACAGGTATTCCAACCCACTATGAAAAACCGGTCCATGGTTTTGTCTGCGGCATGGCGAAAGACATGCCTGAACAGGGAATCTGGCTGCAGGATGACCAGGAAACTAGAAACCCGTACTTCGGCACCAGCATGCTAATGTGCCATCGTGAAAAATTTAACATGGCAGTTACACCGTCTTCCGAAGTCGGTGAGATGCGCAAAGACACTCATGGGAAAGAACACATAACGAATCAGCATCCTCCTGGACACCATGATGGAGGTCATTCGAGTGGGGAATCAAAGGCTGGTGCGGAACAGCGGAAACATCAACATGATTAGGAGGAGTTATGAATGGACTAACAGGTGCCGCTCCCGGCTCCTTGCGCGTTTGCAAGGTGTGGACTTCCTATTGGATTTACGCACCACTTGCCCTCTTGCTCGCGGCCCTTGTTTTTACCGGCTGTGCAAACTTCTCTCCAATGGAAAGTTTTGCGACTGTCAGCCAAGATGTTAAACAGCAGACAAATTATCAAGTTAAATGGGGTGTTTTATCCGCACCCCAGCTTCAAAGTTTCTTGTCTCAACCGTTAACAGTTAACCGGGCCGTACAGTTGGCACTATTGAATAATCGTCGCCTCCAATCTGGATTTGAGCAGTTGGGTATCGCTCAAGCCAACTTGGTCGAAGTTGGACTTTTACCCAATCCGTCTTTGCATGCTTCTACTCATTTTCCGCTGGGTGATGCCGATTCAGGGAAGGTAGGACACACTTTGTCTGTTGAAATGGATTTAGTCGCGATCCTTTTGAGTCCGCTGCGAACGTCGATACAGCGGGCTGACGTAGAAAAATCCGGATTGCGAATTAAGGCCGAAATCATTGATCTGATCATCCAGGCGCAGTGCGCATTCTACCGCCTGCAGGCAAACCAACGCCTGGTTAAGATAACTCGGCAGATCGTTTTGGCTGCGAAGGCGGCATACGATTTTGCCCAGAATTTATATCAAGCCGGTAATATTCCTGAACTCGATCTGCTTTTGCACGCCTCGGCATATGACCGAGCCAAACTTTCCCTGTCGCAGTCTGAAATAGATCTCTCAAACAGCCAGGAGCAGTTGAATCGTTATCTGGGTCTGTGGGGAGGACAAGTTGAATGGACGATTGCCGACACACCGATTACGATCCCCGAGGAATCAGCGCCGTTGGAACATCTGGAGCAAACCGCCGTGTCGAACAGTATTGATCTTGGGCTGCTGAAGCAAGATATGATTGCAGTTCGCAAAAAACTGGGGTTGACCAAAAGCAGTGCCATCTTTCCTGCATTTGATGTTGGACTGGAATTTGAACAGGATGAAGGACACCAGAAAGTCGGCCCGGAATTTGGATTTGGTCTGCCGATTTTTAACCGCAGACAAGGTGACAAAGCCCGCCTTCAGTCGACCTTAAAAGCTTTAGGGCAAGCCCATTATTCCCTGGCAGTGGATATCAGGTCAATCTCGCGTACTATCAGAAACAGGTTACTCAGTGCCCGGAGAACAGTGCAGTTTTATCAGGAGCAACTCATACCTACGCATGAAAAGATCTTACAAGAAATGCAACTCCAGTATAACGCCATGCAGATAGGCGCAATTCGCTTGCTGCAAGCTAAGCAGCAGGAAGTGAAAATAAGACGTTCGTACATTCAGGCATACTACAATTACCAAGTTGCTCGGTCAGAAATGCAACAAATTTTATACGGGAGACTGCCCACCTTGGAAACCACAAATGCCTTGCTGGAACGTGGAGTGGCTTCACCAACAATATTGAAACACGGAGGACACTAGAATGAAACGACGAGACCTGATCAAGGCCAGTGCCTTGGTCGGAGGTACAGCTGCTCTGGACATTAATGCCCAAGCTCAAAGCAAGCAGGAACATTGGCATCAATCATATGCTGGTGATCGGAACCAACCCGCCTTAGCCCCTGGATTACCGAACAAAGACTATCAACCGGTTATTACGCCAAATAATGTGACCTTGCCATGGAAGATCGTCGACGGGGTAAAAATCTACCATATGACCGTAGAGGAACTTTGGCATGAATTTGCGCCTGGATTGAAGGCCAAGTGCTGGGGGTATAACGGCCACGTTCATGGACCAACGATTGAGGCTGTAGAAGGTGACCGCTTACGCGTCTACGTGACCAATAACATTGATGCGCCAACTACAGTCCATTGGCATGGCGTATTTCTTCCTAATGGGATGGACGGTGTCGGGGGACTGAACCAACGGGCTATCCAATCCGGTGAAACGTTCAAATACGAGTGGACGGTGCGTCAGTCCGGCACCTTCATGTACCATTCGCACCACGACGAAATGACGCAGATGGCCATGGGCTTGATGGGGATGATTGTATTCCATCCCCGAAAGCCCACGCCGGATTACGGTGTGGATCGGGATTTCGCCATCATGCTGAGCGAATGGCGGGTAGACCCTGGGACTTTCCGGCCCAACCCAAACGAGATGACGGACTTTAATTTGCTGACCATGAATGCCAGGTGTTACCCGGGTACAGAGTCGTTAGTGGCCAAGTTAGGTGATCGTGTCCGCATTCGCCTAGGCAACCTCAGCGCGATGGATCATCATCCGATTCACCTTCACGGGCACTATTTTAAAGTCACGGCAACGGATGGGGGACGAATCGCCGTATCCGCACAATGGCCGGAAACAACTGTCTTGGTCCCGGTTGGAAGTACTCGTGACATTGAATTCATTGCCAGTGAACCTGGTGATTGGGCCATGCACTGTCATATGACCCACCATGTGATGAACCAGATGGGACACGATTTTCCCAACGTAGTTGGCATGAAAAGAGGAGTTACAGACCGTCAAATTCGTCGTTTGTTGCCCGGGTATATGGCCATGGGAGAGAGCGGGATGGGTGATATGGGTATCCATGTAGAGTCGGGTCACATGGCGGTGCCGAAGAATAGCCTGCCGATGGTTGGTGCGCACGGCCCATTTGATTACATTACCATGGGAGGAATGTTCACTATCTTGAAGGTACGCGAGCAACTCAAAAGTTACGCAGATCCGGGATGGTACGAGCATCCAGATGGCACGGTTGCCAAACCGGCATCAAAAGGGCAAGTGGCCAAGGATTTAGGTGTTGGTTGAGACCAAAAACTATAAAACTTTAGCCAGACCAATGATAAACCAAAAAGTAAGGGATGAAGAAGATGATGAGGTTCATGAAGAGGTAGTGTATGGTCCAGAGGATGAACCGTGGGGTTGCAGAGAAATCCATGTCCGTGACCCCAGTGGTCACATCATCCGCTTTGGTCAGAGTATACCAGCCTGGGAGCCAAAGATGGAAATCGACAGGGTTTCTGTAACAGCATGGATTGAAAAGCGGCTCTTGGCGCTGATGGAAGATTTGGCTGTCCATAAGAATATGAAGATTGGAGAAATGCTGGAAGAAACTGTGCTCCACAGTTTTGAAAAAATGCTTGAAGGTGGAGTAGCGAGTCCACATACCCAGAAAACTTTAGCCTATATTTAAGAATTGAAAGAGAAACATGAAATCAATTACGATACACATGCGAGTTATCGATTTGTCGAAAGGAAAACTGACTAAATCAGTAGAATACCTAACGCTGTGGTTGGAGTGGATGCGATAAACCACCTGCTCAACCACAGCATTAGGAGGTCAAAAAACCGTGATCGTTGATACAAATTACGAAGGTATTAATGGGAGTTGCTGCTATTTCTGTTTTTCTTAACCTAACCCAAGTTACGACCGATAACACAAACTTTGTCATGCGTTGTGTGTTCAGGCTTTTAAGGAGCTACTCTAGGCCCTAAATTGATGTCCCCATGGGTGTTGGCAGGGCTTTGGTACCTTGCCATTGTGTTTATACAGAAGTGACGAGAAGACTAAGGCACAACATTTTTGATACAGCGAAAACCAACGTAATCAAGCATACTGGTTGGATGCTTTTCAATACGACGAGAAACTCGCATACGAGTTGGAGGATAACTCCAGGAACTACCTCGTATGACACGCATGGTACCTGATATCGGACCTGTTGGATTGTACTCTGGCGATTTTGCATAGTAACCTGCATCATGCCAGTCAAAACACCATTCAAACACGTTGCCTGCCATATCATACAATCCATAATCGTTAGGAGGAAAAGCTCCAATAGAGGCGGTGTATTTATATCCATCGCTAACGTTTTTATTTGACCAATTTAAGTTGATGGTCTTATCGGCAAAATTTGCTCGTTTCCCATCAGCTTCAGCATCACCCCATGGGTATTTCTTGCCAACTAATCCACCACGTGCCGCATATTCCCACTCTGCTTCGGTTGGTAATCGTTTACCAGCCCACTTAGCATAGGCCATAGCATCATGCCAACTGACGCCAACCACAGGATGATTGGGTGCAAAATTAAATGTGTTCCAGTACAAAGGTGGATGATATCCTGTTTTGTCAATAAACTTCTTGTATTGAGCATTGGATACTTCATAAATATCCATATAAAAAGCATCCAGACAAACTTTATGTCGTGGGGTTTCGTTTTCGAACCAGCTTGCTTCTGCATCGGGAAAATATTGTTTTGCTGACCGAAGAAGTTGGGGTATTTGATCAGCGCCCGTCCCCATTTCAAACTCTCCAACAGGAATAAGTACCATATTCTTCGGATGTCGTGTGTCGAAGGCTTGAATTTTTAGAGGACTTTTTGTCACGACAGGTTCATTGAAACTGTCGCTCACAGAGATAACCACATCTATTTTCCGACCTGCTAAGATTTGGGGGACTTCCCAGATCATTGTTGACAGCTTAGTAGATGAGATTTCTCCATTTATCATCCAAATATAAGTCAATTGATCCCCATCGGGGTCAAGCGCAACCACTTTAAAAACAGCTGTCTCTCCTGGTTGAACTGTTGTAGGCAGTATCAATTTCTCAATAACTGGTTTAGCATTATCACCACGTCCACAAGTCAAAGAACTCAAACAAAGAACGATAGGGACAAAGTAATAAAGAGCGATTATTATGATTGATTTCAATTCAAGCCTGAGTCAGACTAATTCAAGTTAGTGGCATCAAATAAAGAATTCATTTCCAAACCAAAATTGAGTATATCTTTACAAGTGTACCTCTACCAACACAAACGAGATCTGTTAAGACAATAATCGACCTCTTACGTCAATAGGCTAACTGTCTTGACAAGTAAGGAATACACCATTCCCTAAAATTTGTCAGTTAGCCATTTAACAAAAAGGCATGGTCAGGATATCACCTGATTTTGATGGAACCCCATGTTATAGCTAGTATGTCTTCAGGAAAAACTGCCAGCATATCACCTTTCATTACCATTTTGATTTCGTCAGGACTAAGGGCGCGACGCCAAACAGCAGCTTCATCTATCATCCCACCATCGTGTGTGTACTGTGGCCGATCCTTAGAACATCCGAGACGAAGATCTTTATCATTTGTTCCGGCAAACTTAAACTTTTCACCTTGTTCATTAAGTAGTGCACCATCGAGGTAGACTCTCTTTGTCTTGCCATCATAAGTTCCTACGATATGATGCCATTTTGTTCGGAACTTCGTGATTTTTTCTGCTATCTGTAGCGCCCAGCAGCGTTAAAATATTCTCACCAAAGACGCCGATACCATAACTGTTCTTCTCACCACCATTGTGACAGTTTTTACCAAACCATTGTGCAGGCGATGTCGCCCAAGATTTTTGATATACCCAAGCCATCATCGTAGTTTGATCCTTAATTTTCAATGCGTCAGCAGCAGGAACGTTAACACAATCTTGTCCTTCAGCGGTAATTTCGATTGCTTTGCCAATTTGGTCCTTCACCAACTTAGTGTTGGCAATAATTTCAGCATCATGACCATTCTTCGATTGATCTTTGATCTTTTTCCCATCAACATCATCGAAGGTCAGATAAAGAACGATGCCATCATCAAGGGCAGCATCTGATAAATTAACCAAAATCAGAACTGAAGTTAAAATCATCACACAGAATTTCATCGCAGTCTCCTCTTCCTGTAATTTTCTCTGGTTTGTTACAGATAAAGTATAAGTATAGTATAAACTATAGAGGGAAAGTGGATATAAAAAAATAAATTGGTATGTATAAATCTTGAATTTTAACCCAGTAACTATTTCTGTCTTGTGTTCTGTAGATTTGTATTCATAGAAGTATGCTTACGGTTACCTTTTTTTTGTTTTTTGCCTATAAGCTCAACGCAATCTGATGAGGTTGGAGCTACTAAGGGAAGAAACCCGGAAAGTTGCCTTACATGCTTTAATCGAAGAGATTGTGACCTATCCGGATGCCAGGATGGAGATGAAGTACAGAATCAGAAACTGATATAAAACTACAGCAAAGGTGATCAAAGGGGGCCTATACCGCCGTGTTGGGATCGCCACGGCAGTATATACAAAGCATCGGATAATTTTCCAGCGCAAAAGATCAGATGCTAAAACAGCGCAGCGTAGCATTACATCCCACCATGCAGACGAGTATAGTCTGGTATAGATGGAACGAACACTGGTAGAATCTTTTGTTGTTATGTACTTACCTGATTATCCCATACGTGATTTATCTATTGCGCGGGTATCAATGAATAATCCTACAATCCTTATTGTGTTCGGTACGGACAAGCGGGTTTGGGGCATTCAGGAAAGTTCATCTCGCCGCACAGACCGACGGAGTTTTTTTGTCTTACCGCGGCGGCGTTTGGACTCTAGGCGACGCTGCTTCGAGGCGAAGGTTGGCTTGGTCTGTCGACGAGGCTTGGGTTTAACAGCAGCTTTGCGGAGTAGATCTACTAGTCTTGCTATCGCGTCGGCACGGTTCCGATTCTGGTTGGCGAATCGCCGCGCATCTATTACCAGCACCCCGGCGGTGGTCATTCTTCGCCCAGCTAGCTTTTTCAGGCGCCCACGGACATCGTCGCTGAGGACAGAGCATTTGGCTGCATTGAATCGGAGTTGGACAGCCGTTGCGACCTTGTTTACGTTTTGCCCGCCCGGGCCGGAAGCTTGGACGAAGTCCATGCTGATTAAGCTTGGATCGATGGAGATGTCGGGCGTTATGCGGATTATTCTTCTACCATTTCTCACCATTATTTCTTCTGCTTCGGCATAGACCGACTCCGTCAAAACAACCAATACCGGCAACCAAAAAAACTTCCTCATCTAAAAGGAAGATTCGATTTCCGCTCTATAGCACTAGTCGGTTTCGCTTGATGGCCAAAGATTCGACTATTTTTACATTTGAAATCCAGGCAGCTAACTCGACTTGATTATCATGACCATTAAGAGCTGATTTAGTTCTTATTCCTAATCAAGAATAACCCACTGGCTTTTCAGCTGACGTGTTTGAAACAAAATTTTTCTTTGAGCCCAAGACAAATGCCTCACAATCTAGTGTCTCACAGACTATCAATGTCCTTAGATATGGAACCCTCAAAAGCTTATGGGTTGAGGTAAATAATCCCCCTCAAAATAGAACTCCAAATTTCAGCATAATCCAAACAGCTCTGTCAGATCCGCTTATACTCTCAACTCAGAACGATTCGATTTCCCTCGTGATCGTCTCCAGTTTCGAAATCGTCATAGTCAGCGGGCAGAGAAATCAAGGCATCTTTCCCGTTATCTGCAAGGGTGTAGTATGCTTGGAACATGACCCTGTAGCCGTCAGCATCAATTTTACCTCTTGAAGATGTCTTGCTTCGAGGTATGCTCCGCAGCATGCTGCTCCGGTCCAGGTCGACCGGGTGGGGAACTCCTCCGACAGATTGTGTCGGACGTCGGCGTCTATTTAACGGAT
>DTUY01000370.1 GCA_012963885.1 Candidatus Poribacteria bacterium | reverse complement strand
TTTTGCCTGTTTGCCAAATATCCTAGTTTTGTATCAGATGTCTTTGATCTTACTGAGGTCAGAAAAGGTCGTGAGAAATATTGATATATTTTTGGTTCAATTCCATTACGGCGTCATCGCTCTCATCCACATCCAAGGCAATATCCTCAGACTTCGAGCTGGTGACACGAAGTCCGGCAGCCAACCGTCCACGGTGGTCACCACCAGCTTGATCGCCAGCTACCAATGCTGCCATTAGTCTATCTGCGAATGATCCTTTTCTAAATTCATAGGCATTAGCCATAGCTATAATGACATTTGGGCCAACCAGCGTATTTCCTTGACAAGCATAGAACTTACCAGAAATCGACCCCCACCAGGCACCTGACGGATCAGCATCAACCGGATTTCGAGTGGCGGTTCGCCCTAGCATGTCAATAATAGCCAACTGCCTTTTACCTGAATTTGGATCGTCTCGTAGTAAATGGGCCAAAACCTCTTCCGGTAACCTGCCGCAATCAAGTAAATCAAGGGCTTCTTCTCCCCAAGCTGGATTGTGTTGATGTTGCGTACAAAAAGCACCAACACCTGCACGAACATAAGGTACCATCTTACCAACTGCCGGAAATTTGCTGGCGACAGCCGCTCCACAAGCATCTGTGATAGGATCAACCGCTACGATCGAAAATGTGTTGGCCAGTTGATCTTTCATTTCTGAAATATTCTTTTCATAATCAATTTTTTTTCTTCTCTTTCATCCAATGTAACCCCTTTCCTGCACCGGCCGAGCCGTTCTTCCAGTCCAGCTTGGTCCAGTCCATCTGCGGTTCGTCAGCATGAGCGACGAAAGAGGTGAAACTCTCTTCCGGAATAACCAGAAAAGCATCGAAATCAGGTGCGATAGCAGATTTCATCATTGGTATGGCTATCGGCTTCTCGTTGTATGTACTTTCGACTACAGGTTGATTGTAGAGATTGAGTACATTACGAATTTGAAATTTCTGGCCTCGCTTCAGCCCGCTGTTCTTAAGATCCACTTCGATGGACGCGTTGCCATCCCAATTGAATACTGCGACGTGTGCGCGGCCGGATTCGTATCGATTTGCTCGAACAAAAACACGAGTGCCTGTCGGACGGCCATCGGTGGTGGAAACAAGTTTTGAATTCCTATCGAAACCCGTGATTTTCCGGTGCTCCGCCAATGTTTTACCGTTCGGTTTCTGCTCATCAGGTTGTAGATGGTAGATGTTCCTATCAATTATCCAGTCTTGGTCTTGCGTTCCTTCTCCTTTTTCCAAGTGCAGCAGAGTCATCGGTGCCCAAATTTCGTTTCCAGTCGCTTCAATCTTCAACCAGCGAAGAAGTGCCAGTCCATTGTAACCCATCAGGTAATTATTCTTTACCATGGTCGCTCCGTTGGTTTCTGGTCTCTTCATGTAGGTACCAAGCCGTACATTGTAGCGCCAACCACCAGTATGGGGGTGGTAAGCGATATTGTTAGCAATTGTATACCGATCAGCTGGTTGATACCCACAGATCAGTAAGTTATCCTTGGGTGGGTCGTCCGGAGAGCTTGCCATGCCAGCGCTAAAGATAATGTTGCCTTCAATATGATACCCGGTAATCTGGCCTTGTTCTGTATAATTGTGCTGGTTCCATCCATGTCCGGCGAACATGATATTGTCCAGTATCCGCTTAGTACCAGTTTCATTTTGCGTGTAACAGGCATGTCCGTGACCGCGATCTTCAGCTGAATAACCAAAATCAAAGAAAAGATTGCTATACTGTTCTGCATCAACAGCAGGTGACCAAAACCCTGATCCCATGGTACCTCGATGGATGATGAGGTTAATCATTTTCGTCCGTGGCCCTACTACAGTCACGCAATCGTTTCCTTCTACACGTGGAGTATCGCGGGTGCCTCGAACCTCAATGCCCCAGTACCACGTATCTGAACCGGCCAACGTCAGTGCTCCATCTATCGTCGCACGCTCGCCGGGCATCTGACGGACAATAATTGGCTTCTCAGGGGTGCCTTTCAACCTGCATTCAATAGTGAATTTCTCGGTCCTTGGGTCTGCTGGCAGTGTATAAATCCCTCCTCTCAACCAAACTATATCCCCCGGTTGTACTGATTTTCTCCCAGAGAGAGCAGTCACGATGTCAAACGGATCTTCCTTGGTTCCAGTTCCCTTTTGCTTGCCATTTGGGCTAACGTAAAATTCAGCTCCTGTACTAATTGGGGCTGCACAAATTACCAACATCAATGCCATGATAATCCCTCTTTTTTTCAGATTTTCAACTTGGTTCAGTTGGTTGTTATTCATTACGACTGCCTATTGGCATGGGATAGGTACGTTGCCAACCGCCATCTCCAAATTCCAGATCTTCCCAACTGGTTCCTATGGCTTTCTCCGAATGTGTTTGTGCAATCGACCTTAGCATCATCGAGGTCAATTCAGCATCCAGTTGTCGTGCAATCTCTTGACAGTTGGGATGTTTGATTCGGTTCAATTGCTCGGCAGGATCTTCTTTGACATTGAATAGCATCACATCGCCAGAGGCATATTTAGCCAGTTTCCATTCACCGTTATAGTTCATACACCCACTCGCCAGAAAGCCGCAAACCCGATCTCTTATTCTATCAGTCTGAATACCTAGTCCGGGTAAGGGTATCGAGTTCAGATGTGTGGGGATTTCACATCCAGCAAAATGTAACAGTGTGGCCGTAATATCCTCGATACTAACAGGGCTGCTACAAACCGTACTGCCATCTGCCCACGGCAGATAGACAATCAGTGGTACTTTAATGCTCGATTCGTAGAAGGTCCCTTTGCCAATCAGTCCATGATCTCCCAAATAGTCGCCGTGATCACTGGAAAAGATAATCACCGTATTGTCCTGACGTCCTGTTTCTTCTAGCGCTGATAGAATATCGCCGACTTTGTCGTCGATCTGTTTGACTAATCCAGCATAATGCGCACGGATTTTCTTTTTATGGGCGGTAGTGAATTCCGAATAGTCGACACCGTTCCATGATCCCAGGTTGCCCCGGATATTGCTCTGTCGGAAATTGGGTGGCTGATCCGTTGCTTCGGGGTAGGGATCTGGCATATCTGCTGGATCGAATAGATCGGCGTATTTCTGGCATGGGTCATAGGGGCAATGTGGGCCCGGAAACCCGACCATCATGGCAAAAGGTTGGTTTTGATTATAATTTCGAATGTACTTGGCCGCTTCTTCATCCCACAAAATAGTCCCAAGAGTGCTCCCATGGTAATCGGCTGATAATTGCACCTCGATTTTCCTGATAGCCTGCATGTTCGTTCCCGTGAAATTTCTTCAGCCCATATCCTTTCAGATAATGGTAATAATCATCCTTCACATTCAACCATCGCTTATCCTCACATATCATTCGGTGTTGAAACCCCATCGACGCTTCCCAAGGATAGAAATGCATTTTTCCGATGGCTGAGGTCATGTATCCTTCTTGACTTAACATCTCCGGCCAAGTAGAGATGCCACATTCAGACAAGTCAGTCCTTAAAAACTGCCCATTGGAGGTTACACCAGTTCGAATGGCGTTGATTCCAGTCAGCAACACAGATCTAGCGGGTACACATACCGGTGAAGGCGTACAAGCATCGGCATACCGAACACCGCGTGAAAATAAACTGTCGATGTGTGGTGTCTGAATAAAATCAGCCCCGTAGCAGCTCAGGAAATCAGCCCGTAACTGGTCAGGCATTAAAAAAATAAGATTGGGTTGTGATGACATTGTCCTACCTTCACAGTTGAGGTATTTATATTTTTAGCTATTTGGTCATAGCTAAACCAATACATGCGGTGATGCTTTTATCCAAACTGACATTGCCAGCCACCCAACCAGCGGATTTGATCTTTCCTCCGAAGAAGACGAACCATTGGTCTGACAATGGCTGGTAAATCGTTAGCCCGAATAATCCATCGAGCACGGCTTGATTGGTGTAGAAGTTCTGTTCTTTGAGTTGTGTCCAGACTCCGAGTCCTGAGGTGACTAAGAAGCGATTTTTGTTCCAATTTAGAGGATAATCAATCAACTGAATTTCGAGTCCTGAAAAGCGACGTTGGTGGTTGAAGAAGCGGTGCCCAACGATGAATAGGTTGATCAAATTACGTTGCAGAAAAAGATGGGTGTCGACAGTGTATCCAAACGAAGTCAGCATATGCCCCATGCTCAGATTGAGCCTTAACGGGGTTGACGTCGGAATGTGCCAGCCCTCCAACCCAATTAGGTGCGGGTCCAGAAGGTTGAGCC
>DTUY01000369.1:13574-43273 GCA_012963885.1 Candidatus Poribacteria bacterium | reverse complement strand
GCTCAACTTGGTGTGTACCATTATCTGCTTGGCGTGAATGTTAACAAGCCCTAGATGGTATGTGGATAAAACCAAGAACCAGTTTAAAGATTGATTCAAGCTATGGCTTGACATATTCCAAAGAATTTATGTTACGGCTCAGCTAGAATCCTGATGAGTTTCATAGCTCATGCGGGAGAACCTTTTTATGCTTGTAGTTATTCAATTGATTATGATGCTAAGCTGGTGGGATACTGTTAGCTGGTCTAATCCATCGGTTGAGACCGGGCTGATAATTGTTGAAAAATGCTGATGAGATCAGTAAGTTTACGCTGATTTGCGTTAACCCTTCTCTGAATGTCTTTAACAAGATTAGCAATTAGATCAACACCTTTTTCTCGGGTCTTACTGACCTCTCGTTTCAGCTGGTATATTTCGCCTGATTTAATACGATTAATCTCCAACCGCAAGTCTCCAACAGAGCGCATTACACAATTAAGCTGTTGCGTTAGTTGCTTTTTTTTCTCAGAAAAAGTTTGGTTGTGCAGCTCAATTTCATCAACTGATTCCACACTCATACGTTTAAGCGTATCGATATCTTGATCTTCATAAGCCCGATTGATGATGGTCATCATCTGTTTTTGCCGTTCGTAGTCCTGCTCCCCCCCGGCTGATTTATCTGGATGATAGATTTTGGCAAGCTCGAGATATAGTTTTCGAATTTGCTTCGTTTGACGGATAGAAAGTTTCTGTCTATTGCTATCCTCTCCGCTTTCTTTCTCATGCTCCATCGCATCTCTTTCATAGTTTTCCAAGCGTTGCCGCTCCGATTTAAAACAGGATACAACACGTTCTTCAATCTCCGCTCGGCACACACCTTCCCGAATCAGACGCAAACGAAGGCGATATTCTTTCATTGAGAGATTCACCCTATCAAGCTCGACATACGTACCTGCTACACGGAGGTTATATTCCTTTTGGAAATGACGCATCTCAAGTTTCAAGTCTTCAAGATCAAGCGTCATTTCTGCAACTTGTTGACGTTTTGCTTGGAGATCGAGTTGGAGCTCCTCAATTTTAACCTGATCACGGTTTTTAGTAAAAACTAAGGCAGTGTCGGGCATGATAGGACCAGGCCACTATTTCTTTCGATAGGTAATACGCCCACGAGTTAAATCGTAAGGTGATAGTTCAACTGTAACACTGTCACCCGGCAAAATACGGATAAAATGCTTACGCATACGACCACAGATATGTGCCAAGACCTCGTGTTTGTTCTCAAGTTCAACTCGAAAAGTGGCATTTGGTAAGGGTTCGGTAACCGTCCCCTCTACCTCAATTTTATTCTGTTTTGACTTGGAATCCTGCTCGTTTTCGTCTCTTACCTGTTCAACTACATCGGCTGCAATAGTTTTTTTCTTTTTTTTGCGCCTGTTACTTTGCGGTCGAAAACCGCCGGTTTTCTTTTTAAAGGGTCTCTTCTTTCTGCTCAACTTGTTCTCCTTATTCCTACCGTGTTTGACTTATTTTTTTGTTTCAATGAGAAACGAATTTCCCTGCGAGGTAACGATTTCACGAAAATAATTGACGGACTCCTGGAGTAAGAGTTCTGCATCCGCTTGGTTTGAACTTGTTGTCACGATGTCAATAGGCATCCCTCGATTTTCTTCACGCAAAGCTACATACGCCTTAACATAAACCTTAGGGAATTTCTCCATTACTTGCTGCATTAACGGTGAAACACCCGATTCGTGCAAGTCAACATATACTCGAACAGATGCTCCTGTAGCACTAAATTTTTCCGAAATTATTGGTGCAACATAGGCCTCAAAAACTGTCCGCATTTCACGTGGGGGGCCTGGCATCATCATGATAGTGGATTGATCCACGTCAACAGAGATACAAGGAGCCCATCCAACCGGATTTTGAAATACGGTAGCTGTTTCCGGTACAGTTGCCATTTTGATTAGTGATTCACTAACTTCAGATCGATCGCGAAGTTGACGTCTCTCCATGTAATTCTGGATAGTAGATTGGTCGACGGTTACATCTTTCCCCATCACTTTGGCAACCATTTCTACCGTCATATCATCTGGTGTTGGTCCAAGTCCGCCAGTTGTGATGATGAGATCCGTTTGGCGTTCAGTCGAATCCTGTACCGCTTCCTGTATCTCACCAAACTCATCACGAAGCATAGAAATTCTCCGTATTCTCCCACCAAGTTGAAAAGTTTTTTGGGCAATCCAGTGCGCATTTGTATCTTGGATTTGTCCTAGAGTCAACTCAGTGCCAATTGAGAACAACTCTATTACCGATTTAGATCCCAAACTAGCCTTCATAGCGCTTACCTAGATGAGAATTGGACTATTTAACAAATTGAGGGTTATTCCTGTAGCCAACTTTGGGTAAAAAAAGGTCGATTTTTGCGGCATCGTTTTTCCGTCCAGAGCAACTTCATTGACATGATTAATAGACGTTGGATTCATCAAAAGCGCGACTTGACGTTCACCTGACCTAACCATTTCAACTGCTTGGAAAGTATCGGCTTTATAGCTGATCTTTTTCTGATCTTCGGGAACGGTGATATCAAGACCAAATAGTCTATTGACAATCTGATCATGCAGAATCTTAACATCAAGCTGATCAAGACAAGATGCATTTGGATCCGATGTTGGTGCGAGAAGCAAACGGTAATCTTGATTTCCCGTATAAATACCGAAAGCCGGTTGTTTATCAGAGAATTTGCCTAAATTCCCTCTAAGTTGGCTAAGGCTAGCACATTCGGTGACATCGAAATAATCAGTTAATCTTCCAAGTGCTTCCGAAACCAGATTTGGGTCAAGTTTATGTAGGAGCCGATTAATTGGCAAGACCGCCAACCCGTCTGATTCCATCCGAACTAGATTCATCATAACATAATTGTGCCCCTCAGTACCGGACCATTCTCCCGATTCCATTTCAACTTGCTCTCGAACTTCGCTACGAAAAGCCAACGACGTTTCATACCGATGATGGCCATCTGCAATCAACAGCGTTCTGGAAATGAAAGTTGCCTTGATCCGACGATTGATTTTATCATCTTCGATCCGCCACATACGATGAGTGGCTCCAAATTTCTCAGGTGTATCAATTAACGGAGAGGTTACAGACGTATAACTTTCCATTTCACTTTCGACAATTCCTTCCAAATCAGAATACAAAAGAAAAATCGGGCTCAAATTGGCATGGGTTTGGCGCATTAAATTAAGCCGATCCAATTTAGGGGCTGTCAGCGTCTTCTCGTGTGGGAGAATCACTCGATTCTTAAATTCTTCCAACTTTCCGATAGCAATTAATGCCCTTCGTGTGTAGGCTTTCTCTTCCGGAGTGGTAAAAGACTGATCATAGACGTAATAACAGGGTGTAGCATCCTGTACGAGGATACTATCATCAATCCAGTGCTGCATCTGTTTTGCAGCCCGCGTATATTGGTTGTTAGCTTCCGTATCTTGGTTACTGGGTTGGCTCAGGATGAGGCGAACGATGTTATACTGATTCTGTTCTTGGAGTTGAATTCTATCATCAGCGTTAATTACATCATAGGGAGGGGCAATGACTTCTGAAATATTACCAATTTTCTCCGGATTGTATCGCAATCCACAAAACGGTACAACTTCTGCCATAAAGTCCTTTCTCTTAGGTTAACGATGTTTAATCCCAAAGCCGTGTACTGAAGTACCGTTCCCCTAGATCACAGAAAATGGTAACGATTTTCCCTTTCCGAATATGCTTGGCGACTTCATAAGTGGCTTGCATATATGCCCCGGAAGACTGGCCGACAAACCATCCATGTCTTGCCAAAATGTTACACATGTCGTAAGCTTGATCAATAGAGATTGGGATTTTTTGATCCACAACACTGTCATCATAGATCTTGGGGACAATGTATTCAGGACTACCAAGTGGTTTTAACCCTTCGATACCCGGGAATTCATCAGGAGTCACGCAACATATCTGGATATCCTTGCTGAATTCTTTCAAACGCCGTCCCACACCAGTAATTGTACCGCCTGTTCCAACACCAGCCACGAAATGTGTTAATTCTCCTTGAGTTTGCTCCAAGATCTCGATTGCTGTGGTATGATAATGCGCAAGCCAGTTATTATCATTTTCATATTGATCAATCATAAAATACTTATCTGGTAAAGCAATGTAGCGCCTATGGGCTTCCCGCATGGCTTCATCATAGCCTTGAATTGCATCGGTAAAAACAATATTTGCGCCATGCTTTGCGATCCGCTTCTTACGTTCTTCGCTGGCATTGTCCGGCATAACTAACTCGACCCGATAACCTAAGACTCCACCAATCATGGCGTACGCAATCCCAGCGTTACCAGAAGTAGAGTCGAGAATGGTCGTATCTAATGCCAATTCACCACTTTGAATCGCTTCGGTAATCATTCTCAGCGCAGGTCTATCCTTAATCGAACCTCCTGGGTTGAACATTTCCACTTTGGCAAAAAACTCCACATCCGGAAACTGATCATCAAACAGATGTAGTTCAACCAAAGGCGTATTACCAATTTGCTGAAGGATAGGATACTTTGAAAAATCAAATCCCCCCGATTCACATCTATTCATCTGACACCCAAATGCCCAATTAGATTAATGGTTGGTAATTGAAGGGATTATGATACCTCAATTGTATCGATCAAGCTGGCGAGATAATCACGGTCACGCTGAAGGGCTTCAAGTTTGTCTTCACCGTGTAAAAACTCAATTTCGATGTAACCATCGTATCCGACGTCTACCAGTTTCTGAACAACTTTTTCATAGTCAACAACGCCATCAGCAACCGCACAGCCTTGACCACCAGCATCAGCATTTTGCGCATGCACATTGACGATATGGGATCCAAGCTTTTCAACTGCCTCATATGGATCATCCGCGTCCGACCGAAATGAGGGTTGGAAGTAGGTCTTAATTGCTGGCAGTCGAACGTATTCAAAAAGCTCGAGTATACTATCTATGCTATCGGTAAAATTATTGTTATGCATTTCCAATCCAAGTGTAAGATCCCGGAACTGCGCCCAGTGCGCTAAACTGACAAAGCGAAAAAAGATTGTTTGCTTGATGTCAGATGTTATCGATTTTGAGCTTCCACCTTTTGACCATACTCGTACAATATCCGTACCCAAACCGTCCGCGATTTTGTACGCCTCTTCAAAATGCTGTTGGTGCCTATCCAGAAGTGGATTAACGTACGATCCATACGCTGAAATCTCTAAGTCTTTTTCTTCAGTAAGCTTTCTGACTTTCTCTATGTATTCCGAATCGTATGTCGCCGGCATATGTGGTTCCTGACCCCAAATTTCAATCCCGTCAAAACCATAATCGGTAGCAATTGAGATCACCTCTTCCAACGGCCGATCTCGAAAAGCAATCGTGCATAACCCCAGCTTCATATATAACCCCTCTATTTAAGTTTATATAGGAAAATCAACACACTCACACTGCGTGGTAGCTTAACATAAATGAGAATACCTTTCAACTCTATCTTGTTTAGTAATATTACAAATATCCCCCTATAATTAAGTCTAATTTCTTCTTTATCTTATCGGAAATAACATCAAGATTGGTAGCGACCGATTTTTCAAGTGCTCTATAGGCTGGGCTGTCCTCATTCCCATCCGGAATTGAGGAGATTGTGAACTTAACAATCTGTTTTGCAGTTTCAACATTGGCAACTAGGTTTTCGATAATCATTTCGGTGGTAACAGTGTCATGATCCGGATGCCAACAATCATAGTCGGTTGAACAGGCCAAAACTGCATAGCTGATCTCGGCTTCACGTGCTAGCTTCGCTTCAGGTGCTGCCGTCATGCCAATCACGTCGAATCCGAATTGCCGATAAAGTCTCGATTCTGCCAGAGTGGAGAAAGCCGGACCTTCCATACAAATGTATGTTCCTCCTCGATGAGCAGTTGCTTCAGCTTTTATTGTACTCTCATAAATCAGGCGGCTAAGAATCGGACAAAATGGCTGTGCAAAGCTGACATGAGCAACCATACCCTCTCCAAAGAAAGTTGAAGTCCTATTTTTGGTATGATCATAAAGCTGATCTGGTATCACGAAATGCCGAGGCTCAATTTCTTCTTTCAAACTTCCAACCGCGCTGATGGAAATCAGCCATTTAACACCAATACTTTTAAGTGAATAAATGTTCGCTCTAACGTTTACTTCGGATGGCAATAATAAGTGGCCAACACCATGCCTTGGCAGAAAGGCCACACGCTGCCCTTCAACCATGCCGATAGTCAAAACACTACTCGGTTTTCCAAACGGGGTATCAATCGCAACGCTCTCAACCTCACTCAAGCCTTCCATCTGGTAAAATCCCGAACCACCTATGACACCGATATCTACAGTCATATGCTCCCCCTTTTTATGTTACAATAAGCTTTGTTAGTAGACGATATTTTGTAATGATAACCTAAGTGGTAACCAAGAAGTAGAAAAAGGCTTGAGACTGAATTGTATTACTCCAAATTGCAATTAAAATGTAAATGATTTCACTGAACTGTGGCAACTTAACTATTGAAGGGAAATCGATTGGTGGGTTGGCAACATACCTACGCGTTAAAGAGCTAGACTTAATCTTTGACCTGGGACGATGTCCAATAAGCTTCATTGGAACGAATCATGTATTTATCACACATTTTCACCTTGACCATTATTTTGGATTGCCAATCTACGTCAGTCAACGTTGGCTTTCTAACATACCTCCCGGTGAAATTTTTGTGCCTGAAGAAGGGATAAAGCAACTTCAAAATATCCTTGACAGTATTGCCAAACTTGATAGCCAACAAATTTGGAATTATCACCTCATACCAGTAAAAATTGGCGATCGAATTCCGTTTCGCAGGAATTTGATAGTCCATGCTATAGCGGTTAATCATACCATCCCCGCCATTGGATACGTGGTTTGTGAAATTCGAGACAAGCTTAAACCGGAATACCACGGACGATCTGGATCTGAAATCGCCAAGCTAAGAAAAGCTGGAATTCCGATCACAAACCAAATCGAATTACCGCTTATCGCTTATTTAGGTGACACTCAATTAGTTTCAATGGACACCCATCCACTACTAAGTCGCTGCCAAATTCTGATATGTGAATGTACTTTTTTATTGCCTGAGGATCGACAACGGGCTAAAAAAACAAAGCATTTCCATCTTGATTCTTTGACTGGACTAGTTGAAAGCTTTAATGGTGATAAAATTGTCCTTACACACTTCTCCCAACGCTATTCTACACACCTCATTCAACAACAAATTGAGCAAGTCATCCCAGACCTCAATCAGCGATCAAGGATCGAGTTGTTTATTTAAATATATAGTGATAGCACTATCCCAGAGGGTTGATAATCTGGATATCAAATTCTAGCGTTGATTTACACTATCATTGTTATTTCACTAACCACCACAGTTGAGCAGGATCCAATTTCACATAGTATAAAGAGTCATTACAATTTTCAAACTTCCTATAACCAGGGAGTACTGTTCATATTAAGTCTCGGTTGAATGAAACTGCAGTAGGGAACTTCACGTTTTTTTTAATTAAAAAAACAGTGTTGAAAAAACATAATGAAGTTTGTTGCGCAAACAGACGTCGGTAAGCGCCGTAGTCACAATGAGGATTGCTACTTAATTGATGATAAGATCAGTCTATTCGTTATTGCCGACGGAATGGGCGGTCATAACGCAGGTAATATCGCAAGCCAATTGGCTGTTGATGTATTCCGTGAATGGACTGAATCATTTTCCTCAACCGATCTCTCCATTTCCAAAAAGGCAAACATAATCAATCAGCTAGTAGTAGCTGCAAACACCCGAATATACACCGAGTCAAAAGCGCATCCAAATCGGCATGGTATGGGAACCACGTTAATTGCTGGCATTTGTCAAGACAATTTGATTTCCTATGTGCACATTGGCGACAGTCGGATTTATCTCATTCGCCAAGGTGAAATTTCCCAAACCACCATTGATCATTCGCACGTTCAAGAGATGGTTGACGATGGTATAATCACAGCTAAAGAGGCACGAGTCCATCCAAACCGTCACATTATCAATCGCGCCGTTGGATTGAACCAAACGGTTGTAGCGGATACTGATCAATTTGAGATCCTCACAGATGACATTCTGCTTGTCTGTACAGACGGTTTGCATGATATGATTGCTTCAGATCGAGAAATCGCTGAACTGATCATTTCCTCCCCAGACCTCAAATCTGCTGGGAAGGCCCTTACTGAAACTGCACTTCACTATGGTGGCTCTGATAATATCACGCTTATTCTCATCCAAATCACATAATCTCTCCTCAATTTTTTATTTCCAAGCTGAACAACCACAGTCACCCAACCCAATTTTGAGCCAAGGTCCAAGATTTTATTGTTTGGGTAAAATGGGCTGTGCTATACTCGACTACCGCATTAAAAATCAGGAGGACAGAATTGAAGGAATTAGATAAAAGTGACCTCAAATTGTGGTATCACCAACCTGCGGATGAATGGATTGAAGCATTACCTATCGGTAACGGCAGACTTGGTGCAATGGTTTTTGGACGTGTGGAACACGAGCAAATCCAACTCAATGAAGACACTCTATGGGAGGGACATAAATTTAATCGTAACAACCCAGAGGCGATAAATGCCTTACCGAAAGTTCGCCAATTACTTTTCGAGGGAAGAAACCAAGAAGCGACAGATTTAGCCGCGGAAAAAATGATGGGAATACCGCCACGGATAAAATCGTATCAATCAGTTGGTGATTTGAGTCTTAAGTTCGATCATACTCTAGATCAATGCCAGGAATACTGCCGAGAACTAGATCTCAATATTGGCGTTGTTCGTACATGCTATGATCATAATTCTGTGTCATATGTACGCGAAATCTTTTCCTCAGCACCGGACGACGTAATTGTCATACTATTATCCTGCGACATACCAAGACAGATAAGCTTTATGGCAACGCTTTCACGTGAACAAGATGCTCACTGCCAATTGATCGGGGAGGATCATATCGCACTAGTCGGAGACACAGGTGAGGATGGATTGAAATTTGAAGCCCATATGCAAGCAATTGCGAACGGCGGGTCGATACGAACAGAAGATGAAAACTTAATTGTTGAAAATGCGAACACAGTCACCTTAATTATCACAGCCTCCACTAGCTATATCAATCAAAACGATACATCTGCTGATCCACGAGTGTTATGTAAAAGCGCCATAGATCAAGCTAAAATCAAACCTTATGAAGTGTTACATACAAATCACATACTGGATCACCAAAGTTTGTTTCACCGTGTTGAGATTAATCTTGGTAAAACAGTTGAAATGCCAACAGACCAACGTCTTGAAAGACTGAAAAACGGCAATCAAGATCCTGATCTTTTTGCACTTTACTTTCAATATGGTCGATATTTGTTGATGGGAAGTTCGCGTCCAGGATCCCTACCCGCCAATCTACAGGGAATTTGGAACGAACATATGAACGCACCTTGGAATAGTGATTTTCATACCAATATCAATATCCAAATGAATTACTGGCTAGCCGAAGTGTGTAATCTGGCGGAATGTCATCTTCCTTTATTTGATTTAATGGGCAGCCTCGTTGAACCCGGAAGTGAAACCGCAAAAACACATTATGGTGCAAATGGTTGGACAATTCATCATCTCTCCGATGTTTGGGGATTTACAGTCCCTGCAGATGGTGTTTGGGGGATATGGCCTGTTGGTGCAGCATGGTTGTGCCAGCATTTATGGGAACATTTCTTGTATGGTCAAGATCTCTTATTCCTTAAAGAAATCGCCTACCCTTTGATGAAAGGGGCAGCCAGATTTATGCTTGATTTTCTGGTGGAGGCGCCAGAAGGCACACCTGCAGCAGGCAAACTTGTAACAAATCCTTCTCATTCACCAGAGAATAGCTTCACCAAGCTGGATGGAACACGATCTATGTTCACTTACGCTGCGACAATGGATTTACAAATTATATGGGATCTTTTTACCAATTGCATTGATGCAATCAGCGCCATTGGAAATAACAACGAACACAATTTTCTTCAGGAACTCGAGTCTGCATTGGATCGGCTAGCACCACTGCAAATCAGCGAAAAGACGGGACGTTTGCAGGAATGGATTGAAGATTACGATGAACCAGAACCCGGTCATCGTCATATGTCTCACCTGTATGGACTTCATCCTGGACGACAGATTACATTACGTGGCACTCCTGAACTCGCAGTAGCAACACGAAAATCCCTTGAACATCGATTGGCCCATGGTGGTGGACATACTGGTTGGAGTAAGGCCTGGCTAGTTAGTTTTTGGTCTCGGCTGGAAGAAGGTGAAAAAGCATATAATAACCTGACGGACTTATTGACAAAATGTACGCTCAAAAATCTTTTGGACACGCATCCGCCCTTCCAAATTGATGGAAATTTCGGAGGAACAGCGGGTATAGCAGAGATGTTGCTACAAAGTCATAATAATGAACTCAACCTGTTGCCTGCCTTACCTGAAGCATGGTCAGAAGGACATGTCAAGGGTCTACGAGCCAGAGGTGGATATGAAGTTGATATCTCATGGCAAGGCGGTAAACTTTCAAGCGCTGAAATAAGAGCGACTGTTGGCGGTCCCTGCCAAGTTCGAACTTCTTTCTCAGTTACAATTTATTCTGCTAATCAGGCCATTAAAGCCCAAAAACTTGATGAGAATTTAATCCAGTTCAACGCGGAGGAGAACAGCAGCTACCAATTGAAATGATGGCTTTTAACGAAATGAATCTGCTGCTTTACTGAAACTAATACATCCTAATCCAAGATACCTGAATTTGCCATAAATGTGTTTCTTGTCACTCCTGCTGAGTGGGAAATTCCCCTGAAGTAGGTTCCTAGTAAACTGATGATCCTGTATATTATCTTAAGCTTGTCTTCGAATCATCAGACCTCTTGCATAAATGAAAGATGAGTTATAATTGGGTGATGAGACATGAAGAAATTATTCAACGGACTAATGACGACTTTAAGCGATTGACTGGTGTCAGACACGATACGTTCAAACAGATGTTGAAACTTCCGCAAGAGCAACCTAGTTTTGGTCGACGGCCTAAATTGTGCCTAGCAGACCTCAGGATCTGGGAATTAAAGTTGTCGATTCATCCAAAAATGGTCACGATGGCAAGGTAGTTGGAAGTACAAAATGGTCTAAAATCGGAAAATTTGGATCGGCACTTGAATTCGACAGAACAAGAAGCCTACGTAGAAATCCCAGATTCAGATAATTTTGAATTTAGCGGTGATTTTTTCATCGCTTTATGGCTCAAAAGCGAAATGCCTGCACCGGGAAGTCTCGGCATTGTCACCAAAGGCTATCATGACAAATCGAATACCAAACCCTGGTACCTTGTTTACTTCGTACCAGCTGGAACCATGGACTTTTATTTGCGTAACGAAGCCAATCAAAATTCAAGGGCAAAAAGTAAAACAGTTATCAATGATAGGAAATGGCATCACATAGTCTCAATGAAAGCTGGAAATAAAGTTAAAGTATATATTGATGGGAAGGAAGACGGGGAAAACTGACCTTGCCAGTAAGGCCAAATATGGCAAGAACGACTATCCGCTGGTTTTCATGGCGCACTATTTTCGTTACGTTGAAGGATTACTCGACGAAGTGGCAATTTTCAACAGGGCACTAACCGAAGGAGATATAGCCAAGATAATGGATGGGTTGAAACAGAATGTACTATCTGTTAGTGTAAAGGATAAACTACCTACACAGTTCTTCTGGAAGCCCAAATGGGAGAGATCTTCGTTCTTCATAACTTCTTGCTGCATAGATCGGAAATTAATCAAACGGATAAACCTCGTCGTGGATTTAGCGTTTGCTACACGGATGGAACTATTACACGGATCGATAATCCGGATCATAAGTTTCCTATCATATTTGGAGAAGGTGCGATGAAACTAGCGGGCTGATCTCAGTCAAGTTAGCCTGTTTTGGTAGTTACCGTGCTTTCTTCATTCAACCCACATGGTCCTTTGAGAATTTTTATACCTTCTTGATACAATAGCAAATATCAGTTCTATGGGAGTTCTATGTCCAAAATACTAGTCACAGAAAATATCGTTGGGAAACAGATGGAGATACTGAAAATGTCTTTCGATGTCAGATTTGAACCGGAGTTATGGAAGTCCCCAGACAAGCTGAAAGAAATTATCCCTGAATTCGAAGCACTGATTATCCGAAATCAAACCATAATTACTTCCGAACTTATCGCTGTGGCCAGCAAACTGAAGGTTATCGGTCGACACGGAGTAGGAATCGATAATGTTGATCTTGATGCGGCTAGCCAAGCTGAAGTACTGGTTACCTATGCACCAGAACAAAATGCTATCTCCGTAGCGGAACTGGTGATAGGATTAGCCCTCTGTTTGGCTAGAAAGATCCCTGCTGCAGACCGCAGTACACGAGAAGGAAACTGGGAACGACAGCGCTTCACTGGTACCGAGATTTTTAATAAAACTATGGGGATCGTTGGTCTGGGTCGGATCGGTTTTCGAGTTGGGACAAGAGCACAAGCCTTCGGCATGGATATCATCGCACATGATCCCTATGTCAACCAAGATAGTTTAAATGTCTCTGAACTGCGAGCACCATTGCTAAGTCTAGATGATTTATGCCACCAAGCAGATTATGTTACTTGCCATCTGCCTCTAACTGATGAAACCCAAAAAATATTCAACTATGACATCTTTTGTTCTATGAAACCGACGGCCTTTTTCATCAACCTTTCTCGTGGAGGAATCGTCAATGAAGAAGGATTGCTTCACGCGTTGCAAAGCGAGCAAATTGCGGGTGCTGCACTCGATGTCCGTCAGGATGAACCACCGAGAAAGGATATATTTTCCAAAATGGAGAACGTTATCTTAACACCGCACGTTGGCGGAATAACTGCTGAATCTCGAGAGAGAGTTGTTTCCTGCGTATGCAAAGACGTCGCCGCTGTCTTACAAGGTAACATGCCGGTTCACGCAGTCAATTCAATAAAATTCCAAGGTTCATATCTATAATAAAAGATTATTATCAATGGATGAAACAGTGAAACAAGGATTTACTTTTGTTACCCATCTTGAATGTAGCATGGTTGGAGACAGTTATGAAGCTAATCAACAGCATAACCTATCCAAAGCAGGTAAACCACTGCTGGTAAAGTACGACTTAACGTCTCTGTCTAATAGTCTATCCAGAGAAGAATTGGCGTATCGTCCGGAAAACTTGTGGCGCTATAGCGAATTTTTACCTGTTAAGTACGCTGAAAATATCGTTAGTCTCGGCGAAAGCATGACACCCTTGATTCATACGCCGCGTCTTCAGTCAGGAAACGGCAACGTCTACATCAAAGATGAAGGTCGTTTGCCAACCGGTTCATTTAAAGCCCGAGGATTATGCGTAGCGGTTTCAATGGCCAAAGAACTGGGTGTTACCCAGATTGCTATGCCGACAAATGGGAATGCAGGCGCAGCACTGGCCGCTTATGCGACTCGTGCGGGTATTGAAACCTACATTTTCTGCCCTGAAGATACACCTCAGGTAAACGTCCGTGAAATCGCCGCCCAAGGAGGAAGAGTCTGGCTAGTTAATGGACTGATTAATGATTGCGGTCGAATTGTGGAAGAAGGCAAAGAAAATATGGATTGGTTCGACTTTTCGACTCTCAAGGAACCTTATCGTATTGAAGGTAAGAAAACCATGGGATTGGAATTAGCCGACCAGCTTGGTTGGCAATTACCAGATGTTATTTTTTATCCAACCGGTGGTGGCACAGGGTTAATTGGCATGTGGAAGGCTTTTAATGAAATGAAAGAGATCGGCTGGATCAACGGAAAACTACCACGCATGGTAGCAGTACAGGCAACGGGATGCGCACCGATTGTACGAGCTTATGAAGCCGGAACAGAACAGGCTGAATTATGGGAGGGTGCCCATACTGTTGCCGCAGGAATTCGCGTGCCAGTTGCTATAGGTGATTTTCTGATCTTACGTGCTGTACGCAAAAGTAATGGGTTTGCAACCGCCGTAGCTGATGAACAAATCTTAGCTGCGCGCGATGAAGTCGCCCAGCAGGAAGGTATTCTGATGTGCCCAGAAGGAGCCGCAACTTACGCTGCCTACAAAAAAGAACTAAGTAGCGGCCGTGTTGATTCAGCAGAATCAGTTATTTTATTCAACTGTGCAACAGGTCTTAAATATGAGCTTCCGCCAATATCACGACTTCTAGACTGCACTCAGCAACCAATAGACTATTCAGCACTGCTAGACTGATAACGATGCGAGTATGTTTCTCTCGAACTGAGATTGAGTTTTTAGCATCCAACACCAACGCGGAAGAGATTATCTTTTCCGGACAAAACAAAGCTGGGAACCAAACCGAATACCACTTTCCAGCTCTCTTTTAAGAATAGATACTTAGTGAACCCGTTCGGATTTACAAATAAATGAATTCAAAAAGGAGTAAGACCTTAGTTTCTCCTCTCACTTAATCATAAATGTTGTTCTCGTATACTACTTCCCGGATTTAATTTGCCCTAAGTAAGATTGTAATCAGTTCTTTGGGATTTGATGACAACGGTGCTTTAAGAACTGCGGTGGTGTCAGCATCTGCTAATGCAAGATCACCAGCGACTACTTGATGTATCTCTTCACGTGCCGCACCATTTTCTGTCATTTGACGGATGCTGTGCCGTTGTTCCTCAGTCAGTTCAGCAACATCTCTTCGACCCAACTGATCTGACATTTTAGGCACTTCAATCCCAAAACCCACAATCATTTGATTAACAATCCCACGGATTTCACAACGGTCGATACCTTCGCCACGAAGAGCTTCTACTTTCCCTTCACTCTGTTTTCCTGTTCTTCAGTCAATTTACCAAGAAAGATTCTGTTTTTCCATTCTGCTCTTTTTCTTACTTCTTTGTTCCTGAGGAATTTCGAAACCAGCATCTTTCAGTATCTGAGGAACGACTGCCCGAACTCCCTGACAGCGGGTACCAGCTCCACGAAGTTCTTTTATCTTTATCGTGTATTTGCGTACTCTGTGCTTCTGCCAATTCAAATCGCTTAAGAACTACAGACCTTAGCACTTGGACATCTGTACGTTTCGACTCCCTTCCAAAGCCTGTTCTCTTACCCCGGATTAGAGCTCTTTGATTCCTTTCCTCTCTTTAACTGTTCTGTCTAGCTTCGAAGACTTGAGACCCAGCAACTGACTGTTAATAACAATAAATGCTATCCCCCACCTAAATTTGTCTAACATGTGAATTCCCTTCAAAACTTTGAAGATAATAGATCTCTTACGGTAACAACAAGAAGTTTGTCATAACTGCCTTTTGCTATCTTAGACACAAGATCACAAAAGTCCGAACAAGCTAAGGGAGGCTACGAGTAAGATTCTGTAGAAGACAGCCTTCCATCAATCTGGCTAGCTATCCACCAATCAATGCCGTCTTGAGCCCACGTCCCTGTCGGACATACGCAACGGCTTCAATCCCAGAGGTAATTGGAAACCGAGTTGTCAGCATCGGCTCGAGTTGAATTTCATGATTGGTTATCATCTGTTGAGCTTGGCCCAAACTCCATCGTGAAAAAGCCCAAGAGGCCATCAATTTGTGACCGGAAAAGTGTAGTTTTTCAAGATTGACCGTTAGATTCTGATCATGTGCTGAAAGTCCAAAGAAATTAATGCATCCGCCACGACGTATAATTTGAAAAGCCAAATCAATCGCTTTCTGATTATTCGTGGTAGCAGAAATTACCGTGTCAACTCCACCATTGGTGACTCCGATCAATTCTTTAATCTGGTCATCGGTAATGTCAAAGGTGCGACCTACTCCTAGAAAGCTTGCAAAATCACGACGATGTGCGAATGGTTCCAGTAGAAAAACCTCCAGCCCCTGTAGTGTCGCTAGTTGAGCAAACATCAAACCGATCTGCCCCGCTCCCAAAATTGCCACACTCTCACTCAAAATCGTTTCACGCATAGCATTAATACAACAACCAAGTGGTTCAAGAAACATTAAGTTCTCTGGTAAAACAGAATCTGGAACGGTAATCAGTTTGCCCGTATCAATCCCATGCTTGGGGAACTTGAGAAACTCAGCATAACCCCCGTCGATGTCATGTCCAATTCCTTCGATCTGCGAGCAATACTTGTCTAGATCAACGCGGCAATAATCGCATGTGCCACAGCTAATCATCGGGTTAACGGTAACTTTTTGACCCACCTGAACTTCGGGATGACGACTCTCAACAATTATCCCAGCTATCTCATGACCTAACACCACCGGCGGCGAATAATCGGTGACTTCGCCATTAATGGCTGCAATATCAGAAGCACAAATCCCGCACAGGTCGACCTCGATCAACACATCTCCGTCATTAAGAACAGGCTGCGGCTTTTCTTGGAGTGCGATTCGGTCTTGACCTTCAAAAACGATTGTTTGCATCACATTTACCTGTTTTCTACAATAAAACAAAAGACAGGTGACCTAACTCACACAAAATTCGCGGGAGACTTAGGTAACTGCCTTTTCTCAAAGATAATTCTAATTTAGAAATGCTTAACTTGCGTGTCAAGAACGATCAGGAAAAGTCAGTTCGGCAACCCCTGATTTGTCGAGCTCTCCTTTACCAAGTTCAATCATCTGATCATATTGCTTTTTAGTTGCTTCCGCCAACGGAAGATTCAACCCAAATTGTTTAGCAAGCTCCAATGCAATTCCAGAATCCTTGGAGGCATGAGCGGCAGAAAAATAGCATTCATGATCACGGTTTTGCATATCTTCGCCATCCGTCTCTAAAACACGGGAATTAGCACCAGTCTGCGAGAAAACTTCCTGTAGCACGGTGAGATCCAAACCAAGCGCAGCACCAAGCCCTAATCCCTCAGCCAATCCAGCCGTATTGATATTCATAACCATATTCACCAAGGCTTTGACCTGAGCAGCAGTTCCTGTACCACCAATATAACGAAGTGACACGCTGAGTGACTCAAGAATCGGCTTGACTGCGTTAAAGGTTTCTTCTTTCCCTCCACACATCAAGTACAATGTACCTTCGCGTGCTTGGGTAATACTACTTGCCATACACCCTTCAAGTGTTCGAGCACCATATTTCTCAGCAATTTGTTCAACTTCAACATGAACCTCGGGAGAAATCGTAGCACAATTAATAAAAATATCACCTTTTGCATTCTTGATCAAGCTATCGTCCGCAGATTCAGAAAAAATTTCTCGCATCGCATTATCATCCGTAACTACAGTAATGATATAGTCAGCAAGATGTGAGACCTGTGAAAGTTGAACAGCCACAGTCGCCCCAATTTCATCAGCCAAGCTTTTAGCTTGATTTGGATTAATGTCGTACACAGCAACAACTGAGAAACCTTCATCGTGCAGATGACGCGCCATGTTTGATCCCATCCTACCTACACCGATAAAACCAATTTTATAATCTGAATTTGTCATAGTAATTCTCCAAGTTCTCGTCAAAAAACATAGGAGCACAAAATTTAAATTGTGCTCCTATCAAGTTCCTGCTAGCCAGCTAAAGAGACATGAAATTCATACCAATCATCGAGATTATTCAGATTGACAGCATCTAAAATTGATCCGTCATCTCCAATTCCAGATGCAGATAGAATTGACTGACGTGTTTCATCATCATGATTATACCCGAGAATGGCCGAATTCAGTTCATCAACAGCACTCTGATCAAGACTCCCACCAGACTGTTTCAACACCCAACTCTCAAACTCTGTATAGGTTGGAACATTCTCGTGTAGATAACCTAATGTTGCTTCGCGATCCAAGCCTAGCGCATCGAGAACCATCTGATCATATCCAGCACCGCATTCTGGATAACCATCAGCCAGCTTTCCTTTCGCATTCAATACCACCTTACACCAGAACCGAGGTAGGTGAAGAACTCCCAAAGGACCTGCCACCCCTGAACTTATCAACGGAACCAATTTTGACATTTCTAGTTTCTCCTGAAATTTGACAATCGTAAAAAAATAGCCCTCCAGTACACCTAAAAGATACTGATAACTCTATAAAGGGCAACCTAATAAAGTATTGTAAAGATAATGCCGATTCTAACAAAGCCCATTTCTTTTGTCAAGCAACAGGATAGAAAAATCAAAGATTTCAAACACTACTGAATAAGAACTATTTTGCTATCAACAACATGAGAATTATTATCTTTATCAGTGGCTGTAACTGAACAGGTATAAACACCACTGGCAACACGGGCACCATTCATGTTCTTACCCCGCCAATCGAAGTCGTTGTTTCTGCCAATTTCACCGCTAAACGGTTGAGAAGTAAAAACATGTTCAGCAGATGAAGAGTAGATTGTCACTTGCACCTCAGCCGGCCGTGTCAGGTAAAAATCCAACACAACGAACTGACTTTTCTGGAGATTAACCGGATTGGGATAAACAATTAAATTCTGAATAATCGGGGAGTTAGGTTCTGGTTCAAAAATAAAATCCTCACCACTTGGACCAGCAAGTTCAGCGATAGTTGCAACTGTCAGTTTGAGGACAAGCTCACCCAAGGGCACTGTGATTACATTAAGTCCATCAAACTCACTATGGATATATTCAATTGATTCAGTGGGATTAGTTAATGAAGATTCTTCAGAAACGAGAATAGCGGGAATGGCAATTTCCCAGAATGGAGAATGATCGCTGAAGATGAAACTCGGATCGTTTTTTAAACGTAAATCAACCTCAATATCGTAGCGTTCGGCTACAGTTTGAAAGGCTTTAACCAACCACTGTGATTGCTGATCACCCAATATATGTAGATCTAATTCGCCTCCTCCATCATGTCCAACCATATCAAGATTTATAACACCTATAATTTTATCCCCACGTGACTCTATAAGTTGGCGGTAGTGCCGACTACCATGAAGAAAAAGCTCCTCACCTGAGAAGGCAACAAACCGAACGGTTCGATTGAGATCGATCCGACTCAAAAGTCTTGCCGACTCAATCATAGTCGCAATACCTGAGGCATTGTCAGAAGCTCCAGGTGCTGGCAAAACCTTCCAATCCTGTTCCCATTTATCCGTCTTCGATGCGATGCTATCATAATGACTTGTTACGAGATAAATCTCATCACTATTAGATCCTTTCCCCAAGAGCGTTGCCACAACATTCCACATGGTATATTCACCCAAAACTCCCTCACCAATTCGGGAACGAGTATGTTGAAAAGAATCAAATTCCACCGATAAACCGTAGCTCTCAAACTGACTGGCAATCCAATCTGCCGCGTTATCACAGGCATAGTCCGGTGGGGCCGTATCATCCCACTGTTTGGCGCCATGAACCCGTAACGCATAACGACTCCGAAAAAAATGACCAGGCTGCTGTAAATCCTCATTCTGTACAAGAGCTCTAACTCTATCAAACCATACACTAGCCTCAACTTGGCGCAATAAACTACGAATGGCTTCTTGATATGGTTCCGGAGTTATAGCCAACTTTGGTGCTAATACCACAGTATTATGCGGCAACTGGATTTCGACCGGCAACTTTGCACAATGGCCCCTTATATTAAACAACATCGATTCAAAAGCTGCATGCAGTTTGATCAACGTGAATCCATCGAATCTTTCCAGTATTTTGTATTCTTTGATATCAGCAATCCGGTTGGAACCTTGAGTTACCAGGACATAATAGTTAAAATCGGACGAAATCCGATCTAGAACTTTCGCCTCCGAAGAAATTTCCACAGCTTGAACAAGAGAAAAATTGTTGGAGCGAAAACGCAGTTTGAACTGATACTGATCTCGCAAAACCTGAAGTTGGCGATCAGAATTTTGTGGAATTTTAAGAAGATATTCCACAGCAAACAGATCTGTTATAACGAGAAAAATAAAACAGGTGAGAAAAAATCGTTTCACAATTAAGCCTTAAAAATTGTCTGGATCCCACAACAACAATTCATCAAGAGGAAAAAGGGTGGAAATAAGATCGTAATCAGTATTGAAATCTCCAAATATAAGTTGAAGGACTTCAATCTGCGTGAGGTCGAGATCAATGGTTGGGTTTGTGATAGGCGCTGAAACTTGGATGATACCGTTTTCGATAATCAGCATTTGGTCGTCAAGCTCATAGCGGATACGGATAGTACCTTGCCAATCTGAGTAATTGGAGTTGCGGGGCCGATCTTCCAGAATCAGAGTAGCCTTCTGCAGGATCGACGCAAAGTTAGTGATCCTAAACATTGCCGAATTGTTGCAGGATTCGCTCACTTCACAGCCAATTTCCCCGAAGATCTGTTGAGATTCATGAATGTCATCAACGGAGGAATTTTCTATGCCTTCTAATTTCAGATATTTGAAAAAATGGACGAGAAGCGATATCATTGACCGTTCACAATCAGGCAGATATCCAAACTCGCGAATAGATCCTCCACCTTTTAGATAGGCGGCTATTTTGCCCTCTTGCTTGACAATCCAGAAGAGATCAGGATCTTGACCTCGCCATTCGGGTTGCACCTGCCAGTACGTCTCATCTCGAACCATCGTTCCTGTCCGTATTGCATTAAACTGATCATAGACCGCTATTAAATTAGGTAGATCCCTTTCAAAATCACATCTCTCTATTTGCATACTATCATCGACCGACTCAATCTTATCCGGCACACTAAAGCTCATCATTCTTCTAGGGTAAACAACCCAACCCGCCTTGACATAATGAGAATGATATCCAGTAAAAAGAACCGAATAATCAAAACCAGCAGAGGTTAAATATCGAGCAATACTTCGGAAGAGTAACCTTTCTGCCGATGATTGGGATGCGTACCAACACTACCAAGCCCTCCCATTCGTAAAACGCAGTTTTTCAACCGTAATGGCCGTTCAAATATCTGTACAACACTTACTACCTTCCCATCGACAAAACAAGCACGCGTATTATCTAAACAGAACCATGGATCTTTTTTTAGGATGAGTGTAAAGAAATGGTCTTCTGAAAACTTTTTATCCGATCCTTCAAATGAACAAATACTGCAATAAACTGAATCATTCAATTCATTAACGCTGCGTGGGGCTCGGTATTCAATTTTCATCTTTTACTTCCCACATGTACAGCTACAATGCCAAATGTTCGGAGATAGTAGCTAACATTGACCAATCCGCACTCCTCCATAATCATCTTGAGTTGATAACAATCGGGAAACTCCATCACCGAACTGGGAAGATAACCATAGGCATCATGACGATTCTTGGAAATCAAGTTACCGATTAAAGGCAAAACTTTCTTGAAATAAAGATAATAAGCATGCTTAATGACAGGTACGGCCGGCTGTGTAAACTCAAGCACCACCACACGCCCACCAGGGATGGTAACACGTATCATTTCGGAAATGCCTTTTTGCAGGTGGGAGACGTTTCGGATGCCAAAACCTACAGACACAATCTCAAAGGTATCATCTTGAAACGGGAGACTAAGCGTGTCAGCCTCAATTGGAATAAAAAAGGAGGTGTTTCGGTTTTTAAACTTTTCTTGTCCAACCGCCAACATACTAAAGCAGAAATCAGTACTTAAAACACTAGCGTGTTGACCAATTGCTTCAGCGTAAGCAGCGGCCAATTCACCTGTTCCTGCACAGACATCCAGAACGCTACTATCTGTAGAAGCGCCACTCAGCTGCACTGCAAATTCCCGCCAGGATCGATCAAGATTTAAACTGAGCAGCGAATTCAGAAAATCATACCTTTTAGCGATCGACGAAAAAATCTGTTGAACGTAGATTTCCTTATTCACCTTCATTTTCAGCTAGGATCTGTCCAACGTCAACTACCACCTCGTCAGCATTTAAAGACATCATCCGCACACCTTGCGTATTTCGGCCGATCTTCCGCAGAACACGTACGCCCATCCGAGTTACCATGCCACTCGAGCTAATGATAACCAGTTCATCACCATCTTTAACCATCTTAACAGCAACAACATCTCCATTTCGTTTACTGGTCTTAACAGTAATGACCCCTTTACCACCACGTGATTGTCGTCGGTATGCATCTAGTGATGTACGCTTTCCATAACCGTTTTCAGTTACGACAAGCACGGTGCTGTTTTCCTCAGCAGCAGTAACCATACCAACAACCTTATCATCCCCAGCAAGACGAATACCACGCACACCTTGTGCGGGCCGCCCCACACTCCGAACGCCATCTTCGCTGAAACGAATCGACATCCCTTTCTTAGTAACCAATACAATATGGTAATCCTTCTCCATAAGTTCCACACCAACAAGCCGATCCTCACCCACCAGATTAATTGCAATAATCCCAGCAGAATATGGCCTGCTAAATACCTCCAGACTGCATTTCTTAACTGTGCCGTTTTCGGTCGCCATGAAAACAAACTTCTCCGGATCGAATTCACGTATAGGGACAAACGTGGTAACCTGCTCATTTCCTTCAATCCTCAGCAGATTGACGATCGCTCGTCCCCGTGCGGTTCGGCTACCCTCCGGAATTTCAAACACTTTGAGCCAATAACATTTGCCATAATCAGTAAAAAACAAAATGTACTGATGAGCGGAAGCAATAAAAATATGCTCAATGTAATCATCATCTTTAGTTCCCATGCCAATGATACCTTTTCCACCACGGTGTTGCTGTCGATAGGTATCACTCGGTATACGTTTGATGTATCCGGAATGAGAAACTACTACCACCATCTCCTCATCTGCAATTAAATCTTCAATATCAAAATCTTTGACCGCACCGGCAATTTCAGTACGACGTTCATCCCCATATTTTTCTTTAAGTTCTAGAAGTTCCTGTTTCATAATATCAGTTACCAGCAATTCACTGTCAAGAATTGCCCTCAACTCTGCAACGAGCGCAATCAAATCAGTATATTCATCATTGATTTTTTGTCTTTCAAGCCCAGTAAGTTGACGAAGGGTCATCGTCAGAATTCCGCTCGCTTGAACTTCGGAGAACTCATAATTCACAATCAAGAGATCCTTAGCGGATTCAGGTGAATCGGCTGTCTGCACAGTTTCTATGATTTCTTCAATATTGCTTAGCGCCGTTCGATAACCTTCCAGAATATGCGCTCGACTCTCACTCTTACTCAATTCAAATTGTGTCCGTCTTCGAACCACTCCGCGTCGGTGCTCAATATAGTAGGCCAATATTTGCGGGAGTGTGAGTGCCTTCGGTAAGCCTTCAACTAAACAAAGCATAATGGCACTATAGTTTGACTGCATCTGGGTATGCTTAAAGAGTTGATTTAGTATGACCTGTGCAATTTCACCACGCTTCAGATCAATGACAACTCGTATATCTCTGTCAGACTCATCTCGAATATCCGAAATACCAGTAATTGTTTTGCTGGACACCAAATCATACATCTTCATCAGCAATTGATTTTTCTTAACCTGAAATGGCATTTCGGTGACAATAATTTGCTCCCTACCATCTTGACGGCGTTCAACAACGGCCCTCGCACGAACGAGAATTGAACCACGGCCTGTACTGTAAACATCACGAATACCTTCTCGACCAACAATTATGCCAGCGGTAGGAAAGTCTGGACCAGGAATGAACTCCATCAATTCGTCAATCGACGCCTCCGGATTTTCGAGAAGTAGTAGAATCCCATCCACAACCTCATTCAAATTGTGGGGTGGAATACGAGTTAAATAACCTACCCCAATCCCGGTTGTCCCATTAAGTATCAAATTTGGCAAAAGTGCGGGAAGAACTGTTGGCTCACTGGTAGATTCCTTATAATTGGGTTGAAAATCGACTGTCCCTTTATGAACATCAGCCAGCATTTCATCTGCAATCTTTGTCAATCGACATTCAGTGTACCGCATTGCACCAGCTGGATCATCATCAATGGATCCAAAATTCCCTTGACCATCAACAATCGGATACCGCATTGCAAATTCTTGAACTAAACCAACCAGGGTAGAATAGATTGGTCCATCCCCATGTGGATGATAATTTTTCATGACCTCACCAACCACAGCGGCACATTTATCGTGTGAGCGATTTGAAGTGAGATTTATCTCTCCCATAGCGTAAATAATGCGGCGCGTTGAAGGTTTCAACCCATCCCGAACATCAGGAATAGCCCGGTTGGTATTGACACTCATAGCGTATGTCAAATACGATTTTTTCAACTCATCCTCAATGTAGAGAGGCTGAATCTGTTCACCTTCGCGGTTATGCGGTGACTTCATATTTCTTTACGTCCTTCTCTATTCCCTCAAATTCAGGTGTCTTATGAACCATAGATATCGAGTTGAACCTGACTACCATACCTCTCGATAAAGTCACGACGCATCTCAACATTATCTCCCATCAACAATGTAAACATCCGGTCAGCTTCAAGAGCATCCTCCATTTTAACTTGCAACAAAATGCGCTTCTCAATGTCCATCGTCGTCTCCTTGAGTTGTTCGGCGTTCATTTCAGCGAGCCCTTTGTAACGTGTAATATTAATACCACGTTGCCCAACTGTCATAATATTTTGGAGCAACTCCTGCGTGGTACCGGAATGGATCGGTTGTCGATCCTTTTCAGACAAAGCGAAAACATGAGATTCAGCTAAATTTGATCCTCCATTCGCCCGATTACGTGCCAGAAAATCCTGTGGCATTACTTGAAAGCTCTCCAGATCTTTGATTACAGTTTCCAACTGGTTCAATTCTTTGATATCAGATGCGTCGGTGATGACACTCTCAGTTCCACCATTGAAGTCCGCCTCAACACCATCGTCAGGATCTACGATTTCCAGATGAGGGCTACTATTTTCTGCAATCAGTTGCTCAACATCATCATCCTCAAAGCAATAGAAAGCCCGTTGATCAGTCTCAATGAATAGCAGTTTAACCTTCTCCACACCACCAAAAAACTGGTCGAAAATTCGCTCCTTATCAATCCCCTTAGTTCCAATCTCGCTCAATACCAAATCCACATTTTGAATAAGACGGATAACTTTGTCATACTGAATTGGCGTGTATGGTTTTTTACGCCGCACATTTGTAAGTTCGGTTGTGTCTAATGATGACTGTAACAGGAACTCACGCATATCCTTTTCATCATAAAAGTATTGTGCTCTCCTTCCTTTACGAATTTGGTACAGCGGCGGCTGCGCAATATAAAGATGGCCATCAAATATAAGCTGCGGCATCTGACGAAAAAAGAATGTCAGTAAGAGTGTGCGAATATGCGCACCATCAACATCAGCATCCGCCATAATTACAACCTTACCATACCTAAGCTTTTCAATATCGAAATCTTCCTCACCAATTCCAGTTCCAAGTGCGGTGATAATATCGATAACCTGGTCGTTCTTTAGCACTTTGTCAAGTCTCGCTTTGGCGACGTTAATCCCTTTACCACGGAGAGGTAAGATTGCCTGTGTCCTTCGGTCACGCCCTTGCTTGGCCGTACCGCCGGCTGAGTCCCCTTCAACTAAAAAGACCTCCGAAAAAGCTGGATCTCGTTCTGAACAATCCGCTAACTTTCCAGGCATCGAAGCTCCATCAAGTACCCCTTTTCGACGAATTACCTCACGGGCCTTTCGCGCAGCCTCACGTGCTTCCGCTGCTTGTATACTCTTCTGAATAATCTTCCTCGAAACTGATGGATTCTCTTCCAAGTATGCCTTTAATTTTTCATTAACAAACCCCTGAACAATACCTTCAACCTGTGTGTTCCCAAGCTTTGATTTAGTTTGACCTTCAAATTGCGGTTCAGACAATTTGACACTAACAACAGATGTCATCCCTTCACGAATATCATCACCAGAAAGTGTTATTTTCCCACTTTTCAGGAGATTATTTTCTTTAGCATATATGTTAAAAGTCCGGGTTAGTGCACTTTTGAACCCGCTTTCATGAAAACCGCCTTCGCTGGTTCGAATATTATTCGCATATGAAAATATGTTTTCCGAATAGCTTGTCGTATATTGCAAAGCAATGTCAACAAACACATCGTCACGAGTACCCGCAATTGATATCGGGGGGTTATGAATGACCTCTTTATTTTGGTTGCGGTGAAGAACAAATGAAGAAATACCACCTTCATATTCAAAAACATACTCTTTGGGCTTTCCCTCCTCAAGCACCGTTTCATCACGAAAAACAATTTTTATCCCGCGGTTCAAGAATGCAAGTTCACGTAAGCATTCCGCCACAAAATCATGACTGAACCCAACTGTTTCGAAAATTTCTGGATCTGGTGCAAAGGTCGTAATAGTTCCTGTTTTTCGGCTTTTTCCGACAACCTCAACACCAGTTTGAGGAATCCCGCGCTCGTATTGTTGTTGATACACCTTGCCTTTTTGTCTAACTTGAACTCTTACCCATTCCGAGAGAGCATTCACACATGAAGCCCCTACTCCATGAAGTCCTCCTGCAGTTTTATAACCAACATTCTCTCGTCCATCAAACTTCCCGCCCGCATGAAGTGTCGTCATCACTACCTCCAGAGCAGAAACTCCACTTTCGTGCTTACCGATTGGAATACCCCGACCATCATCACGAACTGTTGCCGTACCATCTAGATGGAGAATGACCTCAACTTCGGATCCGAAGCCCGCTGCAATTTCATCAACGGAGTTATTTACCAACTCAGTTATCAGATGATTAAGCCCTGATGGCCCCGTGCTTCCGATAAACATACTCGGACGTTTTCGAACTGCTTCGAGCCCCTCAAGAACCTGAATATCCTTTGCTGAGTAAGACATTGCTTCTGACATTTTTATCTCCTTTCAGACGATAGCTGGCTTACAGTGCGGAGGTTTCGCTTACCCATTTTTTCAAAAACGCGTCTCAAAACCCTTTTCAGCTCCGCGTCTTCAACATCTTGTATAGCTTCATTAATTTTCTGAGAAGTTTCTTGACTTATTTCAATTTCATCAATTTCAGAATTAATCTCCGCTGTTCTCTGAGGTTGATTTTCCTGACTACAACAGGAAAATTGTTTAAATTGGAACCTCAGTTCTTTGACGACATCTTTACCGATTTTAGAATTTATTTTTTCAATTAGATTACTGCTGAGCAGGTGGAGTTCAGAAAGAAGCACACTGTTCTTCACCCAAATACAGAACTTCCCATCAATTAGTGAAGAAGGTTTTGTATTTCTGGCAATAAACCCTCCAACAGTATCTTTCCAAACCGAAAACACTCGAACCTCTTCAATTTTTGAATCGTAACCATAGTCTTGAATCAAATTCTTTACAACTTGATCTAATCTCTCTATAGTTTTAAATGATTTCTCCATTTTGGACTCTAACAATGTGGCAATCCTTATGCGGACTCAACCACATTTCCATTTCGGTCATAGTAATAAAAGTCTGAACATCAAGATTTTCGAGTAAATCAAAAAGCATCTTTGACCGCACACTGTCAAGTTCAGAGAGGACATCATCCAACATGACAACAGGAGCTGAACCGCTATGTTCTCGAAGAACCTCAAGTTCAGCTAACTTGAGTGCAACTGCAATTGTACGCTGTTGGCCTTGTGAACAGTACGATTTTGCTTCATAAAAAACTGAGTCTTCCTGACCTTGTACCATCAAATCAAAATCATCCCTGTGCGGACCAACCGATGTCGTTCCTCTCATAGAGTCTGTCGAATGGGCACCTTCAAGCTTAGCAAGAAACTGTTTGATAGCATCATCTCTCGGTAAATCGACAACTTCACCAACTGAAGGACGATACACGACATCCAATCTCTCACAATTATCGCTCAAATTTTCATGCTTTTCACAAGCATGAATTCTTAAAGCCTGGATGACAGACGATCGTGTCTTGGCAATTGACACACCATCCTCAGCAAGCAATCCATCCCAAGGTCCAAGCAAACTCTTTTCTACATAGTTTGGACGAATCTGCTTAAGGAGTTGGTTTCGTTGTTTTAGCGTAACCTGGTAATTCTGAAGTTGACTCAAATAAGATCTATCTATTTGAGAAATAAGCGTATCAAGAAAACGGCGACGCCCAACCGGAGCGCCCTTGACCAAAGAAAGCGACTCAGGAGCAAAAAAAACAACTTGAAAACGCCCTATCCATGCCGAAATTTTTGGAATTACACTTCCATCAACCTTAAACTTTTTGTTTCCGCGAAGTTCTTTAGATACCTCAACTTTCATTTCATCGACATCACAAACATCGCCATTCTGGGAATTCGCAATGCACGCACGAAGATAAAACCAGTTATCATCATGCTTAATTAATTCATCATCAAGGAAAGTTCGGTGAGACTTGGATGTGCTGATGAAATGGATTGCTTCGAGAAGATTGGTTTTTCCTTGCGCGTTCTTCCCAACAACCAGATTAACGCGGTCAGGAAACTCGATTTCACAATCAGCATAATTCCTGAAATTCCGCAACACGAGACTATTTAATCGCATACCCTACAGTTACCTCAGTACCAAGATACAGTCAGAAATTAAGAGGCGGCGGCACTGAAGCAATTTCCTGAAGGTCTCAAGCTAAGCATCGAGCCGCATCGGCATAATAAGGCAGAGATGATCTTCCGATTCAACTGGTCTAATCGTGACTGCGCTTAACGCGTCTTTGAACTCGAAAAGGATCTCACCCGAACCAATGTGCGCGAGGGCTTCTTTAATGTACTGTGCATCAAAACCGATATCTATCTCACCATTAGCACTGGAAACTTCGAGTGTTTCAAATGCTTCGCCAAATTCCGGGCTTTTCGCTGAAACCCTCATTGTCTCACTTTTAACATCAACCCGCAACAACCGATTCTTGGGGTTGGAAAACAGAGAAACACGCCGAAGAGATCCTGAAATTTTATCGCTATCAACAACAATTCCTATTTCTATTTCATTCGAATCCGGAATAATCTTCTCGTACTGGGGATACTCACCATCAACAAGTCGAGAGACTAAGGTTGCATCATCATCTGCGAAAAGAATCTGATTTTCTTTGAGCGATATCTTAACTTCCGGTGACTCAACAAAAATCTTGGCAATTTCCTTTATCGCTTTGAGTGGGACGATGACACCAATCGAATTTCCCTCATCCTCGTCCGCTAGCAGTGTTTCACTCGAAGCAACAGCAAGCCTGCGTCCATCAGTCGCAACCACTTTTGTCAACTCAGATGTAAGGCTAAAATAAAGACCATTCAGAAAATATCGAGCCTCCTCAGTAGAAGCGGCAAACTCCGTCTTATCAATCATTGAAATCAGCAGTTCTCCACTAATAGTAAAGGAATCACCATCAATTTCTGGCATTGGCGGAAAATCATCTGCAGGCATGCCAACAATTTTATAAACCCCATCACCGGATTCAACTTGAACGCGATCGTTTTCAACCGTAACGAGTTTTACAGCATGCTCAGATGCCAATTCCCGCACAATTTCGGCAAGTTTTCTGGCAGGCACGGTGATATCGCCTTCTTCAGTGATCTCACCAGGAACATTGACTTTGATACCAACTTCAAGATCCGTTGCTGCCATCTCAATCTTCCCATTTCCAGCACGAATAAGTATATTTGAAAGGATCGGCAAGGTGTTCCGACCTGAAGCAACACCTTGTAGCATCTGAAGATACTTCGAGAGGTCTTCTTTTTGAAACATCAATTCCATCTATTAATCCCCTTA